>NZ_JBHTJS010000039.1:291-49445 GCF_042676125.1 Oceanisphaera ostreae
TTTTGCCTGAAAAAAGAAAACGGCCCAAGAGTAGGACCGTTCGGATATCAAAAACTCGGTACACCATTCGCTCTAAACACGCTTAACTGAATGGTGTTAGCTCGAGGCGGCCTTTTTATTATTACGGTACACAACGGCATAAGTCTTAGTCTTTTAATACCTTGTCTAGCGCTTGCTCTAAAGTGGCTAAAGTACCGGCCACGTCCTTCAGCTTTTCTAAGCCAAACAGCCCGATACGAAAGGTTTGGAAGTCTTCAGGCTCATCACACTGTAAGGGCACACCAGCAGCAATCTGCACACCTTCTTCAGCAAATTTGCTGCCGTTTTTAATAGCGGCATCTTGGGTATAACACACGATAACACTGGGGGCAGCAAAGCCGTTGGCGGCCACACTCTTAATACCCCGCGCCGCCAGCATGGCGCGCACCCTTTCGCCTAACTGTTGCTGGCGCAACTTCATTTCAGCAAAACCTAAGCCGCCAGTTTCATTAATGGTATCGCGAAAGAGCGCCAATGCATCGGTGGGTAAGGTGGTGTAATAAGCGTGGCTACCTTGCTCGTAGGTTTCCATCACCTGTAGCCATTGCTTTAAGTCACAAGCAAAACTGGTGCTTTGCGTGGTTTCAATGCGCGTGCGGGCACGCTCACTCATCATCACCAAACCACAGCAAGGCGAGCTGCTCCAGCCTTTTTGCGGGGCACTCAGTAAAATATCCACACCGCATGCCTTCATATCTACCCAAGTGGCACCGGAAGCTATGCAGTCGAGCACAAACAAACCGCCCACTTCATGTATCGCTTCGCTCACTGCTTTAAGGTAATCATCGGGCAGTATCATGCCGGCGGCCGTTTCAACATGAGCCGCAATCACCAGTCCGGGCTTATTGGCCTTGATGTTCGCCACTACTTCTTCAATAGGCGCAGGGGCTAGGGCCGCTTGTGGTCCTGCCTCTATTGGGCGGGCTTTTAATACGGTTTCTGATGCAGGTATGCTACCAGCGGCAAATATTTGGCTCCAGCGGTAGCTGAACCAGCCATTACGAATAATAAGACAGTGTTGATCGGTGGCAAACTGACGCGCCACCGCTTCCATGCCAAAGGTACCACTACCGGGCACCACCACGATGGAGTGAGCTTGATAAATATCTTTAAGATTGGAAGAAATATCGCACATTACTTGCTGAAAACGTTGCGACATATGATTAAGCGCACGATCGGTATACACCACTGAATATTCCAGTAGGCCTTCGGGATCGACATGGGGTAAAAGTCCGGACATAAGCACCTCTTGAACTAATAACTAAATAACAAGCACACTATCTGCGACTGCGGTTGGCGCCGGTAAACAGACCTTTCAGGTCGAAACCTATCCCTGCCATATATGATATCCCTACCTTCCATGCGGTTAGACAACACAGCGACTTTACCCTCATACGAGATGGAAGGGCGGCCTAGTGATGAGCCTGAGCGACAACTGATGATTCTAGTATAGGCGAGGATCACCAGCCAAACGTGAGTCCGTTAATAATGCCTAGTGTGCAGGTAAATAACAAAGGCCTAATACTCAAATTTTAATCGCCTGCTATTACCCGCATAGCCTGAGTCGGTGTTACCATTACGCACTATTTTTATCCCAGGTAAATACTGATGCAAGAAAAATTCAGCCTAGAAGGCCACCCCTTTATTCCGCTGCATAACCTATTAAAAGTACAGGGCTGGTGCGAGTCTGGCGCTATGGCCAAGATGGTCATCGATGATGGGTTAGTGACCGTAAACGGCGTAGTTGAACTGCGTAAGCGTTGTAAAATCATCATCGGTCAGCAAGTCGAGTTCAACGGTCAACAGGTCGAAGTGATTGCTTAAAACACAGCCGTAAGCTGTCAGCGGTAAGCTCTCAGCTAAAGAGCAGCAACACGCCTTACGCTGTACGCCGTAAGTTAAACACAGATACCGTCTTTGTCGGGCTTAGTTTATCTGATCGCTGACGGCTTATAGCTACCCGTAGGGGAACGGCTGACCGCAGCCCTTTGGGCTTGGCCCTAATAGTCGCATGCTCCAGTCGGTAACTTGGCCTGCAGCTAAGTAATCCTTCGCCTTCTGCTGCCAACTCGGTGATAACCCCGCGAGTGTTGCCAGCTCTTGCAGCCCGTCTGGGCTAAATGCCTGATTAAATACGATGTCGCCGGCTCGCTTAACGGTCATTTGCGGGTGCGGGCGATCTTCTAACGTTAAAGTCGCCTCTGGCCCTACCTCGCCAGTTTCTAACACCCGCCATAACCAGCCGGTACGACCATTGGCTTGCACCACGACCGAAAAAAAATCGCAGCCAAAGCGAGCATTGAGTTTATAGCACGGCGAGCGGGGCTGACTAATCTGAATTAAGGCATCATCTAGGCGATAAATATCGCCAATACAGGCATCTTGCTCTGTTAAGCCAATGCCAGAAATATTTTCGCCAAAGGCGCCAGGGCCGAACAACGACACCGCACTATTTAATCCCATACCCTGAAACCAGCTTTGCCAAAAAGAGTAATGCTCACGGGGATAATAATGCAACGCTCGCTCGGGCCCACCATGAAACTGCAATGATACTTGAGCATCTTCAACGAGTCCCGTAACGCCACAAAACTGCCGTTTAGGGATCAGCCGTTTATCAATAGCACTGCTAATGTGCTCATTTAGCATCGCGGCTTTACCCGCCAAAATACTCACTTGCATAGTACCCCCATCCCTCATGACTAAAGGTTGCCATTCGCTAAATACGATTGCTTACGCCATTATTGACTGTTCGATGCGACTATCATCACATTAAGCTCAGTTTGTTGACGCTACAACGAGGATCAGCCGGCTTTCCTTGAAAAAACATCGCTAACTGTTCACTATTATTGCTTAAGATCATCCGTATCATAATGTGAGAATGCAGATATTCATGCCTGCGTTAAACAAAAATAATCAATAAAGGAGCCGTTATGAAAACAGCCATAGTGATCGCCAGCACTCTACTTATCACCGCTTGCAGTGGTGGCCTTAAGGTGACTGAGTCTGACTTACAGCATCATCACTGGAACTTAGTTGCCATTGATGGCACCACCATAAACACCAATATTAAGTCTGATCTAGAGATTGGTGAGCACTTCTCTATTAATGGTTTAGCGGGCTGTAACCGCTTCTTTGGCAGTGCCACCTTAGAAAAAAATCGCATTAAGGCAGATCCACTGGCCAGCACAAAAATGGCCTGCTCTCCTGCAGAACAAGAAGTTGAAGCCGCCGTGCTTCATACCCTGAGTAATGGTGCCTCTGTCAATAATCACGGCCAGCAACTCGAACTGGTAGGCGAGCAACATACGCTGACTTATGCGCTTGCCGACTGGATGTAATGATGAGTGAACACTTATTGATTTGTCCGGGTTGCGACGCTAAAAATCGCGTGCCCAGCACTCGTCTACAGCAAGTACCGTTATGCGGCAAGTGTAAAGCAGAACTAGTCCCGTCTGAGGCACTCACTCTGGGCGGCCCTAAGCTGGACAGGTTATTAGCCAACGAGACTTTGCCGCTGGTGGTCGACTTTTGGGCTCCTTGGTGTGGCCCCTGTCTGCAAATGGCGCCCGTATTTAGCGCCGCAGCTGGTGACATGAGCGGCCAGCTCCGACTCGCTAAGCTAGATACCGAAGCTCATCAAGCGGCGGCGGCTCGGTTTGGCATTCGTTCTATTCCTACCTTAATTGCGTTTCACCACGGTAAAGAAGTAGCGCGTCAGTCTGGTGCACTGTCAGCCGGGCAATTACGCCAATGGCTCGAAAGCTTAAAGCAGTCGTAAGCTATATGCCGTACGCTATACGATAAAGAAAGACCGCAGTTCTTCGAGCAACGAACGTATGGCGTAAGGCGCTCTTATCACTAGGGATACATGATGGATCAACTTGAACTCAAACCGCTCGAAAAACGGCGTTTGGCACGCATATTAAGTCAAACAAAAAGCATTGCCTTAATAGGTGCCTCTAATCGACCAGAACGCGCCAGCTACGACGTGATGCAGTATTTATTAACGCATGGCTTTGATGTACATCCCGTTAATCCACAGCTAGCCGGAGCTGTTATTTTAGGGAAGACGTGTGTGAGCTCTCTAGAAGAGCTAGAGCAAGTAGATCTTATCAATGTGTTTCGTCGTGGCGAATTTGCAGCCCAAATTACACTAGAGGCGATTGCACATAATGCGCAGTGTCTATGGCTGCAAGAAGGCGTGACCAGTACAGTTGCAGCAGAGTCGGCAAGAGAGGAAGAACTTGATTATGTTGAAGATATTTGCATCAAAAAAGTGCATAAACTACTGATGCATAGCGCTAACTAGAGTTTAAATATTAGGGGAAGCCCCCCTAATATTATATTTCGCTTAATTAGTGATGGTTGTGCTGGGGTTCACCATCGTGTTTTTCTGCTGGCTTAGTGTCAACCGCTACCTCAATTTCCACGGTACCCGCTTGTTTAAAATGCAGCGTTACTGGGAAGCGTTCGCCTTTTACTGGCACTTGTTTAAGGTTCATTAGCATTAAGTGGTGGCCGCCTGGAGCCAGAGTCAGTTCACCCTTAGCGGGAACCACTAATGCTTCCAGTTTACGCATTTTCATCATGTCACCTTCTTTGACATGGGTATGCATTTCTACTGTTTCGGCGACCGGGCTTTCGGCACTCAATAGCACATCATCTGTGTCACCGTTATTGGTCACAGTAAAATAGGTAACGCCAACTGTTGCCACTGGCGGCAATGGCCTAGCCCAAGGGTGGGCAATATCCAGCTCCCCCGCATGATAATTATGAGCAGACACTGCGGCAGAGCCCAACAGCAGCGCCGAGGCAAATAACATTTTCAATGGTGTCATATTTCCTGATTCCTTTTGTATTCATGTTTATCAACTATCGTTAGCACTAGCCTCATAAAGGCCTGCTAGACAATAGCAAAGGCTAGATATAAATATCTAGCCTTTGCATAGACGTTCATCGCAATGGCAATTTTCTGCCGGTAAGGTATGCACGGCGCGCTCGGCTTCCATTATCGGAAACTTTCTGGGGGAGAAACGGAGAGTGTGACGGGCTGTACATTTTGTATAATGCAGAACACTTAGGTGAGAATTTATTACTTAACACCTATTAGCACTTTAAATAAATCATCCCGTGGCATTGGCTTGTAGTATTTAAACCCTTGCAGATAATTACAGCCTTGTTGCTGTAACCAACGTTCTTGCTCGTCGTTTTCTACCCCTTCAGCAACCACAGATACGCCCAACCCTTTTGCCATCCCTAATATCGACAACGTTATGGCACAGTCATCGGCACTTTTGGGCAAATCTTCAATAAAAGAGCGATCAATTTTAAGGGTGGTAAACGGCAAATTTTTCAGTCGTAGGAGTGAGGAATAACCAGTACCAAAGTCATCGATGGAAAGCTTGATGCCCATCCGTACCAGTTGCTCTAGCGTTTGTTGCAGCAGGCTTGAATCATCTTTAATAGCGTCTTCAATCATTTCAAGCTCTAACTGGGAGCCCTGCACTTGATATTGTTCAAGCAAATCCCAAACTTTATCCGTAAGCAAAGGGTCAACCAGAGCATCTGCCGACAAGTTAACGGCGACAATTGGCATGGCGAGTCCTCGATCTCGACTTAATTTAATATCCTTACAGACCTGCTCCAGCACCCAAAAATCGAGTTCAGCAATTAAGCCAACTTCATACGCTAGAGGTAAAAATTCGCCGGGAGATAAAAAACCCAAACTGTGGTGCTGCCAACGTACTAAAGCTTCACAACCCACGATGCTCTGTGCATCGCCAGACATAATCGGCTGATAAAAAACACTCAGATCATGATTGGAAATCGCTTCAATCAATTGATGCTCCATCAGAAAGCTTGCCTTAGCTGAGGCAGATACATCTTGATTGAAATACTGAGCTTGCCGGCGACCATAGGCTTTGGCTTGGTACATGGCCGACTCGCTATAGCGAATTAACGTCGCCAAGTCCTCGGTATCATCAGGGAAAATAGCAATGCCCACGCTGGTACTCACAGCAAGGCTTTGCTGTCCAACTTGAACCGGCTGATTGATGGTGGCCATAATAGTCGCGACCGCTTCACGTATATCGTCCGTTGCTGACGTAAAACGGTACAGCATGGCAAACTCATCCCCCCCTACCCGCGCCACTAGATCCTTGCCAGGCAATAACACGCCTCTTAAGCGCAATGCTATTTCACTAATTACAGCGTCGCCAACCTGCCCCCCCATGCCATTATTAATGGCATTAAGGCGATCGATATCAAACCAAAGTAAGGCAAACTGCGGAGGATTTCGTTGGCTAATTAACTGTTGAACGCGATACTGTAGTGAGCGCTGATTCAGCAACCCCGTAAAATCGTCATGATGGGTAATGTAATCCAGCTCTTTACGGCTCTTCAACCACGCTTCATGGGTATTAATCAAACTAATGGTATCGGCAAAGGCGGCCACACAGGCAATATCGGTCAAGCTCCAGTGACGCGGTTCGCGACTTTCTAGGCACAACACGCCACATAACCGACTACCGTCATAAATAGGGGCATCCAGCATGGCCAACATCGAACAGCCTGTATGTAATGTATTATCCCGCAAGGAACGAGTGCGGGAGTCTTGCGTAGCGTCGTGGGTAAATAAAATTTCGGCGGCCTCCAGCGCACTAAAATAGAGCGGGTGTTGAGCTCGCTCTAAATGATAAGGTGCATAATGATGCCCAGCTTGCGGCTGATAGCGCTGCTCTCGACTCAAGCTGCTTCCACCGGGCCCCATGACCCAAATAGCCGAACTATCTACTTTAAGTAAATCTGCGCAAAGAGCTGTTAGCGCTTCTAGCTTTTTACTCTTACATAGCCCACTAAAACCGATACTGTGCAATAACTGCATATGCGCTTTATGGTAGCCAAAAAAAGTCTGAATTTGTTCCACAGATAATCCATTAGCTGTTGGGTGCCACGTCATCATGGCAGTCTCATTTGGCACCACCTATGGATGATTACTGTGCCAAACCTGAAATAACTATTTATCGTAAACTACGGATTAAAACTTTACATTCTCAACTCGCAAAATTAGCTCAGACAACGGAACTCTTAGCTGAAGAACCAACACACCAAGCAGCTTTCACTGAGCTTGAGGCGAAAAACAATACGTATGCGTCTACATTACTCTTCACTCTTCGCGTTCTATAACCACATCGCTAAAACCGAGCTTTCGAAAATACTCTTCACGAAAGTCCTTCATCGTTTTACGATCATTACGGCACACATTGGCCAATTGGCTTTCTACACGATGAAACTCCGCTAAGTCGACTCCTTCTGCGCTTGCTACCGCGTCATACACACTGCGGTGCTTGTCATTGGCGTAACCGATGTCTTTGGGCTGCTTACGATAATGATAACGAATACGAAAAGCCATGCTGATATTCCCACGTAAAACGTCATTGTCACCGCAATCACTACCTTGACTCAAGCTTTGCTTATGTGCGCTGTAAAAAAAACACAGCTCTAGCTCATTACACCACCTTTTTTCTTTATTTAGCGTGCATAGTAAACGGTTACCAGCAATCGAGAGCGCCACCGATTAAAATGCGTTAATATATTGTCATTACTCATGTTTATGGAATGATTCTAATTTGTGATAAGCGTTGAACGTAAAGACGGTTTTTCTCTTAAAATATCTCGTATTCTGCGGGAGGCGACCGAGCACCAGCTGGATATTTATGTATTCGTACCTAAAGAGCTCGATCTCAATACGAAGGTAGTCCCAGAAGAAGAGTTTTATCACAGCGCTATTCACGTACAGCGTACTTACTTTAGTGATCGTCCCTACTTACCGCTGATCCACAGTCGCTTAGCACGCCGCGGCGAACTTTCCTCCGAACAGTATCGTCTAAGCCTTAGTTTATATGCCTACCAATATGCCATTGGTCTAGAGCACTCTTGTCACGTGTTGCGTAACGAAAAAGACGGAGCAAGCCAAGAGTCGATCGAAGAGCTGATTGCACTGGCACAAGATATTTTACGGCGTTTGCGCCGTACTGTTCCTAACGATCAAACCCTGCGCAAATATTACGTCAACATTGATAATTATTTATCGTGGTCCACCGAGCAACGGCTGTTGTCGCTAGTGGCTCACTTACCCCGCGGTAAAGAATATAAAACGGCCAAAACACTGCTCTTAGAAGTTTGTGAGGTTGAACATCAGCACCGCGTAGCACAACAATACAACTCGAGTCACACTACCGAAGCCTTATCGCGTATTTCTAATAAAATGCGCCTGTTGCGCCGCCTTATTGAGTATCCGGTGACCTTAAAAGAAAAAACCCAAGAGCTGGGGGGCGGTGAAGAAAAAATGCTGAAAGCCGGCGTCACCGCCGTGGTGATGACGACAATGTCGTTAGCGGTATTTGAAGTACGTGAGACGCTGGGCAGCATCTCGTTGCTGGTTATTTTATTGCTAGCATTGTTGTATGCACTGCGTGAAATATTTAAAGACGACTTGCGTAACACTTTGTGGCGTTGGTTACGTAAAGGGCGCCCAAAATGGCGGCGGCAATATTTTGATGTACACAGTAATCAACTGGTGGGGCGCCAGCTTGAGTGGTTCGATTACCGTCGCCCCTCCAAGCTTAAAGAAGAGATTCTAGCGGCTCGCCACGCCAGCGTAACCCAAAAAGAAGAAGTGGTAATGCACTATGGCAGCCACTCGCGCATGCTACCGACTCGCTTTTTAAGCGGTTATGAGCAAACCCGCGAGACGCTACAGCTAGATTTAAGCTTATTGGCCAAGCTGATGGAAAAAGGATCTCACCACGTCTACCAATTAAAAGAAGGACAAGTAGCCCGTCACCCTGTTGAAAAGCGCTATCTCATCAATCTAGTTACTCGTGAAATCCAAGGCCAGAAGCCGCCACATATCCAGCGCTGGAAGGTAGTAATGAGCCGTTCTAAAATTGTAGAAATAGAAGAAATCCCGCAAAAAAAGTCTACAACATCAGACTCAACCGCTTAATTGTCGGTGTATCGCATGATTAGCGGACACTTGCGCTAATCATTAACCGTATGGTGCTCATCATTCAGTTTGCCCGGCAGGGATCCCTCTCGATACACCGCTATCAACATTTTGGCATCATTTATGCAGCTACCTGCATGTGGGTCTCTGATGGAGACAAACCATCCGCATGAGGCAGGGATCATGTTCGGCTTTTATCCTTCCCATCCCCCGACTATCAAGCGTTGACCGCCATTTGGCCAGCGCAGAGATGCACCATGCCGGACAGGTAACAACAACTAAAGCACCAAAATAGTGCAGCACCGCACCACTTTAAGGCATGAAGGAGAACGCATTATATGGATAGCATCGGTAGCGCCATCGATACTCTGGCACAAAGTGCCAACACCCTATTTTTGTTAATGGGATCTGTCATGGTGTTTGCCATGCACGCCGGTTTTGCCTTTTTAGAAGTCGGCACAGTTCGCCATAAAAATCAGGTGAATGCATTGGCTAAAATCATGACCGACTTTGGCTTTTCCGCCCTAGCCTACTTTTTTGTCGGTTACTGGGTAGCCTATGACGTCACTTTTTTTCAAGATGCCGAAACACTGGCGGCCGGGCAAGGCTACGAGCTGGTCAAGTTCTTCTTTTTAATGACGTTTGCCGCCGCCATTCCAGCCATCGTCTCCGGTGGCATTGCCGAACGCGCTAAATTCTGGCCAATTTTGTGCGCGTCGTCCCTGTCGGTAGCGCTGGTCTACCCCTTCTTTGAAGGGATAGCTTGGAACAATAACTTTGGCTTGCAAGATTGGCTAATCGCTACCTTTGGCTCCGCCTTCCACGACTTTGCCGGCTCGGTAGTTGTCCATAGCGTGGGTGGCTGGATTGCTCTCGTGGCTGTCTTGCTGTTGGGCGTGCGTAAGGGCCGTTATCGTAACGGTAAGCTGGTGGCCTTTCCGCCATCCAATATCCCTTTTCTGGCTTTAGGCGCTTGGATTCTATCCATCGGCTGGTTCGGCTTTAACGTGATGTCGGCTCAGACACTAGATGGTATTTCCGGTCTGGTTGCACTCAACTCGATGATGGCCATGGTCGGCGGTATTATCGCCGCCCTGCTACTGGGCAAGAATGACCCCGGCTTTATACATAACGGTCCGCTGGCCGGTTTAGTGGCCGTGTGTGCCGGTTCTGATCTTATGCATCCGATCGGCGCGCTTGCGGTAGGCATGATTGCCGGCGCGCTATTTGTCTGGTTTTTTACCCTGCAACAAAACAAATGGCAAATTGACGATGTGTTGGGTGTTTGGCCGCTACACGGCATCTGTGGTGCTTGGGGTGGTATTGCCGCCGGCATATTTGGTCAGCAAGCCTTAGGCGGCATGGGCGACGTGAGCTTTTTCTCTCAGTTAATCGGTACATTAGCCGGCATTACCATCGCCATTTGCGGAGGCCTGCTGGTATACGGCAGCATCAAGTTGCTGGTGGGGATTCGTTTAACTGAAGAACAAGAGTTTAACGGCGCCGACCTCAGCATTCACAAAATTGCGGCGACTTTTAATGACTAGAGCCTGTGGTGCAATCGAGGAGCAGGCGTGTATAGCCGATGTTTTCTGCTACAGCGCACAGCACTCATCAGGAACCCAAACAGGATAATGATGGGAGATGCACGGGGTTTTTAAAGCAGAAAACTTCACGCCAAACCAAAAAACTGGCATTCTGTGCGCCATTTTGCCATTTCAGCCCGATGAGGCGTGGTGAATCTGAGGCGTAATCCCTCAATACAGGGCATCTGATGATGCCGCCGTTTTGCTCTTTAATATCGGACAAGGAGATTCAACTCGATGACCACCGATAAGAAAAAAATGTCGTTGACCGCCAGAGTTCTACTCGGCATGTGCCTGGGCATTTTAGCGGGATTTATATTCCGCACCCTGTTAGCTGATGTCACGCTCGTGCAGGAATATGTGGTCGACGGCCTGTTACAGGTCGGCGGCCAGATATTCATTGCCAGCCTAAAGATGTTAGTGGTTCCGCTTATTTTTGTGTCTTTGGTATGCGGCACCAGCTCGCTAAAAGACTTATCAACACTGGGCCGACTGGGCGGCAAGACCTTGGCTTTTTATATGGTCACTACCGCCATCGCCATTACGCTTGCGCTGTTAATGGGCAACCTGTTTAAGCCAGGTGAGGGCGTCGACTTAACCAGTGCCGCATCCTTTAGTGCGAACGTAGCGCCTACGCTGGGTGAAGTAATCGTTGGCATGTTTCCCACCAACCCCATTAACTCGATGGCAGAAGGCAACACGTTGCAAATCATCGTATTTGCCGTGCTGTTTGGTATTGCTATCAGCCTAGCTGGCAAGCCTGGAGAGCGTATTGCGGCGTTGTTTAGTGATTTCAACGAAGTGATCATGAAGCTCGTTTCGCTACTGATGAACATAGCCCCGTATGGAGTGTTTTGTTTAATGGCGCAGCTGTTCAGCAGCTTAGGCCTCGATGCTATAGTTAACTTAATGGAATACTTCCTCGTATTAGCGGGTACTTTGCTGCTGCACGGTTTGGTCACCTACTCCATTATGTTCCGCGTTTTTACCGGCCTAAACCCACTTATCTTCCTGAAAAAAATGGAAGATGCCATCATGTTCGCCTTTTCTACTGCCTCATCTAACGCCACCATACCGGTGACCATGGAAACCGCCACTCGGCGCATGGGCGTAGATAATAAGGTGGCCGCGTTTACCGTGCCGCTAGGAGCCACGATTAATATGGATGGCACCGCGATTATGCAGGGTGTCGCCACCGCCTTTATTGCCCAAGCTTTTAATATCGATTTAAGCTTTAACGATTATCTAATGGTGATCATGACCGCCACATTGGCTTCGGTAGGCACTGCGGGCGTACCTGGCGTCGGGCTTATTATGTTAGCCATGGTACTTAATCAGGTAGGGTTGCCGGTTGAGGGCATTGCGCTAATTATCGGCGTCGACCGTCTACTCGATATGATACGTACCGCCGTTAACATTACCGGCGACTCGGTAGTCACCTGTATTGTGGGCAAAAGCGAAGGCGCCATGGATGTGGCTCGATTCAATGATCCAAAAGCGGGTAAGAAAGAAGAAGATATTCATTTTTCATCTGCAAAAAACAATCACACCCTATAAAGTTTAAACCTGACACCCAAGCTAAGCTTGGGTGTCACTACTTATTTGTTAGCTTTAACAATGATTATTATATCAATGCCACTTTGCATAATTACCCTCCACTAGATATTAAAAATTCAAATTCAACAGTATTTTTATCTGACTATTGTTTTCAATTATTTAATCACCGTTTCAAGCATCCTATGTGCTCTGGCCAAAAAACCGCACATTAAACATTTGCGCTATTACAATTAAATCCCCATGATATCAACATCATCACTGCATGAGAGTGAGAATGAACTCTGTTTCTGTATTCGCCGCTACACGGCATTTTTTTACCTTGCTTCGTCCCTCAAGCTATCGCTTGTGGAGCGCTTTGTTATATTTATTACTAGCCAGCTACCCGTTAAAAGCGGCGCCAACCCAAGTGCCACTCACCGTGACCGAGCAGGTCTATCTTAGCGCGCACCCCGTATTATCGGTGTGTGTTGATCCCAACTGGTTACCCTTCGAGGCCATAGATCAAAATCAAAAGCACGTCGGCATTATTGCTGATTTACTTGCTCTGGTAGGCAGCAAAACTGGATTACAGATACAATTGCACCCCACTAATAGTTGGGATGAAAGCCTGATAGCCTCTAAAAGTGGTCAATGCCTAGCCCTAAGTGCACTCAACCAAACTCCAGAGCGCGAACAATGGCTTATTTTTACCGATCCGCTGTTAGAAGACCCCAATGTATTGATTACCCAAGAACAGCACTCTTTCATTTCTGATGTCGCAAGTCTTAATAATAAAACAATAGCGCTACAGCGTGGCACTGCCATGGCAGAGCTGTTTACTCGAGATTTTCCTAACTTAATCATAATTGATACTGATACTGAGCCAGAAGCTATGCAACTGGTATCGGATGGTAAGGCGGACCTTACTTTGCGATCCTTAATTGTGGCTGCGCATACCATTAAAAAGGCCGGCTGGTACAACCTAAAGGTATCAGGTCAAATTCCTGGATACGAAAATAAACTGCGCATCGGCATATCTCAATCTGAACAAACCCTGCGCGGTATTCTTAATCGTGGTATCGCGGCTATTAGCGAGCAAGAGCGACAACAGATAATGGATCGCCACTTAAGCTTACAGGTAGTTTCAGAGGTGGTTACCGACTACACCCTAGCCTATGGGTTAGGAATCTTACTGCTTGCCGTGATAGGGACCAGTCTGTTTTGGATGCGTCGCCTTAACATTTTAAATCAGCAGCTTAGCGTAATGGCACAAACTGATGCGCTCACCCAGCTGACTAATCGACACGGTTTAAACTTAACGCTAGAAAAAGATCTAGAAAGAGCACAGCGCTACCAGCACCCACTCTCGGTCATTATGATGGATATTGACCATTTCAAGCAGGTTAACGACCAATATGGTCATCTCGCGGGAGACAAAGTGCTGGTGGAATGCAGCAAGCTATTAAGGGATAACCTGCGTAAATCCGATATTATTTGTCGTTGGGGCGGAGAAGAGTTTTTGGTGCTCTGCTTTGAAACAACTCAAGAACAAGCCGTCCACCTTGCCGAGCTGTTACTCGGGAAAATACGCCATCATCACTTTTCTGAAGTGGGCAAAGTGACGGTGAGTGCAGGTGTTGCTCAAGCAAACCCACAAGATAATGCAGAATCGCTAACGAAGCGTGCAGACTCTTTACTGTATGAAGCTAAGCACAATGGCCGAAATCGAGTCTGTGTAGCAACCGAGAATCTCGATACTATGGCCAGAAGCAAAGAGCCCAATCGCGAATAAATACATTTACAGCCATTAATCTCAACGTCTTTGTCGCGAATAATGGCCTTAAACCACAGAATTGGCTTAAGCCCCTTAAGTGTTAGGGCCTATCTGTCATACAATGACGTTCGTGTATTCACTGCAGCGCTATCCATTTGCCTCGACTCAATTTCAGTCGCGCGCCCGTTAGCCGTTGCCTTCTCCATGTTCAAGCAGGGAAAGAGCGAAATAATGACTACTAAAAAATCGACCATAGTTTATACCTTGACCGACGAAGCCCCCGCTTTGGCTACTTATTCTTTGCTGCCGATCGTGCGCACCTTTGCTAGCAGCGCCGGCATTGATGTGACTCTCAGCGATATTTCTCTTGCCGCCCGTGTGTTGGCCGCTTTTCCCGAGCGCCTAACTGAAGAGCAACGGGTGATCGACGGCTTGAGCGAACTGGGTGAGCTCACTCTAGACCCCAGCGCCAATATTATTAAGCTGCCTAATATCAGCGCCTCTGTGCCACAGCTAAGAGCATGTATTACTGAGCTGCAGGGCCAAGGGTTTGATATTCCCAACCTGCCGGAAGAAGCCAAAACCGACGAAGAAAAGTCAGCTGCCGAACGCTACTCGCGTATTATAGGTAGTGCTGTTAACCCAGTACTACGCCAAGGCAACTCAGATCGTCGCGCCCCCTCCGCGGTTAAGGCATTTGTACGTAAATATCCCCACTCTATGGGTACGTGGAGCAAAGCTTCTCGCTCTCACGCCGATTACATGAAGGGTGGCGATTTTTTCTCTAGTGAAAAATCTATCACCCTAGACAAAGCACAAACGGTACATATCGAGTTCGTCGATAAGGCCGGCAACGTGCAGCTTAAAAAGTCACTGCCCATGCAGCAAGGTGAAGTGCTGGATGGCATGTTCATGAGCGCAAAAGCGCTGTCTCGTTTTTTTGAGCGCACGCTAAAAGACTGTAAAGAGACCGGTGTAATGTGGTCGTTGCACGTTAAAGCCACCATGATGAAGGTGTCTCACCCCATCGTGTTTGGCCACGCGGTAAAAGTGTTTTATCGTGATGTGTTCGAAAAGTACGGTGATCTGTTCGAAGAGCTGGGCGTCAATCCTAATAACGGTATGAATAGCGTATTAGAGAAAATAAAATCACTGCCACAGTCGACGCAAGACGAAATTGAAGTGGCTATTCACGACTGTTACGAGCACCGTCCAAAAATGGCGATGGTAGACTCGGTAAAAGGCATTACTAACCTGCATGTACCCAGCGATGTGATCGTGGATGCATCTATGCCTGCCATGATCCGCAGCTCAGGTAAAATGTGGGCTCGTGACGGTAAGCTAAAAGACACCAAGGCAGTAATGCCTGAAAGTACCTATGCCCGTATTTATCAAGAAGTGATCAACTTCTGTAAGACCAACGGTGCTTTCGACCCTGTAACCATGGGTACAGTACCTAACGTGGGTCTTATGGCGATGAAAGCGGAAGAGTATGGCTCGCACGATAAAACCTTTGAGCTGTCTGCAGATGGCACCATGCGCATTGTCGACGAAAATGGCACTGTGCTGATGCAGCACGATGTAGAAAAAGGTGACATTTGGCGTGCCTGCCAAACCAAAGACGCCGCCGTACGTGACTGGGTTAAGCTTGCGGTTACTCGCGCACGTCAGTCTGCAACGCCTGCTGTATTCTGGTTAGATGCCGATCGCGCTCACGATAATGAACTGCGTAAAAAAGTAGAAGCTTACCTGCAAGAGCATGATACGAACGGACTGGATATTCAGATCATGTCTTACAACGAAGCGATTCGCTTTTCGATGGAGCGCATTATACGCGGCCAAGACACCATTTCTGTTACCGGTAACGTGCTACGTGACTACCTCACCGACTTGTTCCCTATTTTAGAACTGGGAACCTCGGCTAAAATGCTGTCTATTGTTCCGATGTTGGCCGGTGGTGGCATGTACGAGACGGGAGCGGGCGGGTCTGCGCCTAAACATGTGCAGCAGCTGTTAGAAGAAAACCACCTACGCTGGGACTCGTTAGGCGAGTTTTTAGCACTGGCGGTATCCCTAGAAGAGCTGGGTATTAAAGAAGGTAATACCAAAGCGAAAATTTTGGCCACCTGCCTAGATAAAGCCACTGAGCTGCTGTTAGATAACGGTAAGTCGCCTTCGCGCAAAGCCGGTGAGTTAGATAACCGCGGTAGCCACTTTTACCTCAGTCTATATTGGGCCCAGCAGTTGGCAGCCCAAACCGAGGACGCCGAACTAGCGGCTCACTTCGCGCCATTAGCCGAAAACTTGGCTAACCACGAAGACAAGATTATGGCCGAGCTTGACGCTGTTCAAGGTCAACCCGCAGGCCTTGAGGGTTACTATCATATTGATGCTGCAGCCCTAGATAAAGTAATGCGCCCCAGCGCAACACTAAACCAGGCACTGTCTATCAAGTAAGCGCTCGTCTGCTTTATCGATATACGTTCAAACCCAGCTTCGGCTGGGTTTTTTAATTGAGTGCAGAAACCTTAAATTAAAACCTATCTCGCCACGGACTCCACGGAACCCACGGAAAAATAGAGATCAGATCTGAAAGAGATTTTAATGGGTAAGATCTACTAACAAACCCTCCGGCTCCGCGGGCTAACAAGGCCGTGACGCGCAAGGCTACAAAATAGGTGGTTTGTCTTAGCTGATCGCTTACAGCTGACGGCTTAAGGCTTCGTCTAGCTCTTACCAATAAGATCCTTGGTACTTTTCGCTCTTCACGCGTCTTCGTTAACACAACATCTCTAGGTATTGTTTTAGTACCATCGCATTATTGTGCTGCTCGTCTTTGGCGCCATACACCAAGGTCACCTTCTGATCGCTGGCCCGCTTGGCTAGTTTGCGCAACGCTTCTTTGTGTAGCTTCAGCTCACTTAAGTAACGACGGCGAAACTCTCCCCACGCCAAATCCTCACCATGGAAGGCCTTGCGTAACTCATCGCTGGGTGCCACCTCTTTTAGCCAATCATCTAAATTTGCGGCCTCTTTGCTGACACCACGCGGCCATAACTTATCGACCAACACCCGATAACCATCTTGCTGGTTGGCAGAGTCATAAGCTCGTTTTAGTGAAATATCCATCGTGTACTCTCTCGTCTTTACCCGCCACTCTATGAGATGAATATAGTCAACTTTTCCATACCCATAACGGGCGGTCACAAACGCATAAGCAATGTGCGTCATGGTAAGCTGCGCCCAATATACCTATAAAAAATAGTCCTGCCCTGAGTGTATTAGAGCGACCAAGGATGGGCTGAGGCTGATCAACCATTAAAAATTAACTTAAGAGGATTTCTAGTTTATGTCTCGTTCATTTCTGTACTCTCTGGCCCTGTTAACGCCCATGTTAACAGCCCCCGCACTCGCACAATCCCCTTGGAGCGGCAGTATTGGTGCGGGTGTGATGATGCTCCCCGATTATCTAGGCAGTAACGATTACCAGAGTAGAGCTGTGCCCGACCTTCAACTTAACTACGGTGACTTTGCCTACTTAAGCTGGCGCGATGGTCTCGGAGTCAACCTATATCAGCACCAAGATTGGACAATATCGCCGTTTCTTGGCTATCACGTAGGTCGAGATAATGAGGGAGATATCAGTACCTTTAAAAAAGTTGATGCGGGCATGACGGCGGGATTACGCGTGAGTTACCAGCCAGGAGCTTGGCGCTATAGCGTAACAGCTCAGGCGCCGGTAACCGGTGATGTAAGCGGCTATAAAGCCTCTTTACGGGCCCACTTACAAGAGCAAATTGCGCCAAAGTGGTACGTGGGCATTACCCCTTCGCTCTCTTATAGCAGCAGCCAGTGGACTCAGGATATGTTTAATGTCTCCGCTCGCGACGCCGCTCGCAGTGGTTTAAATCAATATAAGGCCGAGTCAGGTTACTTGCGCTTAGGCCTAAGTGGCAACATTAGCTATCAGTTTGCCGACCACTGGGCCCTAACCGGTATTGCCGGCGTTACTCAGCTAACCGGTGATGCAAAAGACAGCCCCATCGTTAAACAGGTGGGTGATGCTACTCAAATGCTAACCGGCATGGTAGTAAGCTATCAGTTTTAAGGTAGCTTTTGAGCTATCAGTTTTAAGGTAGCTTTTGAGCTATCAATCTTTTTGGTATAAGTAGCACAAATCACACACAGAGCACGACTTAGGTTGCTCTGACTGCCCTTTACTGGTGAGGCAACCTTGTTGCCTCACATCGTTTTTAACCCCTGCCAAACAAACACCATAATCGTTAGTGATGGAACCATATTGATGGTATTTTCTCCATGTAGCTTCATCACTAAAAAGTCTGATTACTGGCGTTACACTTACCTCAAGTAGATAAAAAACAGACAACCCGTATAAATTTTCATCTAACAAATGCCTAATAAGTCGATTATCATCAATAAAATAAACTTAATGGCGCCAAATCCTTGCGTCACGCTATTTCTTTTGCCAGTCTATTACCACCTGTAGGATGTTAGAACACGAAACAATGGAGAGTGCTTAATGGACAAGCAATACAGATTAAAGCGTACTTTAAAACAGCTCACTGGACTATCTGCGCTAGCATTATTCACTTGCACTGCTGCTCAAGCCGCTAATTGGCGCTATGCCCATGAAGAATATGCGGGCGACGTACAAGATGTATACGCTTACAAATTTAAAGAATACATCGAAGACAATTCCGACCACACTCTAAAAGTATATCGCTTTGGTGAGTTAGGCGAATCTGACGACATAATGGAACAAACCCAAGCCGGCATTCTCAACTTTGTTAACCAATCACCCGGCTTTACCGGTGCTCTTATTCCTGAAGCGCAAATCTTTTTTATTCCTTATTTGATGCCAACCGACATGAGCTCGGTAGTGAAGTTCTTCCGTGAAAGTAAGGCCATTAACGAAGACTTCCCTAAACTCTATGCTGAAAAAGGCCTAGAGTTGCTACAAATGTACCCTGAAGGCGAAATGGTCATTACGCTGGATGAAATTGCCACCACGCCAGAAGAACTGAACAACAAAAAAATTCGCGTAATGACCAACCCGCTGTTGTCAGAAACCTATTCGGCCTTCGGTGCCACACCCACGCCATTACCTTGGGGCGAAGTCTACGGTGCGTTGCAAACCAATATGATCCAGGGTCACGAGAATCCTATTTTCTGGATTGAGTCAGGCAAGTTATATGAAGTATCACCCAACCTGATTTTTACCGGACACGGCTGGTTTACTACCGCCATGATGGCAAACCAAGACTTTTATAATGACTTATCTAAAGAAGATCAGACCTTAGTTCAAAAGGCCTCCGACTATGCTTTTGAAGAAATTCTAGAGCACATCGACGGATTAGCGGACAGCTCGCTGGAGAAAATAACCAACAGCAGCAAAAAAGTGACCGTGACTCGCTTAAACGATGAGCAAATTGAAGCCTTTAAAGAACGCGCCCCTCAAGTAGAAGATAAATTTATTGAGATGGCAGGTGACAGCGGCAAAGCACTATTGAAGCAATTTAAGCAAGATATCAAAGACTTGTAATTGTTACCTACTCCCAAGCCCCATCTATTCGGTGGGGCTTTATATTAACTCCTACCCTGTTACCACTTATCAATTCAGGATGGGAGCTCGCTAACTAGGTTTGAGCTGTCCTTTTGCAAGTACAGCTTTAGAGCCTAATGATGTAGCTCATAACTATGTTGGCTTATAGCTGCGTTGGAGCAAAATTATGTCTGAGTCGCCCCCTGAATTAGAAGATGATATTCCAGCTTATACCTCTGGCCTACCTGGGGTGCTGGGCATTATCGATGAATGGATAGCCCGTGGCGAAGCCGTGATGTTAGCCGCGGGTGTATTACTGATGGCCATTAATACCTGCGCCAATGTGATTGCCCGCTTTGTGTTTGGTGAAGGCTTCTTCTTCTCCGGAGAAATTAACCGGATTCTAATTATCTTTATTACTTTTGCCGGTATTGGTTATGCCGCCCGTCATGGTCGTCATATTCGCATGTCTGCGTTGTATGATTCATTGCCCGCAAAATTCAGAAAGATATTGATGATTTTCATCGCCCTATTTACCGCCGCCATGATGTTCTTTTTGGCTTATCACTCCTATGAGTACATAGAAACCCTTTACAGCCGTGGGCGTATTCTGCCGGCGCTGGGTTTTGAAATTTGGTGGATTTATATATGGGCACCTATCGGCTTTACTGTAACCGGTATTCAATACCTCCTAACCGCCGTTAAAAACGTCACTAGTCCAGAGGTGTATTTATCTACCGGAGTGATAGACGGCTACGCCGATACAGAAACGGAAGTGTAATACCGCATGAGCAGCATAAACTTGACATTAATAATCATAAAAAAGGCATAAACCATGGCAACTCTATTAATGGTCATCATGATTAGCCTGCTGCTACTGGGCTTTCCCATGATGATACCGCTGATCACCGCCTCTGTAGTTGGCTTTGTAATGATCTTCGACGGCTTTGGTCAGATGGGCACCTTTATTCAGCAAATGATGGCCGGTATTCGCCCCGCGTCACTCATTGCAGTGCCGATGTTTATTTTGGCCGCCGACATTATGACGCGTGGCCAATCCGCCGACCGGCTGATTAATATGGTAATGGCCTTTATCGGCCACATTAAAGGCGGACTCGCCATTAGTACCGCCACCTCTTGTACCTTGTTTGGTGCCGTTTCTGGATCAACTCAAGCCACCGTGGTCGCGGTAGGCTCGCCGCTGCGTCCCAAAATGCTTAAGGCAGGTTATTCAGACTCTTTTACGCTCGCGCTCATTATTAACGCCAGTGACATTGCCTTTTTGATCCCCCCCAGTATTGGCATGATTATTTATGGCGTGATCTCCAAGACCTCTATTGCCGAGCTATTTATTGCCGGCGTAGGTCCAGGCTTGCTTATTCTGGTAATGTTCTCGCTTTACTGTTTGTATTACGCCCATAAGAATAAGGTTCCAACTGAGCCAAAAGCCAGCTGGTCTGAACGTGTAACCGCCTCACAAAGAGCTCTGTGGCCGCTGTTTTTCCCAGTGATTATTGTTGGCGGTATTTATGGTGGCATTTTTAGCCCCACCGAAGCCGCCGCCGTATGTGTGTTATATGCTTTTTTGCTCGAATTTGTGGTTTTTCGCTCACTCAAATTGCCAGAGCTCTATCGCATCGCTAAATCCACAGGCCTGATCACCGCCGTGGTCTTTATTTTAGTGGCGGTGGGCAACGGCTTTTCTTGGGTGCTGTCATTTGCACAGGTTCCACAAGCCATTTTAGAGTCGGTAGGCATCAACGAAGCCGGCCCCGTGGGTGTGTTAGTGGCCATTTGTGTGGCGTTCTTTATTGCCTGTATGTTCGTCGACCCCATAGTAGTAATTCTGGTATTAACGCCCATTTTTGCGCCAGCCATTCAGGCGACCGGATTAGACCCTGTATTGGTGGGGGTGTTGATTACCTTACAGGTGGCCATTGGCTCGGCCACACCGCCTTTTGGCTGTGATATTTTCACCGCCATAGCCATCTTTAAGCGCCCCTATATGGAAGTAATACGCGGCACCCCACCCTTTATCTTTATGCTAGTGGTTGCGGCAGGCTTGATTATTGCCTTCCCCGAGATAGCCCTATTCTTACGTGATCTGGCTTTCCCCGCAGAATAAGAAGGTGAGATGTGAGGGGTAAAGAGTGAGGCGTACTACAAATACACCGGATCTGCGGTACTAGGTGCAGCTTCCTCACACTTTACCCTACACACACTCTTAGTGACCGAAGGAGAACTGCGTGTTTAATAAAATAGTCGTGGCCGTTGATGGCTCTGCTTCATCACTGAAAGCCGTAGAAAAGGCGGTGCAACTGCAAGGGCTCTTACCCCATGCCGAGATTTATCTTATCTGCGTCTATAAACATCACAGCTTATTTGAAGCCAGCTTATCCATTGGCCGACCGGTGGATATGGATATTCCCGACAAGGTACTGTCTGATTACGCAAAAGAAGTGGTAACTCATGCTAAAGAACACGCTTTTGGCCAAGGTGCGACCCAAGTACGCGCCTTCGTAAAAAGTGGCCGCCCCTCTAAGGTCATCGTTAGATTTGCTCGTGAAAAAGAAGCGGATTTGATAGTGGTCGGAACCCGCGGCACCCACAGTGATAAAGACGGCATTCTCTTGGGCAGTGTCTCGCACCGCGTCACCAGCGCCGCCAAATGCCCAGTGTTGGTGGTTTAAATGCTTGTAAAGAGTAATGGGTGAAGAGGACAAATAGAACATCCAACCTAAACCTATTTTTGCCCGTTTCTTTGTAGCGAGAGCCACGGAAAAACACACTGATATCGTGTTCATCGTAGGCGCGCTAGCCGTCACTTGGCAGGTGGTTATCGGTCTGTGGCCTCGCAGCAAACAACTAGACCCAAGCACCGTTGAGCTAGCGGCTAAATAAAGTGGCATCAAACCATCATAAAAAACACAAGACCGCTGCGGCGGTCTTGTTATTGCTAAAAAGAAGCGCCCGGTGATGCCTCTATTACTAACTGCTCAATAACCGGCTGCTCACTAAAGGCCATGCCTCCCTTTCCTGCATGCTTTACTTGATACATAGCGGCATCTGCACGCGCCATCACATTACTAAAGTCATGCCCGCCCAATACCGCCTCAACTCCCATACTCATGCCGACGTAAGCTTCACCACTCTCTAATTCAAAAGGTTGGTTAAGGCAGCTAATGCAAGCCTCAAGCAGCGGTCGAGTTCTTACATCGCCTCGCTGCCATGGTAACAACAACACAAATTCGTCACCGCCTAAACGCGCTATAACGACCTCAGAGGGGCATTCTTGCTGTAGCCGCTCGGTAAACTGTACCAACAAGCGATCGCCCGCCCTATGCCCCAAGGTGTCATTCACTTGCTTAAAATCATCTAAATCAATAAAACACAGGGTAAGTTCACCCTCTTGCTGTAGTTGCGTAAACGCGCTCGTTAGCGCAGCCCTGTTAAGTAAGCCGGTTAGCGGATCTTTATGCGCCAACCTCGACAACGCTAACTCATACTCTTTCTCTTGTGTCATATCAATATGAGTACCCATTACCCGCAACGGCTCACCTTGATCATTCCACTCCACTACGCGGCCGCGGTCTTGCACCCAAGTCACCTTGCCGGTTTTACTCAGCATACGATGTTGCACTTCGTAAAAATGGTTACGCCCTTGCAGATGGTCGTAAAAATTATTAAGCACTTCCTCGCGATCCTCTGGGTGCAGGTGCTCTTTCCAAACCTCAAAGTTCGCTTCCAGCTCTTTGGGCTGAAAGCCCAACATCGAACCCCAGCGTCGGTTAAAGATAATTAACTTACCGCTGGCAATATCAAGTTGCCAGACACACAAACCAGTGCCATCCATAGCGGCATCTAGTTTTTCTCTGGCATCTGCAGCAATGCGTTTAAGGCGTTCATTTTCAGCCTGCAGTTTTAGTAACTCTCGGGAAGGAGTTATCCCCATAACAAGACTCTTATTGTTCATTATTGATATTAATTTGCTATGTCGCCTAGCTTGATTTCCTAGTAGCCAGATGCTGATTTAACGTATGGTAAAGCCTAGCACGATTCTGCTACATCAGTGATAGCGCAGGTGCCCCACCTTGGAGGCCACAGCCTTGTCATTCTTATATTGTGGTTGCACATCGAATTTTTGCTGTAACGTGCTTAAAAATACATTTCAATGAAAGGCTTAGACTGACTGAACGGTCAACAGATAGGCCCGTGACTAAAACTAACGGATTGATAGCCATGTGATTAAGCTATCAAGTGTTATTACAACAGCTCAAACACAAGACACACTTCAATACCCACAATGGAGTGAGACAAGGTTAACGGTGCTTGATACTTGCAGGCCGCAACGCACACTCAAAAATAACCAAGGAATAACGTTAACATGAAACCCAGCATTGCCATTATTGGTGCCGGTTTAGCCGGTTTAACCTTAGCCCGAGAACTGAGCCTACACGCCGATATTACGCTATTTGAAAAGGCGCGCGGCTTAGGCGGGCGTATGTCTACTCGTCGCAATGACACTCATCAGTGGGATCATGGGGCGCAGTTTTTTACCGCCCGCAGCAGTGCTTTTACAGCACTGCTGACTCCTTTTATCAGTGACGGCACTGTCGTGGAGTGGCAGCCAAACATTACCACGCTAAGCCCACACAAATCTCCATATAAGCGCCCATGGTTTGAGCCCCATTACGTGGCGGTACCAGGGATGAACCGTCTGCTGAAGGCCATGGCCGGTAACTTAAATATACAACTAAGCACCCGCGTAGAAAAAGTAGAGCAACAGCACCAGCACTGGCGACTGCTTGATGAGTATGATCAATTGTTAGGTGAGTATGACTGGGTAATTAGTTCGGCTCCGCTGCCACAAACCCAAGTCTTACTGCCTGTCGAGATATTGGGTGATAACCTAGAACGCTATGGCATGCTTCCCTGCTATGCATTACTACTCACCGTGGACGATGCCGACTTACCCACCTGGGACGCAGCCCAAGTGAATGATGCCCCTATTCGCTGGGTTGCTTTTAATCATCGGCTGCCTGGGCGTAACCCCCAAGCGGGAACCGTGGTGGTGCACAGCACTCCCGAATGGGCAACCGCCCATCTAGAAGATGATCAAGAGGTGGTAAAGCAACAGCTACTTGAATCTTTTTGCAGCCTCAGTGGCGTCAATGCGAAGGCCATTACTCAAGTTCAGCTACACCGTTGGCGTTATGCGCTTAGTGCTGATGTGTCTGAGCCCGATGCTGAGTTTGTGTTAAACACCCAGGCGCGCTTAGCCGCTTGTGGCGACTGGTGCCTAGGCGGGCGCGTAGAAGCGGCCTTTACCAGCGCTTATCAACTAGCCAAAGTCTTACAGACCAAGTTCTTACAGACCAAACTCTAATAGTAAACATATTAAATAGGCCGATGGCAGCGAGCGTACATTATCGCTCTTTACCGCTATGTCTACAGACAAAAATCAACCAGATAACAGGTCCAAAGTGCCGCGTCATGACCTAAGCGGCTTATGGCTGCGTCTTTTCTACCATGTTACTTTAAACATATTGGGCCAGTGTTTGCCCGTAAGGTAAAACACCTCAGCTTGCTCATCATAGGTAATGCCATTGAGCACCGCTTCGGGATCACTCTGCCCACTTTCTGCCACTAATGCGCTGGCATCAATTTCGGCTTCAATACGGCCGTTGTTTTTATTGATACGCACTAGCCGCGACTCTTTCCATATGTTGGCGTAAATATGCCCGTTCACGCAGGCCAGATCATTTAACTTAAGCACCGGCTGGCCATTGAGGGTCACGTTTAGCTGCGCTTGCACCGCAAAATTGTTGGGGTTACGTTTATATAAGCGACTGGAACCATTGCTCATCCATAAGCTTTCGCCATCAAAGCACAAACCCCAGCCTTCTCCGCCATATTGAAACGCCTGCTTTAAGCTTAAATCACTAAGGTCATACACCAGCGCCAGCCCTTCGCGCCAGGTTAACTGGATCAGTTGCTGACCGACTCGCGTCAGCCCTTCGCCAAAATAAGCCGCATCTAGTTCACGCTTGGCCAATACCTCGCCGGTGCGCGGGTCCACCTTACGCAAACTGCTGTTGCCATATAAACCCGTGCTTTCATACAGCACGCCTTGATGCCATTCCAGCCCCTGAGTAAACGCTGTGTGGTCGTGGGGTAAGCGCTCAATCACCTTAACCGTTAACTGCACTACTGGCGCGTGGTTAGCAGCAGAAGGAATATCGGCAGCAGTGACAGCAAACGTCGATAAGCAATATAGCCAAATGGCCAGCTGTAGGTTTGCGTAAAATAACGTAATAATGATGTTCCTCTTTCAACTCAATGCCACATCGGCCATGCTATCAAAGGCATGCTCTTTGATTTATCACTATTAGTTTCCATCGCTTACCATTAGCTTGATACGTGTCGATAGTTGTCGCATTTCAAAATGGTTCAAATGGAGCTAAGCTATTGATGGATAACGGCTCACGCGCAAATATAGCGAATAGCGCCCGTTGGCAAAGCAGGAAAAACCTTGCTATCACTCTCATTTAAATAGAGATTCATCACTACAAAAATTAATAAATAAGTAGAAGAGAGTCGTGCTGCATTCTTACATAACAACCGCAGCCATTATCCATAATCAGGTCCCATTTATTCAGGAGCATCATAACAATGAAAAAATTATTCAGCATTCTTAACCCGCTACTCATTTTATCGCTAATGATGGGCACCATGCCCATCGCAGTGCAAGCGCAGCCCAGCCAGTTAGTGTCGACACAAAGTGCACTGGACGCCGTGCAAATAAGCGACGAACGCGATCGCATCAATGACTTGTTGGCTCGCAGCGATGTGCAAGAGCAGCTGATGAATTACGGCGTTGAAATGAGTGAAGTCGAAGCTCGTGTAGCGGCGATGTCTGACCAAGAAGTGCTGCAAATGGCCGATCAGCTCGACAATATGCCAGCCGGTGCTAACGCCGTTATCGGTGCTTTATTAACCGTGTTTATCGTGTTGTTAGTCACCGATCTGTTAGGTTTAACTAACGTCTTTCCTTTCACGCGCTAATGACTCATTTTAGCCTGCCAACAAACGTCCGCTTTGCGGGCGTTTTTTTATTATTCGCGATCGGGTCTTTGTTGCTGCTTACCGGTTGTGCTGCCACGCCTCAGTTATCTGATAACACCAAGGCACAACTGCCCAGTCAGTCTTATGTAACCGGTGTGCCGTTTTATAGCCAGCGTGACTACCAATGTGGCCCTGCCGCATTAGCCATGGTGTTGGGCGCCAGCGGCCAAAGCGTCAGCGTTGATACGTTAATTCCACAGGTTTTTCTACCCGATCGAGAAGGTAGTGTACAGCCAGAAATGATGGCCACCGTACGCCGCCATCAACGTATTAGCTACCCGCTTAACGGCGGCTTTGATGCGCTGTTAACCGAAGTCGATGCCGGTCACCCGGTGCTCGTACTGCAAAATCTATCATTACCAATTTTGCCCATGTGGCACTATGCGGTAGTCATTGGGTATGACCAAAGCAGAGAGCAGCTATTGCTGCACAGCGGCGAACAATCTCGCCAAGTAACTGCCATGAATCGTTTTGACGCGACTTGGGCGCGCAGCGACCGCTGGGCCATGGTGGTATTACCCGCCGGCCAGTTACCTCTCGGTATATCGGAACAGGCTGCCGCCGATAGCATTTCCGCCTTTGAGTCGGCGACAGATGCCCACGCCGCCCTGCCTGCCTGGAAAGCAGTTGTCGAGCGCTGGCCCGAATATGCCTTAGGTTGGTTTGCCTTGGGTAATGCCCTACATGCCGATGGCCAGCCTACTGCGGCTGCCGATGCCTTTAGCCATGCCACTCAAGCTGATAGCACACTGGCCGCCGCCTGGCTTAACTTAGGGTTAACCCAACAAGGATTAGGCAACACTCAAGCCGCCCGCGCCAGCCTACAACAAGCCGCGGCACTATCCGGAAAGTGGCAGCCGCAAGCAAAGCAGGCATTAGCAGAACTTTAAGAAAGTTAGCAGACAACTCGGAGCTTAAAGAGAGGTAACAGAGATAGCCTCCCACGACCGTGACATGCCAAGGATGGCATGTCCGAGCTTACATGGATGTACTCGTAGCGTGTCATGGGAGGCGGCTGTGTTACCTCTGACGTTCCGACCCTACACCTGACCAAATACTTAATGTGATTGGTATTAGTTTTTAATGTTAAATGAAACGTAAAAATAGACCCTAGTAAAAAGCATTGCTCAGCTACTGTGTAGCATGGGATAAGGTAAAGGAAACCTACTCCACGTATTTCATTTCAACATTAAGCATTCAAAACTCAACATTAGCGCTCTGCGCCGGGTTAATACATGGGCTCGTCGGAGGTAAGCATTTTGACCAGTCGACGGCGGGTAACTAGCCCTAAGCCTTGGCGAGCGATGGGAATTAAAAAGCCACGGGTGTCTTCTTTTTGAAGAATCTTCAAGCCGGTGAGCAAAGAAGCGTCTTCACTGAGTTCTATTAATTGTAAATTGGCATTAAGTAAGGGCGTGAGCAGCTCGGATAAGGTAATTGGCTGTGCTGATTCTTGTTGCTGATATGCCTGTTCAAGTACGCTCTTTTTCAGCAAATAACAGTGTTCATCTTGCCTTATAACCAACCAAGGTCGAGGCTGCTCTAAGATGGCGGCTAAATCCTGTTCCACTGCCAGATCCACCTCCACAAAACGAAAACTGGCTAGCTCAGATAGATAACGCTGAGCTAGCGCCGCTCGCAAGGGATGAGTTTGCAACAAGCGGCCTCGTTCTTTCAGCAAGGTTAAAATCAAAGAGGGCTGACGAAAACCATGCTGACACACTAGATTGGCGGTTAACACCACCGTCATCGCCGGAAACATCGCCTCGGCACTCAGCGATAATTCCAATACCGTGGCAATGGCCGCTAATGGTGCATGCAGCATGGCGCCCATCATGGCGGCCATGCCGAGTAATGCATATAAACCCGGCTCAGATCCGCCCGGTACCAGGGCGCCTGCAATCCCTCCAGCACACACGCCTAGCATCAGCATGGGTGCAATCTGCCCGCCGGGCACGCCTAGGCCAATGGCGGCAGCCGTGGCAACCAACTTGGCCGCTAAAATGAATAACAGCAGTAGCCAAGGCAGTTGAGCGCTTAAGGTGGCATTAATGGTGTCGTAGCCCGACCCTAAAATTTGAGGAACCCACAACGCTAAACTACCGGCTATCACACCCGCCAATAACAGCCGAACGGCGCGGGATTTAATGGGAAAGCGCAGAAATAGCCGCACCATATAATGAAACAATACGGCCACTAGCCCCACCCAAATCCCAGTGACTAACAAGCTGGGAATATCGCCATAGCCTGCCAGTGACAAACGAGTGGGCGTTAATATGGAGTGAGTGCCCAACAGTGAGCTGGTAAATGCAGAAGCAGTAATGGCCGAGGCAATAATGGGGGCAAAGCCTAATATGCTGTACTCCATTAATACCACTTCCATGGCAAACAGTACGCCGGCCAGTGGCGTATTAAAAGCCGCAGAAATAGCAGCCGCGGTGCCACAGCCGACCAACAGTCGTAACTGACTGGGCGGGCGGTGAGTATATTGCCCCAGCAGGCTGGCCACACCTGCCCCCATTTGCACTGCGGGCCCCTCTCGCCCCACACTGTGCCCAGAGCCGAGAGAAATAAGGGCTGCCACAAATTGAAACATCGTATTGGCCAACGGTAAGCGGCCTCGGCCAAACTGCAAACGTTCTAAAACATAAACCAAACCCACGGTTTGGGCCGATGCCGGGGTTATGCGATACAGTAAAATGAGTAATATGCTGCCTAATATCGGCAAGCCAAAGCGCCAGCCCATCGACAGCGATTCAAAGTCTTCTAACGAGGCGCCGTTTAGCCAGCCCAGCATCAAATTTAATAAAGAAATAAAACTGGCCATCACCAAGCCCGCTACCACTCCAATCACACACCCCATCACCACCAGAGGCAGCAGGCTGCTAGAAGGGCCCGTAAATAACTGACGTAGCGTTCTCTTTGCGTGGCTCATTTAGGCCTTGCTCCTACTCTTTATTGTTGATGTCTATCGCTTATATTCACCGCTAGTAGCCAGCCCAGCATCTCGTTGGCCAACCGCGCGTGGGCTATACCAAATGCAGCCACCACCGCAGCGACATCGGTGGTCGGTGACACTTCATTAACCGCAAACCGCCGACTCGCCAAGATGGTACGGCTGCGAGGATCAACTAACTGCGCATCAAAATGGATAACAACCACCGGCCGACCCTGCTGATATTCACTATAAAAAGCACGTAACGTGCCTCTTAGCTCTATATCGGCCTGTAATGCCTCACTGTCACTAATAATATGTTGGATCTTGCCTTGCTGCTGCCAAGTATCAATCAGCAGATCCCGAAACAACACCGGCACACTGGCCGCCCAACGCGCGCCTTGATAAACACTTAACTGATTGGGCCCTGGGATCACCGCAATACGATTACCCGATAATAAACCGCTGGTTTCCGGTTGATTGACCCGCAGCGTGATCGCCCGCGGCAAACCCGCAGCGAACACCGAGGCGGACATAAGATGGGACGGAGGCAAACGATAAAAAGTCACCGGTGACGGTTCAGGCAGTAGCGTACAGGCGGTAAGCATCATAAGCAGCAACAGCCATATTAGGCTGCGAATATGTTTTACGAGGCCGAGTATTGTCGTCATGATCATGGCTGAAACTCCTTAATGCGTTCCCCCCCCAGCAAAAAATCACTCGGGTCTTGCTCTAACTTGCGAGACACCTCGCCCAGCGTCTTCAAGGTACTACGCAACTCGCGCAGGGTGGGCTCCAGCTCGCCCATGCCTTGCAACCCCGAGTGTAACGCCTGCTGATTATCCGTTAATAAGCGCTCAATCTGGGCCGTGCTGCGCGCCAGCGACGCCACTGTCAGGTCGGCATTGCGCCAGAGTCGTTCCCCTTTATCATTGAACTGCCCCTCCAGCTTGCCCAGCAAAGTGGCGGCACGACTCATGGTGATTTTCATCTGCTGGCTGGCCTGCACCAAATTCTGCACTCCTTGACGGAGCTCGGTTTTTTGCTCGCTAATCACCCCGGTGGTGGCATTCAGGTTGGCCAGTACCTGATTGAAATGCTCGCCGTTTTCTTTTGAAAACAATGCATTGGCATTTTCGAGCAGCGATTTAAAGCCACTTAATAACTCCTCGCTGTTCAATCGCAGCTGCGCTATTGGCGAGGGGTCTGCCACTATGACCGGTATAGCGTCATCTTCGGCTTGTAGCCGCGGGCTGTCTGGCGAGCCTTCACTGAGCTGGATGTTGGACGTGCCGGTAATATTGGCCAGTGCCAAACGGGCGCGGGTATCGGTTTTAATGGGTGTTTGTCGAGCAATGCGCACCCTGGCCCACACCTGACGCGGATCGTCCGGATCCAGCGAGAGTCGTTCAACTTCACCCACTCGAATACCGCTGTATTCCACAGCACTACCCACACTTAAACCACTAACCGCCTCGCGAAATACAATGTCATATAAACGCGTGTCTTGCTGATTGCCCGCTTTCACTAGCCACAAACTAAACAACAAAATACCGGCGGCAATCGCTAGGGTAAAAATACCAATCAATACATGATGAGCTCGGGTTTCCATTGTCTACTCCTGAGCAAGTGTATCGGCGGCCTGCTGAGCCGCTCGGCCGCGAGGGCCATGAAAATAGTCACGAACCCACTCATCATCGGTGGCGGCGACCACCGCTAATCGATCCGCTACCAATACTCGCTTTTGCGATAACACCGCGACTCGATCGCAGCAGGCGTATAGCGTATCGAGATCATGAGTTACCAAAAACACCGTTAAATCAAGGGCGTCGCGCAGAGTTAACAGTAAGCGATCAAATGCCGCCGCCGCGATGGGATCTAAGCCGGCGGTGGGTTCATCTAAAAACAAGATATCGGGTTCCAGCGCCAATGCCCGCGCCAGAGCCGCTCTTTTGATCATGCCGCCAGATAATTCAGCGGGGTATTTATCACCGGACGCGGCTGGCAATCCCACTAGCGCCAGCTTAACCATAGCAAGTGCGGTGGCATCTTGGCGCGACAAGCCCGCTTGTTCAATCAGCGCCAGCGCCACGTTTTCTTTCAGGGTCAGCGATGAGTACAAGGCACCCTTTTGAAACAACACCCCCATACGCTTTTGTAATTGGCTGCGCTTAGCATCTGATAGTGCAGGTAAGTTATGGCCAAATAGCTCTACGGTGCCTTCGTTGGGCTGGCGCAGGCCGACAATCGATCGCAATAATACCGACTTTCCGGTGCCAGACCCGCCAACCACGCCCAAGATCTCGCCGTGATAAACGCTAAGATTCAGCTGTTCGTGCACAACATGGCTGCCAAAGCGATTAACCAGCTGTTGCACTTTAATTACCGCTGTTTCGCTATGAATTACCATCCCATCTCCATTAAGAACAGTGCAGCAATGGCATCCAGTAAGATCACCACAAAGATCGATTGCACCACGCTGGACGTAGTATGTTGCCCCACCGACTGGGCACTACCACTCACCTTGAATCCTTCTAGGCAGCCAATGAGAGCGATTAAAAAAGCAAAAATGGGCGCCTTACCCAGGCCTATCCATAAGTGTCGTATCGGTATTTGCTGCAAAATCGACAGATACTGCGCCAGCGATATGTCTAGTGACAGTAATGACACCATGGCCCCACCCAAAAAACCGGACAAAATGGCAACAAAGGTTAACAGGGGCAAGGTCAACACCAAGGCTAATAGACGGGGTAAGACAAGCAGAGTGATAGGGTCGAGCCCTTGAGTGCGCAGCGCATCCAACTCTTCATTCACCTTCATCGAGCCCAGTTGCGCGGTAAAGGCACTGGCGGTGCGCCCAGCTAGTAAAATGGCGGTGAGTAACACGCCAAACTCGCGTAAAAAAGAATAGGCGACCAAGTCCACCGTATAAATGGTGGCCCCAAAATTAGCCAGTACAGTGGCGCCTAAAAAAGCCACCACCGCCCCCACCAAAAACGTCAATAACACAACAATGGGCACTGCATTTAAACCACATTGCTGCATTTGCGCTACCAAGGCGGTGATTCGCCAGCGGCTGGGGACGAATATAGAGCAGGCCAACGCGCTTAAGGTCAGCCCCATAAACCCCAGCAACATCACAAACTGTTGCCAGCCATTAAGCATTTTCTGGCCCAAATTAGCCAGACTATCGGTCCAACTTAATGACGCTTGGGGCGGTGATTTATGGTCGAGCATGGCCTCGGCCACCGCCAATAGCAAGGCTTGCCGTTCTGCTGACAAGCCACTGGCATTGGGCAATAATTGACATAACACCTTGGCGCCCAGCAGTTCAACTAGCAAGGCGGCACCTGCGGTGTCTAACTCGATCAGTTGGCTCGCCTCTAGCCGCTGCGGCGAGGCATCCACCACACTCATGTTACGTTTCAGTTGGCCATAATGCTCTAGCGTCCATGCGCCTTGCAACTGAGCACAGCCAGCTTCTAAGGTTAAAGTTGGGCCGTTATTTTTCATTATTTTCGCCCCTGATAAAAACTCATATGAGACTTTTATTGTCCGACATCAATGCCATAACCACAACAACAAGGCGGTTTTATGCTAGGATCTGGCCATCTTTTTTATCAGGATGAGAGCCCTAACCATGTCGATAGAACAACAATTATTAACCCGTAGCGAACAGCGCTGTGAATTATGTACGGCTACCGAGCAGCTATCTGTACAAGCTGTAGCACCTTATAGCGATGACAGCGCCGAACACTGTGTTTTATTATGCGCTATCTGTCAGCAAGAGCTAGACTCCCCACAAGATCAAAACCATTGGCGTTGCCTAAACGACAGTATGTGGAACACTGAGCCTGCAGTACAAGTGCTGGCTTGGCGTACGCTTAAAAAACTGTCCGGCGAAAGTTGGGCGCAAGACTTACTGGACATGATGTACTTGGAGCCAGAAGTTCAACAGTGGGCAGAAGCGGGCTTGGTTGAAGAAGAAGATGACAGCGACGTCCTCCTTGATAGTAATGGTGTTCGTTTACAAGCGGGTGACTCGGTCACCATCATTAAAGACTTAGATGTAAAAGGCGCCGGCTTTACCGCTAAACGCGGCACTGTCGTAAAAAATATAGGCCTCAACGCCAGTCTAGCGGGGCATGTGGGCGGCAGAGTCAACGGCGTACAAATTCAGCTGGCGGTTAAGTTCTTGAAGAAGGTTTAAGAAAGAATACGTGAAGGGGGAAGGGTGAAGAAGACGGCCAAAAACCACACCGCCCTTGCTAAGATGGGTGAGTTTATCTCCCGTTCTTCACCCATCACCCTTTACCTATTTTCAAATTTGATTCTTACTTTCCGTGCTGCTCGTAACAAAAAATCGTGGCGAGAAAGTCGTTAAGGTTTATCTTTTAGCTTGGTGCTATATTTAATACCGTCCCCTTCACTCTTTACGTTTCACCCCTCACATTCTCTTATCGAGTTGAGGTTCCTATGTATAAGTTAGTATTTTTCGTGCCTGAGTCACATCTTGCAGAGGTAAAAGCGGCGGTGTTTGCCACCGGCGCAGGCCAAATTGGCGATTACGAGCAGTGCTGCTTTGAAACTCGCGGCACCGGCCAATTTAAGCCCATGGCCGCAGCCAACCCGTTTATCGGACATGCCGGTAAACTTGAGCGCGTTACCGAAGTGCGGGTCGAGCTGGTGTGTGCCGATACGCTTATCCGCCCCGCTATTGCCGCATTGCGAGCAGCCCACCCCTATGAAGAACCGGCCTTCGACGCTTGGCAACTCAGCGAGTTTACACATAGTGAAGAGTAAGGTATGAGACGCTAGCACCGAATATAGCTGTCGGTTTTACTCCTCACGCCTCACCATTCACCCCTCACCATTCACCCCTCACTATCTATAATAGGAGTCTGCTATGTCGACCCTTTGCACCCAAGCCTGCCCGTTGGGGTGGATAACACTAGAAACTGACAGCGCTTCTGACACCCATGCCAGTCAGCAAGAGGTGATTAAAGCCCTGCACTTTAGTGATGACATAGAACAAGCCATCGCCCCTAGTACTCCCTTACAGCGTTTAGCTTGCCAGCAACTCGATGAATATTTTTCCGCTCAGCGCCAGCACTTTGATTTACCACTGGATCCACAGGGTACGGCCTTTCAGCAACAGGTATGGCAAGCCTTGCTCACCATTCCTCATGGCGAACACCGCAGTTATAAATACATCGCCGAGCAAATCCATAATTCCAAAGCCGTGCGTGCGGTAGGGCTGGCCAACAGCCGCAATCCTATCGCCCTTATTATTCCGTGCCATCGCGTGATTGGTGCTAATGGAAAATTGGTAGGTTATGCAGGTGGTATAGAGCGCAAGGCTTGGCTGTTAAAACATGAGGCAGCAATCACTAGCTAATGATTTCGCGGACGGCATCAATGTGTGCGACATTCGCCATGCTTACTGTAAGTAATTACGCAAAAAGCAGGAGAAATATGCGCTTTGTGATCACGCCATCAACCATAAAAATATTAATTATTCATTAGTTTCAATAACTTAAATAACATGCAAATAGCAAGAGCTATATATTCGCCATTGTGGAGGCGTAAATTTCTTTGCTGCTGAGGTATTATTTATCTCGCAGGAAGCAAAGAGCCCGCTAGGATAGCAGGCGGCCAGGATGGCACAGGACACCACAGAAGTGGCACCAAGGACACCTCCAGGATGGAGAAGCACACGTTAAGTCAGGAAGACTAGCGGTCAGGATGACATAAAGGACAGCCCAAAGGATTTGGGAAAGGGAAAGCCGAAAAGGAATAGGCACGTCAGGGATTGCAGGGAGCAACATCGGTTTACGGATCAAACCAAGCAGACGAACAAAAAGGGGCAACATATGTTGCCCCTTTTCTATTTTCGTATTAGCGATATTGCTCTTAACTGATCGCTTACAGCTTAAGGCATACAGCTGCCCGATGGGCATTAGCTATTTGGCATCTTAACCACTAAACAGTCCATACCTTGGCGTACTAAGCGCTCACAGGTTTGTTTGGCTTGCTCTTGCTGAAGGCCAATCAATTGCGCACGAAATAAAGTGCGATCACTGATACTCACCTCATTAACCTTCACTTGAGAAGACGCAATGTCGTCAAACCGACGAGCTGCATCTGATGCTCTATCGTGGGCTGGCTTTGATGCCCGAAAAGAGCCGACCTGTACTGCCCACCCTAACTCAGCAGATAGCACTTGCGCAATCAGAGGCTGGGAGGGTGCAGGTTTAGCTAACGGAGCAGTCTGCGAGATAGGCTTAGTCACGACTCTTAGTGGCTGGGGTTTGACCTCAACGTCCGACGACAACCTACTAACCTTGCGTACCGTTTGCGTACTAATGACGACGTTGCTGGCTGGTACCGCTACCGTTTTTTTAGCCGCCTTGGGTGATAACTTCGCTAATTGCTCAGCTTTGATAAAGCTTTTATCTAACAATGCGACCATTTCGGCATCGCGCGATTGCGCGCTTTTGCCGCCCATGACTACGCCTACTAAGCGGTGTCCGTCTCGTGAAGTCGAAGTAGCAACGTTAAAACCAGAGGCTCGAATATAGCCAGTTTTCATACCATCGGTGCCCGCATAATCTTTTATCATGCGGTTATGACTATTATAAGTTTTGCCATTGAAGGTAAAAGAAAGCGTCGAAAAATAATGATAATAATCTGGGTGATCCTTCATTAATCGCATCGACAAGATTGATAAATCACGCGCCGTTGAACGCTGCATTTCATTAGGCAAGCCCGATGCGTTGCGAAAGGTGGTCGCGGTCATCTTCATCGCTTTGGCCTTAGCCGTCATCATCTTGGCAAACTCGCTTTCGCTACCGCCTAGCGCCTCGGCTACCACCACGGCGGCATCGTTGGCCGAACGCACCACTAACGCCGGAATAGCATCACGCACCCGCAAGCGGTCGCCTTTTTTTAATGAAATATTAGTCTGGGGCATAGAGGCGGCATGAGCCGATACCGGCATGGCGGTATCAAGACGCATCAGGCCTTTATCCATAGCCTCAAACAGCAGATACAAGGTCATCATTTTGGTTAACGAGGCGGGATAACGCGGCGCATCCATATGCGCGGCGTGCAGTACTTCGCCGCTGTCTGCATCTAGCACAATGGCTGCATAGCGAGGATTGACCTCGGCACTAACCTGCCCTACGCCTATGATCAGCAACGCCATTGCTAGCAGCCATTTTGTTGTTACTTTACGTGTTGAGACTAAGATGGCGACTAACATGGCAAGCCCCTAAAGATAATATAAACTTTGCAGACGCTACGTTATCGTCTGAATTCTGTCCAGCCTTAAATCGAGTGTTGATGGCAATGCAGCCAAGCCCTTACTTATTAGTTAAGACGCTAGGTTCCCACTCGCATAATAAAAAGGCGCCAAAGGCGCTTTTTTATTACAAGTAACAACACTTAGACGGTTAGGTTGGGCGCTAGCCACTTCTCCGCTTCTTCTCGCGTCATGCCTTTACGATCCGCATAATCCAGTAGCTGATCTTCCTGAATTTGTGCCACCGCAAAGTAACGGGTATTCGGATACGAGAAATAGAATCCAGCCACGGCAGCACCCGGCCACATCGCGTACGACTCGGTTAACTGCATACCAATGCGCTTTTCTACTTCTAACCAGTCCCACAGCGTACCTTTTTCGGTGTGCTCAGGACAGGCCGGATAACCAGGAGCCGGACGAATACCATCGTATTTTTCCCGGATTAATTCATCGCACGCCAACTGTTCGTCAGCCGCATAAGCCCAGTATTCACGCCGCACTAACAGGTGCAAGTACTCCGCAAATGCTTCTGCCAAACGGTCAGCCACCGAACCCGCCAAAATGGCATTGTAGTCATCTTCCGCCTCTTTATAGCGACGAATGATGTCTTCTTCACCAATGCCGCCGGTGACCGCAAAGCCACCTACATAGTCTGGTTGCGTACCTTTTGGTGCCACATAGTCGGCCAAGCAATAGTTAGGGAAGCCGTCTTTTTTCTCGGTTTGCTGACGTAAGAAGCGCAGGGTTTGTAACACTTCACTACGTGACTCATCGGTATAGATTTCAACGTCATCACCCACGCTGTTGGCGGGGAATAAGCCAATCACCCCCGCACAACTTAAGGTACCGTCTTTTTCTAGCTTATCGAGCATGGCTTGGGCATCGGCAAACAGCTTGGTGGCCTCAACACCGACGACTTCGTCTTCTAGAATACGCGGATATTTACCGGCTAATCCCCAGGTCATAAAGAAAGGAGACCAGTCTATGTATTCACGCACCACAGAAATTGGCGTGTTGTGAAACTCGTGTACTCCGGGCTTGGCGGGCACCGGCGGTACATAGGTTGCCCAGTCGATATCTACCTTATTGGCGCGAGCCTCGGCTAACGTCACCGGCTTAGTACGCGGCTTCTTACGTGCGTGTTGGTCTCGCACCACGTCATATTCTTTGCTTAAACGCTCTACAAACGCCGGCTTGTTTTCTTTGCTAAGCAAGGTTTGTACCACACCCACGGCGCGGGAGGCGTTAGATACATACACCACGGGATGGTCGTAGTTTTGTTCAATTTTAACGGCGGTGTGCGCCTTAGAAGTGGTCGCGCCACCAATCAGCAACGGTATAGTAAAACCTTGGCGCTGCATCTCTTTAGCCACGTGTACCATTTCATCGAGTGACGGCGTGATCAGGCCAGATAGACCAATCATATCGGCATTGGTTTCGCGCGCAGTTTGCAATATTTTCTCGCACGGCACCATGACGCCCAAGTCGATCACTTCAAAGTTATTACATTGCAGCACCACGCCCACGATATTTTTACCAATATCGTGCACGTCGCCTTTTACGGTGGCCATGACTACGCGGCCGTTGGTCTGACCAACCTCTTTGCTGGCCTCAATGTAGGGGTTAAGGTAAGCCACGGCACGCTTCATCACTCGCGCCGACTTCACGACCTGCGGCAAAAACATTTTACCGGAACTAAATAAGTCACCGACCACGTTCATGCCGTCCATCAGCGGCCCTTCAATCACGTCTAGCGGGCGAACGGCTGCTAATCGCGACTCTTCGGTATCTTCTTCGATGAAATCGGTTAACCCCTTAACCAGTGAGTGAGCCAAGCGCTCATTCACCGGCCAAGTACGCCATTCTAAATCACGGGGGTCTATGGTTTCCCCACCGCTGTTACGATAGCGCTCAGCAATTTCTAACAAGGCCTCGGTGGCCTCGTCATTTTCGTTGAGCACTACGGCAATCACTTTTTCTTTTAGCTCAGGCTCAATGTCTTCATAAATAGCCAGCTGACCGGCATTCACTATACCCATGTCCATGCCGTTGCGCACAGCGTGATACAAAAACACCGAGTGAATCGCCTCACGCACTGTTTCGTTACCACGGAATGAGAACGACACGTTCGACACACCGCCCGAGATCATGGCGTGCGGCAAATTCGCCTTAATGTCTTTCACTACTTCGATAAACTCAACCGCGTAGTTGTTGTGCTCTTCAATACCGGTGGCAACGGCAAAGATGTTCGGGTCAAAGATAATGTCTTCTGGCGGAAAGCCCACTTCATCGACCAATATGCGATAAGCGCGTTCACAAATCTCATACTTGCGCTTGCGAGTATCGGCTTGGCCCACTTCATCAAACGCCATCACGATTACGGCGGCGCCATAGCGGCGCACTAACTTAGCCTGCTCGATAAATTGCTCGACGCCTTCTTTCATCGAGATGGAGTTAACGATGCCCTTACCCTGAATGCATTTCAGGCCCGCTTCTATTACTTCCCACTTCGAGGAGTCGAGCATGATTGGCACCCGAGAGATATCGGGCTCACCGGCAATCAGATTTAAGAAGCGCGTCATACAGGCCTTCGAGTCCAACATGCCTTCATCCATGTTGATATCGATAATTTGTGCGCCGCTTTCTACCTGCTGCAGCGCTACTTGCAGCGCTTCGTCGTATAACTCTTCTTTGATCAGCCGCTTAAACTTGGCCGAGCCGGTAACGTTAGTCCGCTCGCCCACGTTCACAAACATGGTGTCGGAAAAAATATTAAAGGGCTCAAGACCAGATAAACGACAAGCAGGCTTAATGTCTGGCAGCACCCGCGGCTTAATACCGGCGACGGCTTCAGACATCACCCGAATGTGTTCCGGGGTCGAGCCACAACAACCACCCACCAAATTCAAGAAGCCACTTTCTGCCCATTCGCGAATATGCTCAGCCATTTCCTCGGCTTCTAGATCATATTCACCAAAGGCGTTGGGCAGACCCGCGTTGGGGTGCGCAGAAACATAGGTTTCACTGATGCGTGATAATTCAGCGACGTATTGGCGTAGCTCATTGGGGCCAAGCGCACAGTTCAAACCAAACGAAATAGGATTGGCGTGGCGCAACGAGTGATAAAAGGCTTCGGTGGTCTGGCCCGTCAATGTACGGCCTGATGCATCGGTAATGGTACCCGAGATCATCACCGGAATGCGGGTGCCTAGCTTGGCGAATAAGGTTTCGATAGCGAATACGGCCGCTTTGGCATTAAGGGTATCGAAGATGGTTTCGATCATGAGCAAGTGGGAGCCGCCGTCGATCAAAGCTTGAGTGGCTTCGGTATAAGCGGCCACTAGCTGATCGAAGGACACGTTACGGAAACCCGCATCGTTTACGTCTGGCGAAATAGATGCGGTGCGGTTGGTTGGACCTAATACACCGGCCACAAAACGTGGTTTATGGGGCTCTTTGACCGTCCACTCATCTGCCACTTTGCGCGCCAACTTGGCCGCTTCAAAATTCATTTCCGCCGCCAGCGACTCCATCTGGTAATCGGCCATGGCGATATGCGTGGAGTTAAAGGTATTAGTTTCAACAATGTCAGCACCCGCAGCAAAATAATCGCTGTGAATTTGAGCGATTAGCTCTGGTTGGCTCAGCACCAGCAGGTCATTATTACCTTTTAGATCTGATGGCCAGTCGGCAAAGCGCTCACCGCGATAAGCCGCTTCGTCTAAGCGATGTGACTGGATCATAGTGCCCATGCCGCCATCAATAATTAATATGCGCTCGGCAAGCGCCTGTTCGAGCTGGGAAAAAACGGGGGATTTGGACACTGCTGACTCCTGTTACAACCTAATTCCTTTAGCGATTAACATGTTATCACACAATACTTAGCTAGAAATTCAGACATCTACAGCTCCGAGCAAAAAAACACCTTATTCTTTTAAAAAAAGTGAGCAATTTAACCGCAGTTTTTCCTATGGAAGACCCTGCAATTAAGGCACACTATGCACCACTGGCGAAGACCAGACCCTAAGCTTGCAAATATAATAAAATCTCTTACCGGAACTGTCCTTCATGAGCGTCTATTACACCTTGTGTTTCTTGGCGGCCACGGCGATCACTATCGCCTTCGTCAACCAATACATAATGAAAATACAAACCACCATTGCCATTACTTCTGGCGCCCTCGTTATCTCTATCTTAATGTTAATTCTGGGTAAAACCACTTGGCCTGAGCTGCAAATCCATGCCATTGGTACCCTTGAAAATATCGACTTTGGTGAATTCCTGCTACAAGGTATTCTCGGCTTTTTGCTGTTTGCCGGTGGCTTAGGTATTAATCTGCCAGCCCTTAAGAGCCAGAAGTGGGAAATATCGATATTAGTGATTTTTGGCGTCCTTATTTCTACCGGTGTGGTTGCCGCAGGGCTCTGGCTATTAGCCTATGTCGCCGCCATTCCTCTGCCATTTATTTATTGCCTGTTATTTGGTGCGCTTATCTCGCCTACCGACCCCATTGCCGTGCTCGCGATCGTCAAAAAGCTCGGCGCACCAGAACAAATCGCCATTCAAATTGAAGGCGAGTCTTTGTTTAATGACGGCATTGGTCTGGTTATCTTCCTGACTATTTTTGCAGTGGCTTTTAGTGGCACCGAAGCAACTCTTGGTTCGGTGATGACATTATTCATGCATGAAGCCATTGGTGGCATTATTTTTGGTGCTTTATTAGGCTTAATGTCGCACATCATGATCAGCGCGACCGACGACGGCTCTATGGAACTGCTAATAACGTTGTGTATTCCTACCGCAGGCTTTGCTTTAGCAAATATGTTGGGGCTGTCTGGTGCCTTAGCCATGGTCGTCGCGGGGATCATGATCGGCAACTGGACCCGCTACACTGGGTTTTCTGAGCAAAGTGAAAAATACCTCGACCAGTTCTGGCATTTACTGGATGAGTTTTTAAACGCCTTGTTGTTCTTGTTGATTGGTTTAGCCATGTTGTTGGTAGAATTTCACTGGCAAGCTTGGGTACTGGTGCTGTGCGGCATTCCTTTGGTACTGGCCAGCCGCTTTATTAGTGTGTCGCTGCCTTATGTGATTTTTCGACGTTTTAGAAGCTACAACAAATTCTCGGTGCGTATTCTTACTTGGGGCGGGCTGCGGGGCGGCTTGTCGTTGGCTATGGCGCTGTCTATTCCCGCCGGCGTTAAACTGGGGACCGATGACCAAATCGAGCTGCGAGATCTGGTCTTAATGATGACCTACGCCATCGTACTGTTTTCTATTATCGTACAAGGCATGACCATCACCCCTATTATCAATAAGGCAAAAGCCGCAGAAAAAGCCGGCTTTCCGATTGACTGAATAATACCGTGAGGGGTGAGGTGTAAGACGTGGGGTTACCACCTCACTCTTCACCATTTACTCCTCACGGGAGTTAATCCCTCGTCAGTGACTCGCCGGTGGCACTCAAAGTGTTCAAGTCATACGGCGTTAGCTGGTACACATGGTAGTTAAGCCAGTTGGCAAACAACAAATGGCCGTGACTGCGCCAAGTAGCGCGGGGCGAGTGACTATCATCATTATCCGGATAATAATTTTCCGGCATCTGTGGTGCGAGACCCGCTTCTAAATCCCGCTGATACTCATGGTGTAAAGTATGAGAGTCGTATTCAGGGTGACCCGTTACAAAGACTTGACGCCCATCTGGGCTAGCCGCTAAATAGACTCCCGCTTTATCTGATGCGGCTAATATTTTTAAATCGGTTTTTTCACGTAATAAGTCGACCGGAAAATCGGCATAGCGCGAGTGTGGTGCCAGAAACACATCGTCAAAACCACGTACTAGCGGATCATACTCACCCAAATTATGATGCTCATAAACTCCCGATAACTTTTCCAGTCGGGTGCGCTTATCTAGGTTATATAATATTTTTAATCCAGCCTGCGCCGCCCAGCACAGAAACAGCGTTGAAGTGACATGACTTTTCGCCCAGTCGACAATTTGTTCTATTTTTTCCCAATACACCACATCACAAAAGTCAGTGAGACCAAGCGGCGCACCGGTAATAATTAAGCCATCGTAAAACTGGTCTTTAATCTGCTCAAAGTCATGATAGAAGCTTTCTAGATGCGACTGAGGCGTATTTTTTGACGGCCGATCGTCGATGCGCAACAAGTCGACACCAATTTGTAATGGCGAGTTCGACAGCATGCGCAGCAGCTGGTTTTCGGTTTCAATTTTCTTCGGCATAAGATTCAGCAATAACACGCGCATCGGGCGGATTTCCTGACTGACCGCTCGGGTTTCCGTCATCACGAAGATGTTTTCCTGAGACAGGACATTAGCCGCAGGCAGGCGGTCGGGAATTCTGATGGGCATGTGCTTACTCCAAGTACAGCGTCGAAAGAAAAGTCTAGACATCTAGAACTCTACAACAAAGTAACGGATCTTGTCATCCTCGACGTGTGCCAAAGCCACAAGATACGGTAAAATCATGCTAACGCCCTTTAAGGAAGACTATTATGGAACCTGTTATCGAGCTAGTGAGCACCGGCGATGAAGTCCTCACCGGATTAATCACCGATACCAACGCCGGTTGGCTTTCGCAATTATTGCTAGAACAAGGCTGGCAGGTACGTCGTCGCTTCACCGTAGGCGACGACAAGGCTGACTTAATAGAGCTGTTTGAACAACGTAGTCATCACGCCGACGTGGTGATTGTTAACGGCGGGCTGGGGCCTACATCCGATGACATTAGTGCACAGGCCATGGCGGATGCAGCAGGTACCACACTGGAGCTTAATCAGCACTGGCTGGAGGTGATGCGGCAAAAGTATGCTAACCGTAATCGCACCATGCCTAAAAGCAACAGCAAACAAGCCATGCTGCCCCAAGGGGCAGAGCTGGTTGACAACCCCGTGGGCACCGCTTGCGGGTTTGCAGTTAAGCTTAATCGCGCCACTTTCTTTTTTACGCCGGGTGTACCGTCTGAACTAAAAAAGATGATGACGGACGAGATTTTACCGCGAATGCGTCGCCAATTAGGGCGAAATGGCCGTAGTCAGGTGCGTCGTTTTTTCTTGTTTGGCCTCTCTGAGTCGGGGTTAAGCGACAGGCTCGATAGCCTGAGCTGGCCTGCCGGTATCGCATTGGGTTACAGAGCCAATCTGCCGACCATAGAGGTAAAACTAGTCATAGATACCGAAGATGCAGAGGCTATTGCTAATGCCGAGGCCCAGCTACTAGCCGAAGTAGGCACTCATTTAGTGGCTCGAAATGAGATGGACTTTACGGCCAGTATAGGCCCGCAGCTAGCAGACAAAGATTTAATGATCTTTGAAGATGCCAGTGGCGGTCGCTTAACCGATACTATTAGCACCATTACTCGCGAATTTGAAGGGCACTATGTGGCAGGCCTACCGGATGAGGCCAAAGAATTAGCACAATGGTTACAAACCTCCGCGCGCCCACTGACTCTAGCCATTGGCGCTCAAGGCTCTCAAGGTACGCCCATCGCACTAAAAACGCAGGCAGCCTGTATGGTACAAACCTTACAAATGCACTTTCGCGATCCGCTTTCGCAGCGCCGGCTGTTAGCTTTTGCCGCCCTTGATATGCTACGCCGCCACCTTGTTGGTGAAACCGTCATGATCGATTACGACATACTGCCCTGCAGCGAACGTGTCACCCTGCCTGCATAAAAAACAAAGAGGGCGACATTGGTGTCGCCCTCTACTTGGTATTGTTACTTAGCTTATCGCGGACAGCTTAAGGCTGATAGCTACCCAAAGGGTCTAGCCTTGCAGCCGCCATTTGGCGAGCAGCTTTTCTACTGGCGTCACCATCGCCTCGGTTAATCGATGGGCCAGTGGCGTATGAAATAGCCAGGCTCCCGTGATCAAGGCCAACGGGAGCGAACCACAGATAAAGTCAGTAAACCAATGCGCACCTGACATCACACGCGGCATCGCCAAAGCAAAGACCAATGGTGCAACGACATATAAGTAACGCCGCGGAAAACGATAGCAGGCAAATAATAAAAAGGTAGCAAAGCCAATTCCATGATCGCTGGGGAAAGAGCTGCCTGACGCGTCTTTGGCTTTAATATCAGGGACTAGCTGGCTTATCCGCTCCGCTTGTTCATAAACAATAGTCGGGCTAGCTCGTTCGATAGGCAACGCTTTTCCGGCAGCCGCCTGCAGTGAAAAACAGCCTGCCATTAATAACAGCAAACAGCCTATCTTAGCCCGCTCACGGCCTGTTACTTCCCACGCATGGCGAAACACAAAGGCCGCCATCAATAAGGCAACCGCACCATCAATCCAACGCTGGTTAACGAATGCAACAAACTCAGCAAAACCCTGCACCGTCACTAAGCGCTGATTAAACCACCAGAAGATACCTTCATCTAAGCCTTGCCAGTAGCCAAACCACCACGTAAAAAATAGCAATAATGCCAGCGCATGCAACGCTGCCCAACCTTTAAGATCCCAACGCATAGCCACATCTTTTATCTGAAAAATGGGCTCTGTTTATACCAGATAGTAATAAATTTTGCAGGTTCAATCATAAATTACGACTAAAATAAAGGGCACTAATTACAGTGCCCTTTTCCTAGCAATCCGATTAATAAGATATTTCCATCAAATAAGCTGTGCCGCCAACTCGCGCTGCCTCGCTTTCAGAGCTTCAATATCTAGTCCACAAACCGCCCCATTACGCACTCGCCAGCGGCCTGCCACCATCATGCAATCGGCTTGCTTGGCTCCGCACAAAATTAATGCGGCTAATGGATCACCCGCTCCCGCAAATTGAATATCGTCAAGGCGAAAGAGTGCTAAATCGGCCTGCATGCCGACGGCTATATCACCAATATCGTCTCGCCCCAAGCAAGCAGCAGACCCCCGCGTAGCCCAATCCAGCACTTTCTGATGGGTAATATCAGAGGCTCCGTAACGCAAGCGCTGTAATAATAAGGCTTGGCGCACCTCAGTGATCATATTAGAGCCGTCGTTAGAAGCCGAACCGTCTACGCCAATACCCACAGGACAGCCGGCCGCTTCGAGATCCAGCGTGGGACACTGGCCTGATGCCAGTAACATGTTGGAAGAAGGACAGTGAGCGATACCCACCCCCGCCTGGCCTAAACGCCCAATCTCTTCTTCATTAAAATGAATACCATGAGCTAGCCACACTCGGTTGCTGAGCCAACCTACCGACTCCAGATAATCAACGGGCCGCATGCCGAACATTTTCTGACAAAATGCCGTTTCATCGTGGGTTTCTGCTAAATGGGTATGCAGCTGTACATTATGTTGTGTTGCCAGCTGAGCCGACATTTTCATCAGCTCGGTACTCACCGAAAAAGGTGAACAAGGGGCCAGCGCAACTCGTACCATGGCACCCGGTTGATGGTCATGATAGCGCCTTATCAGCCGCTCGCTGTCAGCGATAATAATATCTTCACTTTGCACTGTACTCTGTGGCGGTAAGCCGCCCTGATCTTCCCCCAAACTCATAGAGCCGCGGGTTAAATGAACCCTTACTCCTAGCTGCTGCGCTTGCGCAACTTGAATATCGATAGCATCCTCTAGGCCCTGCGGAAATAGGTAATGATGATCACTGGCGGTACTGCAGCCCGAAAGTAATAATTCTGCCAACGCTATTTGGGTAGAAACTTCGACCATTTCTGGTCGTAACTTAGCCCACACTGGGTACAGCGAGGTCAGCCAAGGAAATAATGCCTTATTCAACGCGACTGGGTGAGCCCGAGTCAGGGTTTGATAAAAGTGGTGATGAGCATTAATTAATCCTGGTAACAACACGTGTTCGCTGGCATCAAATATCTCATTAACCGGCTGAGAGGGGGTTCGCCCTGCTGCCACCAGCTCGATAATACGGCTGCCTGCGACAACCAAACCACCTGCATAGTCTGGCTTTAGTGTTGCCAATGGGTGCTTTATCCAGATGTTTTTCGGGTTTTGCATAAGACTTCCGACTCCTGTAAATATGAAAGTGCGCGCACCCGGATGTAGAAAACCCTGACACACAATCCGGGAAGGTGAGTCAGGGCTAACGCTTATAAAGCGACGTTATTGATTAGCATTAACTAACTTCAGCCTCATCTTCCTCATGCTTCTGCTCTGGCAGTATCAGGCTCAACAAAATGGCACTAACAGCACCCATAGCAACCGGCGAGCTCAGAATATTGGCCAGAGTCTTGGGGAACTCCTGCAATACATCTGGTACGGTGGAAACACCAATACCCAAGCCTACCGAGATAGCCACTATCATCATGTCACGACGATCCAGCTTGGCATGAGACAACACACGAATACCGGCTACCGCCACAGTACCAAACATAATCAGTGTGGCTCCCCCCAATACTGGCTTGGGCATTTGCTGCAGCACACCACCTATGATGGGGAACAGTCCCATAATCACCAAAATAGCGGCGATATAGATGCCGACAAATCGGCTAGCCACACCCGTCAGAGCGATAACGCCGTTGTTCTGACTAAAGGTCGTAGAGGGCATGCTGTTGAAAGTAGCCGCTATCATGGAATTAATACCGTCGGCCAACACGCCGCCACGAATACGATTCATGTATACAGGACCTGTTACTGGCTCTCCTGAGATAGTCGAGTTGGCGGTCAAGTCACCGGTAGTTTCCATCGCACTTACACAGAACAAAATGGCCAACGGAATAAACGCTGCCAAATCAAACTGAAAACCGAACTTGAAAGGAATAGGCACGGCCACTACAGGTAATGAGCTCAAACCAGAGAAGTCTAAACGGCCCATAAAGAATGCGGCAGCCATCCCAAGAAGCAAACCGATAACCACTGCGGCTAACCGGATCATGGGGTTTTTGGAGCGGTTTAGCAGAATGACGCTAAACAGTACTATGCCTGCCAGCAACAGGTTATCCAGTGAACCGAAGTTTTCGGCACCAAAACCGCCGCCTATATCGGTCATAGCCACTTTAATCAGCGGAATACCAATCAAGATAATAATGGTGCCCGTGACGACAGGTGTAATTACTCTTTGTAATTTATGGATGATACGACTCAAGAAAATTTCGATAATAGCGGCACAGAAGCAGACTCCGAAGATGGTTGCCAATATATCTTCGGGGCTGCCACCACGGTTTTTTACAATCATGCCAGCCGATAAAATAGCGGTCAAAAATGCAAAGCTAGTCCCCTGTAAACAGAGCATACCAGCGCCCACTGGGCCGATGCGACGACATTGAATAAAAGTCCCTACACCTGACACAATTAAGGCCATGCTGATCATATAAGGAACATGCTCTCCTAAACCGAGTACACCGCCCACAATGAGTGTCGGTGTAATTACCCCAACCAAACTAGCAAGCACATGCTGTAAAGCAGCAAATGAAGATGGCACAAAGCCCGGTTTATCATTTAGTGAGTACAATAAGTCATGATTCTTTCTTGGTGCTGCTTTTGTATTCTGGGTCATAACAAATCCCTTTGTTAATTGCTGCTAATGCACCTACATACATTACCCGCTGTTTGTATTCGCCAACATCCTGATAAGAAGCTTGGCACTGATTTTCAGATTTTACTTCACGTTGTCGCTAGCTAAATAATAGATGCTTTAGATAATACAGCAAAAAACACACAACTGTTAACTAAATGTTATACACATGTATACATAATAGGGTTAAATGTGACTCGCATCCATCTAAAAATAGTACACTAAGACCTCTTTTTGCAAGCATCGAGTTTCCTGTAGACAGCATCATCAGTCACCTGAGGGAGTTAATAGAGGATGAAGGGCACTGCTCCACCGACCATCACATGACAAGGATGTCATGTGTTTGAGCGCCATAGGCGAGTGTGTTCCGCCGAGATGAACTATTTTAATCTGACCGAATATCCAGTGAATATTCGCAGTAAATTAAAATGGTGAATGTCATTAACCCTTGCAGCGTGTCGGTGGAGTAGGCCGTTTATCCGACCTTTATAGGAAGTAAAAGCAGACTACTTATTTAGTGCAATTGGTATAACCCCACCCTCAGGCAGTTCCGTGGCATAGGGGCGGATAAAGGGTTCTACTCCACCGACCATCACATAACAGGGATGCTATGTGTTTGAGCGTCATAGGCGAGTGTGTTCCGCCGAGATGAACTGTTTTAATCTGACCGAATATCCAGTGAATATTCGCAGTAAATTAAAATGGTGAATATCATTAACCCTTGCAGCGTGTCGGTGGAGTAGGCCGTTTATCCGACCTTTATAGGAAGTAATACCAATCTCACTA
>NZ_JBHTJS010000040.1:0-57967 GCF_042676125.1 Oceanisphaera ostreae
CCCAACGCATATGCACAGCAACTTAATGCTGCTTAAACTGGTGTCTACTTTAGTCGGGCCATTCCAGATGAGTTATCTTTAACTAACCGCTTACAGCTTACCGCTGCCCGAAGGGCCCGCTCTTACCATCAAGATCTCTTTAAGACCTTATCCCATCTTAATTTATCCGTATTTTTCCGTGTATTCCGTGGCAGATATATCTTTAGGCTGTGCGCCCTCTTTGCTCTTAACTGAAAGCTTAAAGCTGACCGCTTACGGCTTTCTTTTCTGACCATGACCTTCTGGGTCGATAAGTACCTGTGACCAAGGTAGCCCAGCGTCTCCCATGGTAATAAAGTTGGGGTTAATTAGCGTGTCGCGACAGTTATAGCTTAGTGGCGCCAGATATAAATCTAGAATACGCCCTCCCGCTTCTTCGACTATGCATTGGGTTGCCCCCGTGTCCCACTCACCGGTTGGGCCAATGCGCATATAAATATCGGCTCCCCCCTCGGCGACTAAGCACGACTTTAGCGAGCTCGAACCCAGTGGCACTAGCTGATATTCCACCTCTTTCGTTAAACAGGCCCGCACCCAGTCGACGTTTTGCCGGCGGCTCACGGTAATGCGCAGCTGAGTTAACGGTTTAAGCCCATCATAATGCTTAGATGAAATAGCCTTAGTTTCGCCATTGGCTTCTTTGAAAGCACCATGACCCGCCACCGCATAATAAAGCAGATCATTCACCGGCCCATACACCACGCCCAGCACCGGCTTGCCATATTCAATGAGCGCTATCATGGTAGAGAAATCACCGCTGCCAGCAATAAATTCTTGGGTGCCATCTAACGGGTCAACCAACCAATAGCGCGGCCAGCAGCTACGCTCACTCAGCGAAACATCGCATCCTTCTTCCGACAATACGGGAATATCGGCTATCTCTCGTAACGCCAATTTCAGATACTCATGTGCCGCCAAATCGGCACTGGTTACCGGGCTATTGTCATCTTTGTTTTCGGCTTCGTACTGGCCGCTGTTATATAACGATAGAATAATGCCACCAGACTCTCGGGCAGCGGCTATTACACCAGGTAACAAGGCAGAGATATCCATGTTTACTCCTTTTTATTGAGCCAGTCTTGCAGCAAAAACAAACCACAGATGCTGCGTGCTTCACTGAAGTCGGGCCGGGCCATTAACTGGTCTATTTGATCCAGCGGCCAAGGCACCACATCAAGCGGTTCCGGCTCATCCCCTTCTCTTTGTTCAGGATACAGATCTTGCGCTAATAATATATCCATTCGGCTACCAAAATAACCCGGCGCTAAGCTCACTTGCTTCAAGGGGGTAAGCTGTTTTGCGCCATAACCAATTTCTTCCATCAGCTCTCTATTACCCGCCTCCATAGCATTCTCGCCTGGGTCAATTAAGCCCTTAGGAAACCCCAGCTCATAACTGTGCGTACCGGCAGAATATTCACGGATCAACAAGATAGTATTTTCATCCAACAACGGCACCAACATCACAGAACCACGCCCGCTGTTACGCATTCGCTCATATACCCGCTCTACACCATTACTAAATTTAAGATGTAGTGATTCAACCTTGAATAAACGACTCTCTGCCACCACTTCTGTATGCAGTACTTGAGGTTTTTGTTTGTTATCCAACATATTTCTGTTCCATCTTTTGGCTCAGCCTACCCAGAGATTATCGTAACTTAGCCTAAACGTCTGCCTACAAGTGATGACAAATGCGCTTTACCGCGACCAATTTAAGCCTAAATTATCGGCATCTGGTATGATTAACTTTCAAAATATTTATGAGAGCGAGTGATATGAACGTACCAACGCCCAGCATCCGCCTCGACAAATGGCTGTGGGCCGCCCGCTTTTACAAAACTCGCGGTTTGGCTCGCACCATGATTGATGGCGGCAAAGTGCATTATAATGGCCAGCGCAGCAAGCCCAGCAAAGCGATTGAAGTAGGGGCAATGGTACGTGTTCGCCAAGGAAATGATGAAAAAGAAGTACTCATCCTTGAGCTGTCAGAGCACAGAGGCAAAGCCGAGCAGGCCCAGCAGTTATATCAAGAAACGCCAGAAAGCCTTAAAAAACGCGAACAAAATGCCGAGGCTCGTAAACTCAACAACCAGTTTGCCCCCAGCCCTCAGCGTAAGCCGGATAAAAAAGAACGTCGTTCTTTGCTTAAAATCAAGCAAGGACAAGGGCAAGAATAAGCGAAGTGAGACGCTGCACGCGTTACGCTATACGCAAAGAGAAAGACAAAGTCTTACGTACGGCGTAGAACGTAAGGCGTATAGCGCGAAGTTAAGACTCATATTTAATATGAAACTACAGTGGCCCTAGGCCGAGACAGGATTTTTATGACCCACATAGACACACTCTACCGCTATTTATTCGATAACTATCAAGTAAGAGGCGAGCTGGTCCAGCTGCAACAAAGTTATCAACAAGTACTGGCATCTCAAGCTTATCCGGCTCCCGTGCAACGACTGCTAGGCGAATTGCTTACCGCCACCAGTCTGCTAACCGCCACCCTCAAGTTTGAAGGTCATATTACCGTACAACTACAAGGGGATGGTCCTGTCTCATTGGCGGTCATTAATGGCGATCATCAGCAACAACTGCGAGGCATTGCTCGCTGGGAAGGCGAAGTACCAGACAGCAATAATCTGATAGACGTTGTTGGTAAAGGCTACCTTGCGATTACCATTACTCCTTTTGAGGGTGAGCGCTATCAAGGCATCGTCGAACTGGGTGAACATTCACTGAGCGAAAGCCTAGAAAATTATTTTGCTCAGTCTGAGCAGCTAACCACACGCATCTGGCTATTTACCGACCCACTGCAAGAACAGCCTCGCTGTGCAGGTATGTTGTTGCAGGCGCTGCCTAATGGTCAAGACGGTGACTTTACTCACCTAGAGGCGCTAACCCACACCATTAAAGCCGACGAATTGCTTAACCTAGATGCACATGAAGTCTTATACCGACTCTATCATCAAGACGCGGTGCGGGTATTCGATCCACAGCCCGTAAGCTTTAAGTGCACCTGCTCTCGCGAAAAATGTGAGCACGCGTTATTGCAGTTAGGCCAAGAAGAAGCGCTAGAAGTTGTAAAGGAAGCAGGTAAAATAGAGATGAACTGTGACTATTGTGGTCAGCATTATCACTTTCATGATACAGATGTACTAAATATTTTTAATGAGCCGCCAACAATACACTAGCATTGCACACATAATGAAGGGGTTTCGTACCCCTTTTTAGTTAATTAGCAATGCAAAACTCTAAATTTTGACACCGATCCCCTAAATTCTCCTCATTTACTGCTAACCTGCCGTCATAAATCATAGTGACATCTATGCTTAATCAACCCCTCTCTTTCTGGAGATAACAATGACGTCCAAGGCGCAGCAGTTAGGCCTTTCTGAATACGGTATTCACAATGCGAGTGAGATCCTTCATAACCCTTCTTACGAACAGTTATTTGCTGAAGAAACTCGAGCCGGCTTAACCGGTTATGAAAAGGGTGTCGAAACTTCCCTAGGTGCTGTGGCCGTAGACACCGGTATTTTTACCGGCCGCTCGCCCAAAGATAAATACATAGTGCGCGACGACATTACTCGCGACACGGTTTGGTGGGCCGACCAAGGTAAAAACGACAACAAGGCAATGACTCAGCAGACTTGGACCGCGCTTAAAAGCTTGGTGACGGAGCAGCTATCAGGCAAGCGTCTGTTTGTTATCGATACCTTTTGTGGTGCTAGCCCAGACACCCGCTTAGCGGTACGCTTTGTGACCGAAGTAGCTTGGCAGGCGCATTTTGTCAAAAACATGTTTATTCGCCCAACCGATGCCGAGCTGACCAGCTTTGTACCTGACTTTGTGGTGATGAACGGTGCCAAATGCACTAACCCTAACTGGGAAGAACAAGGCCTAAACAGCGAAAACTTCGTGGCATTTAACCTCACTGAGCGTATCCAGCTCATTGGCGGCACTTGGTACGGCGGCGAGATGAAAAAAGGTATGTTCTCTATGATGAACTACCTACTGCCCCTAAAAGGCATTGCCGCTATGCACTGTTCTGCAAACGTAGGTAAAGACGGCGACGTCGCTGTTTTCTTTGGCCTAAGCGGCACCGGTAAAACCACGCTATCTACCGACTCCGAGCGCGCTTTAATTGGTGACGATGAACACGGTTGGGACGACAACGGCGTGTTTAACTTTGAAGGTGGCTGCTATGCCAAAACCATCAAGTTAAGCAAAGAGAATGAGCCAGAAATTTACGCCGCGATCCGCCGCGATGCCCTGTTAGAAAATGTTACCGTGCGTGCCGACGGTACTATCGATTTTGATGACGGTTCTAAAACCGAGAATACCCGTGTTTCTTATCCTATCTATCACATCGATAACATCGTTAAACCAGTATCTCGTGCCGGTCATGCCAAAAAAGTTATTTTCTTAACCGCGGATGCCTTCGGCGTATTGCCACCGGTTAGTAAGCTGACGCGTGAACAGGCGCAATATCACTTTTTGTCAGGCTTTACCGCCAAATTAGCAGGCACCGAGCGTGGTATTACTGAGCCCACGCCAACTTTTTCTAGCTGTTTTGGCGCCGCTTTTTTAAGCTTGCACCCTACACAGTATGCCGAAGTATTAGCCAAGCGGATGGACGCCGTGGGCGCCGAAGCGTACTTGGTCAATACCGGCTGGAATGGCACCGGCAAGCGCATTTCTATTAAAGCGACCCGCGCCATTATCAATGCCATTTTGGATGGTTCTATTGAAAACGCCGAATTTGTAGAGCTGCCTTACTTTAATGTCGCAGTTCCTACCGACTTAAATGGCGTAGAAGATACGTCCATTTTGGATCCGCGCAATACTTACGCAGACCCAGCCGAGTGGGATAGTAAAGCACATGATCTGGCCACACTTTTTGTCGACAACTTCGATAAGTTTACCGACACCACCGAAGGTAAAGCCCTAGTGGCCGCAGGACCACAACTGTAATTCGATAAGAGCACGTGAGGGGTGAAAGGTGAGGAGTGAAGGGTAAGAAAAGACACTTACTCTTCACCTTACAATCACCTTTACCCCTCACTATTTTCTGGCTGCTCACTGCTCCATTTTTTTAACCAGCCACCAACCTGTTCCGCCGGCATAGGTTGAGAAATACCATAGCCCTGCACATACCGACAGCCCAGTTGCTGCAATCGAACCCCCTGCTCAATTTCCTCTACGCCTTCGGCTGTTACCGTCATTTTTAATGCTGCTGCCAATTGGATCACGCTTTCCACCATACTCACATCGTGAGCATTAGAGAGTAGGTCACTAATAAAGCTGCGGTCTATTTTTAGCGTATTAACCGGCAACTGATTAAGGTGGCTAAGCGAGGAGTAGCCGGTGCCAAAGTTATCCAATGACACACATATTCCCAACTGACGACAACGCTGTAATACCGCAACGGCTGCATTAATATCAGCCAAAACGGCGGTTTCTTGAAACTCTAGGTCCAACAAAGACGGTAAAGCCAAGGGATATCGAGCTAATAAATGGCTCAGCTCGTCACTAAAATTAGAATGCATTAGCTGGCCGCGACTGACGTTGAAACTCACCTTAAATGCTAACCCTTGCTGGCTCCATAGCGTCATTTGACTCAGCACTTGCTCAATAACCCACATGCCCAGCTCAAACTCCATATGACTACCGATAATAACGGGCAAAAACTCTCCTGGCATTACTATGCCACGCTCGGGATCGTGCCAGCGTAGCAAAGCTTCCATACCAACAACTTGTCGTTCAAAAAGATCAATAGCTGGCTGGTAATGCAGCAAAAATTCACCTTGGCGAAACGCCTTCATCATCCGCGCTAATTGCAGCTGTCGACCCTGTTCTTGCAAATGAAGGGCGGCATCAAAAAACACATGAGTATTTTTACCCTGTCTTTTGGCCTGATACATAGCTTGATCGGCATAGCGCAGCAGTAGTTCTGCATCTGTGCCATCTTGCGGATATAAAGCAACACCAATACTGGCAGACACCCTAACGCTTTGCCCATCCAGCTCAACCGGCTCATTAATCATGCTTTGTACTCTAGTCAGTATCTCATCGCACTCTAGGCTGCTGTGCAGCTCGGTAAACAACAGCGCAAACTCGTCGCCACCTAGGCGAGCCATGGCATCGCAGCTACGCGTAATCTTTCCTAAACGGCGGCTTACTTCAATTAACAACCGATCTCCGGCCGCATGCCCCAAGTTATCGTTAACGGACTTAAAGCCATCTAAATCGAGATAACACACCGCAAGCAGGCCCTTGTTACGCACCGCCGAAGCAATGGCGCGCTCTAATAGCTCACCAAACAGCAGCCGGTTAGGTACCCCTGTCAATACATCGTGGCAGGCTTGATGCTTCAACTCGGCTTCATGGTCTTTTAAATAAGTAATATCGGAGAACACCGCAACATAATTCAGTACTTTTTCTTGTTCGTCTTTTACTACAGAAATAGCCAACAATAAAGAATACGTTTCGCCATTTTTACGCCGACCCGATAACTCTCCCTGCCAATGCTCTTGTGATTTAAAGTGTTGGCATAGCTCATTGTATAAACCATCATCGGAATTAACATGTTGCAACAAGTTGGGGTGACGGCCCATCACTTCATCGGACACATAACCGGTAATACGCGTAAAGGCCGGGTTGATGTGAGTAATGCAATGGTCAAGATCTGTAATCATGATGCCGTCGTAGCTTGACTCAAATACGCTGGCTGCCAAACGCTGTCGATTAGTTATTTCTTTCTGTTCGCTAACGTCATGCCCCACACACAGCATGTCGCCATTGGGCAGCATAATATTGGCCCACAGAGTAGTCAGTTTGTTGCCTTCCCGATCGATGGGCCGCCACTCTTTAAACTCAGAGCTATTATGGTCATTAAAGGTAGCGACTACCCGATGCTGATCGGCTAGGTCGGGATAAAACAAACTGAGCGGGGTCGGGTGCTGTGTTATCTCTTCGGCAGTCCAGCCAAAAACATGCTCGCATTCATTATTCCAGAGGATACAGCGCCCTTCGGCGTTAAAGGCATTAATAGGGATAGGTACATTACTAAAAAGCACCTTAAGACGATTCAGCAACCGGCGCGAAGAACCATCTCGTTTGCGTTGTCGAGCCTTGTGATTGCCTTCATGCCAGAGCAAGGCCCCATGCTCCGCCATGGTATCCAGCAACAGCTTTTGCGGTGGCAACAACGCCGGCACCTGAGTTTGATATTTAAGTAGTAATAAGCCTGTGAGCACACCGCGTGTTATCGGTATCGCTAGATAGCTTTTATTCGCATGAAGAGCCACACCGTTAATCGCGCAGTAAAATACCTGTTGTTGCCAAACAGTTTGATAATCGGCCAACGACCATCTAGGTAACAAAGGCCAGCCCGGCCCCATTGCCAGCAAGGGCGTCTGGTCATCGTTTTGAAAAAAAAAGAAACAGGCAGCCTGTGCATCAGCACAATGAGCCGCCTGTTCGCACAGCTGATACCAGCCATTACTGTCTTGAGCAATAATGTCTGACATGGCGAGTTCTGAATCATCCTGATTATGTTGCCGTCGCATATCCATGCTCATAGTACTCATCGCTTTTATCAGTGAGCCAAACAGACCAGCTTTATATACTGACTATAGCTGCCTCACGCCAAGGACAAACCATAATCATAGAACAGCTTCATCATTTTTGTCGTCAGACTCAGCTAACTGCCAGCATTCTTTAGCCACTTCAAAGAAACCCTTAGCTAACACACTGGCCTGAGCATCATTGCGCATCACCAGTGCGCCAATTCTTGCCATGGCGGGCAATGCCAGCGGCCGAGTTTCAACGCCAGACAGCTCGGTAAATAAGACGCTGCCGGTGGGGATCAGTGCACACCCTAGGCCGGAGTGCACCGCGCGCATCAAACGATACACCGAGTTTGAGGACAACACCGGCTGCAATGTAATACCTTGTTGGGCAAACATGGTGTCGAGATAACGGCGAAAATACATACCTGCTTTAGGTAAGCATAAGGGGAGCTCCGCCAAGTCTGCCGCTGTAGGTACCTCTGGAATCCGCGTTTGCCAGCTTGGCCCAAATGCAACGGCAACCCCCTGCTCGGGTAGCGCGAGGCTATTCAGCTTTGCTAGTTCTTCGGCTTCAAAGAAACCACCTCCAATATCTAGACTGTTGTCCTCTAGCCCCTGCAAAATATCATCGGCGGTCATATCGTTGATCTCAAAAGTTAAATTTGGATAACGCTGATGCAGTCGCGCCAATATTGGACTTAAATCCATGCAGCTAAGAGGCACTAATCCTAAGCGTACTGTACCGGTGAGGCTGCCTTTCATGGCCTCAACCTCCAGCTTGAGGTTGTGGTAATGGCTCAACAGCACTCGAGCCTGAGCCAACACTCGTTCACCTTCTGGCGTAAAGCCTTCAAATTGCTTGCCGCGTCGGATCAATAATACGCCCAGTTCAGTTTCGAGTTGCTTGAGGCGCATCGATAGCGTGGGCTGAGTAATATGACAGGTCTCTGCCGCCCGGCCAAAATGGCGCTCTTGTGCCAAGGCACAAAGATAATTCAGCTGCTTAAGATCCATGATCGCCTCGGCTGTACATCAATAAAAAAGATGATTGATATGTAAATTGATAAATAATATCTATCTTACTATCAATTCTTTCAATTAGATCCCCTTTGTTTGGCTGTTTACACTGACTTTACTGCTTATTTACTAGGTTGAGGTTGAGCTCAGCATGACGTTATGCCTGCCGGTTTACCTTCACCTAGCGCGCCAACAAGCCTCACGCGTTTATTACACTTCATTAGTTGAGCTTTGCCATGACCAAAAAAATTAAACCTTATCAAGGACCGGCCGGAGGCTGGGGTGCCTTATCTTCCACTACGCGTTTCGTTTTTGGCAGTAAACAACCGGCGGCAAACATTCGTAACTTGTTGCGAGCCAACAAAGTTAAGGGCTTCGACTGCCCAGGGTGTGCCTGGGGTGATGAACCGGGTAAGCATTTTTCTTTTTGTGAAAACGGCGCCAAGGCCATCAGCTGGGAAGCCACCAAAAAACGGGTGACACCCGCCTTTTTTGAGCAACATTCGCTAAGCCACCTGCAACGTCAAAGCGATTATTTTCTTGAATATCAAGGCCGCCTTGAGCAACCAATGGTTCTCAATCGGGCCACCGATCGTTATCAGCCAATCTCGTGGCATGATGCTTTTTCCTTGATCGCTCGCCACGTGCAGGCACTGGAGCATCCAGATCAATTAGAGCTGTATACCTCGGGCCGCGCCAGCAACGAAGCGGCCTATCTTTATCAATTATTTGGCCGTAGCTTTGGCACTAATAACTTTCCCGACTGCTCCAACCTTTGCCACGAAGCCAGTGGGGTTGCGCTAACGCAAGCCATTGGTGTGGGTAAAGGCACCGTCACACTAAAAGACTTCGACCAAGCCGATGCCATTTTCGTGTTCGGCCAGAATCCAGGCACCAATCATCCGCGCATGCTGCACAGCCTGCGCAACGCCGCCCGCAATGGCGCAGCCATCGTCAGCTTTAATAATCTAAAAGAAAGAGGATTAGAGCGATTTGCCGATCCGCAAAGCCCCGTTGAGATGCTCACTCCCAAAGACTCGCGCATTTCTAGCCATTACTTTTGTCCACGCCTCGGCGGTGATATGGCGGCTGTGCGCGGCATGGTCAAGCAGTTACTGGCGTGGGATACCGCGGCTTTGGCTGAAGGTAAAGCAGGCGTCTTCGACCGCGTCTTTATTGCCGAGCAAACACAAGGCCTAGATGCCTATTTAGCTCAGGTGGATGCTACGCCGTGGGAGAAAATAACGGAGCAGTCGGGCCTAAGTCAGGCGCAAATTACTCAGGCGGCAACAGTGTATGCGGGCGCCAAACGGGTGATCATTACCTGGGCCATGGGCATTACCCAACATAAGCATTCGGTGGCCACCATTCGTGAGATAACCAACTTACAGCTGTTATGTGGCCAATTGGGCAAAGCGGGTGCGGGTTTGTGCCCAGTGCGCGGCCACAGCAACGTACAAGGTAATAGAACCGTAGGTATTAATGAGCAACCCAGCGCCGCCTTTTTAGACAGAATAGAGCAGCACTTTAACCATCCGATGCCACGCCAGCCTGGGCATAATGCGGTCGCCGCTATTCAGGCGATGCTAGACGGCCAATCAAAAGTGTTTATCGCGCTCGGTGGCAATATTGCCGCCGCCGCGCCAGACACTCATGCCACCGCCCGAGCCCTAGCTAACTGCGAGCTAACAGTACAAATTAGTACCAAGCTTAATCGCAGCCACCTAATGGCCGGCAAAGAGGCGCTGATTTTGCCCTGCCTTGGGCGCACCGAGCAAGATATGCAAGGCGATGTCTCCCAATTTATTACCGTGGAAGACTCGTTCAGCATGGTGCATGCCTCTGAAGGTGTGGGCAAACCCAACAGCCCACAACAACGCTCAGAAACCGCCATCGTCGCCGGTATTGCCCAAGCAACCTTAGGCAATACACCGGTGGACTGGTTAGCATTGTCACAAGATTATAATTTAATTCGTGACCATATTGCCGCCACCCTACCGGGCTTTGAAGGCTTTAATGAACGGCTAACACAACCCGGCGGTTTTTATTTAGACAACAGTGCCGCCCGTTATCAGTGGCAAACTCACAACGGCAAGGCCAATTTTGGTGCCGATATTCTACCTGCTAGCCTGATCCCCGAAGCCATTACCGCCAAGGCACAGGGCATGCTGTCTACTCTGCAAACGCTGCGCTCTCACGACCAATACAACACCACAATTTATGGTATGGACGACCGTTATCGCGGCGTTTATGGCCAGCGCATGGTGGTGTTTATGCACCCAGACGAAATAAAGCGCCGCGGGCTAAAAGAAGGCGACTGGGTAGAGTTGAGCACCGTTTGGCTAGATGATGTAGAACGTAAAGTCAGCGGCTTCAAGGTGGTGGCCTATGACATCCCGCCTGGCAATGTGGCGGCCTATTACCCAGAAACCAATCCGTTAGTACCGCTGCACAGCGTGGGGGACGGTAGTGATACGCCAACTTCTAAGTCCATTCCAATTCTGATCACCAAGCAAGCAGCAGAGCGTATTCTTTAAGCAGTCACAAGGGTCGAATATAACTCCGCCTTGCTCTAAGCTGATATAACTAGCGCATAACGTAAGAATAGGAGTCTGTAACATGATCAAGCATGCTTTATTAACGACCGCTATTTTAGCAACCGCTATTAGCGGCTCTGTCTTAGCAAACGAGATGAATATCGCGATTCATAACGTTGACGACCAAGGCACCACTACCGAGCTTGGCACGATCCACGTCACTGAAACAGAGTTTGGTCTGTTATTTGCGCCTGATTTATCTGAGTTAGCGTCTGGTATCCATGGCTTTCATATTCATGAACATCCCGATTGCGGCCCTAAAACCAATGATGATGGCAAAGTGGTACCAGCAGGAGCGGCAGGCAGTCACTTTGACCCTGAGAATACCGGCATACATTTAGGCCCTTATAACGCCAAAGGTCATCTGGGTGATTTACCGGCACTGTATGTGGATGCCGATGGCCATGCTAATTATCCCGTGTTGGCGCCAAAGTTAGAAAAGCTGACGCAAATTCAAGGCCGCGCCATTATGATCCACGCCGGTGGCGACAACCACAGTGACGACCCAGCACCATTAGGTGGCGGCGGTGCCCGTATGGCCTGTGGGGTGATTAAGTAATAGCCCTTCGGGCAGCCGTAAGCTTGAAGCCATAAGCTGTCAGTTAAAGAAAGGGCCAAGCTAAACCAAAATACCCCGCCTACCGTTAGGTGTTTGGCTCTTACGCCTCACCTCTCTCCACTTTCAGCCATAAAAAAGAGCACCTCAGGTGCTCTTTTTTAACGGCCTAACCGTGATGATTATCTGCATATTGCTAAGGCTTGTGGCCCAGATCTCAGCCTAACATTCGATTAAATGCGGCCTTTGTGAGGCTTACCGATAAGGTAAATCGGCTTGCAACAGACTCCGAGGATATCGGTCTGTTTGTCTCCAGAAGATGGAACTATAGTAGCGCTTTACTTGGGGCGAGTGATTGCGAATAAAAGACTAAATTGATCTTTTTAAGCAACAACTAACCTTATAATATGCAAAAAATGAACAATAATTTCTTATTTTGTTCTTTCATTAGAAACTATCTAAATCTGACTGCCCTAGTCCAAATACATTGGCTCCTACAGAGTCGGTCATGACTCCGGCCGATTGTCTGTAACCGACTGAACATTTCGGTAAACTACTCGCCTGATATTGAACTCTAGGGTCTGTTACGTCCCGAAACCATCTGAATATACAAGGACAATAAAAGATGTCATCAAGCGGCAAGCGTGATTTTTTTGAAGGGGTAAGAGATTTGCTGCCGATGGTACCAGGGGTATTGCCTTTCGGGCTCATTGCCGGGGCCAATGGCACCAGCCTCGGATTCAGTCCCGAGATGACCATTGGCATGACATTGCTGTTTTTTGCCGGTTCGGCACAGCTGGCGGCCTATCAGTTAATTCAGGAACAGGCATTACCGGCGGTCATTATCTTCACCGCGCTGATGGTGAATATTCGCTTCCTTATCTACAGCGCCACCTTCGCCCCGCTGCTGCACTCATTGAAGACCCGCCACAAATGGCCTCTGGTATACCTGATCAGCGATCAGGCCTATGGGTTGTGTGCGACTCGCTTTACGCCTGAACAGAGTGACAGGGAGAAGCTTTATTATTTCGCCGGTACGGCAGTGGCGCTGGCGGTAAGCTGGGTTGGCTCTGTCATCCTCGGCTTGCTGGTTGGCGAGCAAATACCGGCCGAGTGGTCACTGGAGTTCGCCATTCCCCTGGCATTCATCGCCATGCTGGTATCGAGTATCCGTAACCGGGCATCGCTGATCACGGCGGTGTTTTCGGCTTTGGTGGCAACCAGCCTGATCCAGCTTCCCTATAACCTGGGCTTTATTGCGGCCATTATCGGCGGTACCACTATCGGCCTGATTGCCAGCTCTTTCATCACCAAACTCAGCCTGAAGGCACAAAGGGAAAACAATGAATAACCTGACACTCTGGTTGATATTTATCGCCGTCTGCATCGGCACCTTCGCCATTCGGCTGTCGTTCGTGCATCTCCATGGCAGGGGAAGCTTCAATATTGGCAAGCACCAGACCACATTGCAGCTGTTGGCCCCCGCCGTACTGGCCGCGCTGTCCATCCCTGCCATTATATTTCAGGATAAAGCCACGCTGGATTCGGTGAGCATCGCGCAGATAACGGCGGCTCTGGTCACGGCCATACTGGCCTGGGCTTTCAAGGGGGTCTTCTGGCCCTTGTGTCTGGGTATGATCACCTTCTGGATTATGAAGTTTTATAACTTCTAAGCAATGCTGCACAACAGGTGCGGTTTTGTCGTCATTCTCGCACGCATGTGAAGGAAGCCACGACGCCGTGTCCAAACGCCAGAAACACCAAAGCCAGCCTTTACGGCTGGCTTTTTGTGCTCTGCATTAGGCATATGGTAATCATCTACTGGGTCAACCACTGTTGCCTTAATCGCGGCGTGTTAAAACATTGAAACATGCAGGGTTCACTTTGCCACTAAGTAGCTTTCAATCGCAGTAGCCCATCAGAACGTTTTACCAGCAATGCCAGTTCCTGCTTTAACAACTGGCTGAACTCCTCAGTGGCCCGAGATCGTGCCCTGTGTGCCGGATACAAAAGGTGATAGGAAAACGACACCCAGGGTTCGAAGGGACGAAACACCAGATTAGTAGATGAAAAATGTAGGGCGGTAATCGGGTCGACCAGCGCCACCCCCGAGCCCGCATCAACAAAGGAACAAGCCACGTGCGACAGCTGAGTATCGAACACCAGCTGTCGGCTGACCTTGGCCTGGTCAAACACTTCGTCCACCTTGTAGCGTACGCTTTGCTCCGGGCCCATTGAAATAAAAGGCTGATCCCGCAAATCCTCCGGCACTATTACTGCCTTGTCTGCCAGCGGATGACTCGCCGGCAGGGCACAGACCAGGGCCGCATCTCCAAGCACCTCCACCGCCAGCGCCGGATCGGCCACATTAGTGGCGCCGATACCAACATCGAAATGCTGAGTCGCTATCCAGTCGGCCACCTGCTGGGAGCTGCGCACCTGCAGCGTCATATTCACCCCCTGGTGGTGCCGACTGAACTGCTGCATCACCCGCGGCAGAAAGCCTAACGCAATAGCCGGCATGGCCGCCACTTTGAGGCTGCCACGCTGAAAGTCGCGCAATTCTTCCGCCATGGTCGCCAGTCGCTCGATACCGACGAAAGAGCGCTCAACCTCTTCATACAGCAACAGAGCTTCGGGGGTCGGCGCCAATCGCTTGTGATGGCGCTCGAACAGCTTGATCTGTACCGACGCCTCAAAGTCACTGAGCAACCGGCTCACGGCAGGCTGCGAAATGTAGAGCTGCTCTGCCGCTCCCGTGGTCGTGCCGGCGATCATCACTGCCCGAAATGCTTCCACCTGCCGGTAACTTAACTTTGCCATCACTTGTCTCTCTGAATATTGTCACGATATAAGAATAACATTACGTTATGCAAAGGCTAATTAAAACGATTGGTTGTTATGATTTTGTAAATGTAATATGAACAACAGGTAGAAATGATGCAGAACATCAACTCTACAAGTGAACCGAACAAATACATGGACATGGACAAGGAAAAGGACATGGAAACGGTATTCAAATACACACTGACCCTGCTGATCACTACGGTGGCCGGATTTCAGGCCGTGCAGGTGATTTCGCGCTACGTGTTTGAGACTCCCATGATGGGGTTGGAAGAAATGGCGTTAATTCCCACCATGTGGCTTTACATGCTGGGAGCAGTTAATGCTTCCCGGGAAGATACTCAAATTCGCGCTAATGTGCTGGATGTCTTTCTCAAAACAGATAGAGCACGTCTCTGGCTGGTAGTGATTTCCGAAACCATCAGTTTGATCATATCCAGTTGGCTGACTTGGTGGGCTTGGGATTATTTCAAGTATGCCAATCGAGTCTGGAAGGAGAGCCCAACCCTCTACATTCCCACCATCATCTATGAAGCCGCCCTGTTTATGGGTCTGGTAGTGATGACCCTCTATGGGGCTTGGCATCTTCTGAAACACCTACGAACACTGTTGGCCAGCGGTGAAGCCCACCGGGTCGATACCATCCGCGAGCCGGCCGAAGTAACCGAGTTCAAACTGCTCACGGAAGAACAGAAGGGAGAGAAGTTCCATGATTGAAATCGCGATTCTGGCCTTTGCCGTACTGGTGATTCTACTCACCATCGGCGTGCCACTGCCCTATTGCTTTGGCGGCGGCCTGATGGTGATGAGCCTAGCAGGTGGCGCCACCATGAAAGGCACCATGTTGTGGGGCTTTAGCCAGTTGGCCACCCCCGTGCTGCTAGCCGTCCCGCTATTTGTATTTGCCGGCACCTTGATGAGTGTTAGCGGCATAGCCGGCAGCTTGCTCAAGTTCGTCAACATATTTGTCGGTCGGGTGCGTGGCGGCCTCGGTGTGGTGGCCACGATCAGCTGCGCTATCATAGGCGCCATTTCTGGCAGCGGCCTTACCGGCATCGCCGCCGTAGGCCCACTACTTATCCCAGAGATGGAGCGTCAGGGCTACCCTCGCGCCTATGCCACCGCGCTAATCGCCAACTCCTCAATTCTAGGTCTGCTGATCCCGCCCAGCGTCACCATGATCGTCTACGGCTGGGTTACTGAAACCTCGATTTTGGCCAGCTTCCTCGCCACTCTTGGCCCGGGCCTGCTGATCATGCTCAACTTCTCCCTGGTCAACTTGGTCATGGCACGTAAGTTTCCGCTGGTAATGAACGATCCAAAGCCTTTCCACGAGGCCATTCGCGAAGGCGCCGCCCGCACCGTGCACGCCCTGCCCGCATTGCTGATGCCAGTAATCATACTGGGTGGTATCTACGGCGGCATCATGACCCCGACCGAAGCCGCGGCTATCTCAGTTATTTATGCTATCCCGGTAGGATTCATGATTTATAAAGGGCTGACCTGGCGTACCTTTATCGAGTCCGGTAAAGAATCCGCCACCGCAGTCGGCGCCATACTGATCATGGTGCTGTTCAGTCTGATGCTAAGCCAGATCTACGTGATGGAAGACATTCCTCAAGCGTTGGTGGATGCCATCTTCGAGATTACTGACAACAAAGTACTGCTGTTGATCATGGTCAACGTGTTTTTGTTCCTGATCGGCATGGTAGTCAACGATGTTACCGCCATCATACTAACTGCGCCCTTGCTGCTGCCACTGATGTCTGCCCTAGGTGTCACCCCCATCCAGTTTGCCGCCATTATGGGCGTCAACACTGCCATGGGCGGTGTAACCCCGCCCTATGCCAGCATTCTCTACATGGGTGCTCGCATCGGCAAGGTGCAGTTCACCCAATTAATCAAACCAGCCATGATACTGCTGCTGTTCGGCTACCTGCCGGTAGTGGTACTGGTCTCGGTATGGCCCGATTTATCTGAATATATTCCAGCCCTGTTTGGCTATTAATCACCAAGGAGAACACCATGCAAAAACGGATTGAATACAGCACCCTGGCCAAGAGTATATTGTTATCACTAGCCCTCGTCGGCACCGCCGTTGAGGCCGCGACCCTCAAAATTTCTCATGTACGGCCCCAAGGGACCGCCATCGACTTGGATGTGCGCCAGCTGTCCGACGAGCTAAAGGCCGCCACCGATGGCGACCTCAAACTCAAGGTCTATCCGGCCAACGCCCTCGGCGACTATACGGTAGTGCAGGAGCGGGTCAGCTTGGGCGCTATCGACATGGCGGTACAGCCGCCCTCTGCCGGTGCCGACAAGCGCTTCCAAGTCATCTACATGCCCTACATGGTAAAAAACTGGAACGATGCCCGCGAGGCCTACACCCCGGGTTCACCGCTGCGTAACACTATCGACGAGCTATATCAGGCCCAGGATATCAAGGTGCTGGCCGCTTGGCCCGTATACTTCGGTGGTATCGCTCTTAACCGAGAAGTGGATCAGGTCACAGATCCAGTGCACGACAAAGGCGTAAAGCTGCGGGTACCGCCAATGAAATCGTTCCAACTGCTAGCCGACAATACCGGCTTTATCGGCTCGCCTCTTCCCTTCTCTGAAGCCTTTACTGCGGTGCAAACCGGGGTGGTGGACGGTGTAATGGGCTCGGGTGCCGAGGGCTACTACGCCTCTTTCCGCGATGTTACCAAGTCTTATGTTCCACTCAACACCCACTTCGAGGTGTGGTTCCTGCAGATCAATGCCGAGCGTTATGCGGATCTGGATGACGACGAGCGCGCCGCTCTGGATCAGGCCGCCCAAGCCTTTGAAAAACGCCGCTGGGAGAAAGCTCAGGCCGAGCAGACTTCTTACGAGCAGCGTCTGGCCGATGCTGGCGCCACCATAGTTGAAGTCACCGATGCCAACATCGACGCCTATGCCGACGTCGCTCGGGAACAGATCTGGCCCGAGATCATGAAAGACATCGGTCAGGACTGGGCCGAGCAAGTTCTGAATCCATTCAAGTAAATCAATCGGGCCCTCTCGGGCCCGATCTTTCCATATAGCCAAAGGAGAACACGATGTCGGTTCGCAACCATGCCAGCCGCAATGAGACCGATGTTGCCATCATCGGCGGTGGTCTAGTGGGCATGTCCCTTGCTTATGGCCTTCTTCGTCATGGCAAAAGGGTCACTATCTTCGACGAAGGCGATCAGGCGCTGCGGGCCTCCCGCGGCAACTTCGGTTTGGTCTGGGTACAAGGCAAGGGTGACACCTGTCCCGAGTATGCCCAACTATCCCGACTGTCAGCCCGCCTCTGGCCCGCACTGGCCGCCAACCTGCAACAAGATACCGGCATCAATATCGAACTGCAGCAACGCGGTGGCCTCTATGTTTGCCTGGATCAACAGAACCTGCAGCAAAGAGCCGAGATGCTGAGCAAGATGCAGCAGGACGCCGACGGTGACTACCCTTTCGAGGTGCTGAGCGTAGAACAGGCACGGGAAAAGGAACCGGCTCTAGGACCCGATATCGCTGGAGCGACCTGGTCGCCGATGGACGGCCACCTTAATCCGTTACTGTTGTTTCGGGCCCTGCATCAGGCCTTTGAACTACACGGCGGGGCTCTTATTAACGGTCAGCCAGTGCAGCATATTCAGCCTCAGCAAACCGGTGGATTCGAGATCCAGCTGGACAACCACAGCCTGAAAGCAGACAAAGTAATACTGGCAGCCGGCCTGGGCAACAAGGCACTAGCACCGCAACTGGGCCTGCATGCGCCGGTTGAGCCCAACCGAGGTCAGGTACTGATCACCGAGCGGCTCAAGCCCTTTATCAGCTATCCCACCGGCCATGTACGCCAGACCGGCGAAGGCACTGTGCAGTTGGGTGACTCCAAAGAAGATGTGGGCCTGGATACCGGCACTACCGCCGAGGAACTCGGCAAGATTGCCGCCCGCGCCATCCGCATGTATCCGGTGCTAAAAAAAGTAAGGTTGATCCGATCTTGGGGCGCCCTGCGGGTAATGACCCCGGACGGTTATCCCATTTATCAACAGTCGGCCCTATATCCCGGCGCCTATGTGGTTACCTGCCACAGCGGCGTCACACTAGGTGCCGTACATGCTGGCCCTTTAGTTGACTGGCTACTTGGCCGAGACATAGATATTTCTCTGGAGGCGTTCAGTGCAGACCGATTCCCCTTTTAACCGACTGGCCACCACCCCTGCCGGGGCCGTCACCCTGGAAATCGACGGCCAACCCTTCATCGCCCGCGAGGGTGACTCGGTGGCTGCCGCTCTGCTGGCCGCCGGAGCCGTACCGTCGCGCACTACACCAGTTTCTGCTAGCCCTCGCGCGCCCTACTGCATGATGGGAGTCTGCTTCGAATGTCTAGTAGAAGTCGATGGCTTAGCCAACGTCCAAGGCTGCATGGTGCAAGTAATCGAAGGTATGAAAGTGCGCTGCCAGTCTGGGGCCCGTGAGCTCACAGAGGGAGACTTCCATGAAGCAGTATGATTTAGTGATCGTCGGCGCCGGCCCCACGGGCATGGCTGCAGCCACCGCCGCCGCTGAACAGGGTCTAACCGTCGCCGTGCTAGACGAACAGGCCGCTCCCGGTGGTCAGATATACCGTGCCATCTCGGCGCCCGCGCCGCAGGATGAGCGCATACTGGGCCAAGACTACTACCATGGCCGCCAGCTGCTGACGCCGTTTACTCAGGCCGAGGTTGATTATATTCCGGCTGCCACCGTGTGGGAAATCACCCATGAACGGGAAGTGCGACTGTCAGCGCAAGGTAAAGCCCGAACTCTGCGCGCAGGCAGAATCCTGCTGGCCACCGGCGCCCAAGAACGCCCGGTGCCCTTTCCCGGCTGGCAGCTGCCTGGGGTAATGAGCTGCGGTGCAGCCCAGATTATGCTCAAGACCAGCGGCCTGACTCCCCCGGCACCGCTGATCCTGGCCGGTAGCGGCCCACTGTTGCTGTTGATCGCATTGCAGCTGCACAGAGCCGGAGTCGATATCGCCGCCGTGCTCGATACCACTCCCAGAGCAAACTATCTCAAGGCCGGCCGTCACCTCGGTGGCGCGTTGCGCGGTTGGAAGGTACTGGTCAAGGGGCTGGGTTATATGGCTAGGCTCAAAGGCTCGAGCGTTCGCTGCCTAAGCCGAGTTAGCGGACTACGGGCCGAGGCCGATGAAAATGGCCAGCTAACTCAGGTACGCTTCACCCATAAGGGCAAAGAGCAGACTCTAAACGCCACCAGTCTGCTGGTGCACCAGGGCGTAATACCCAATGTGCAACTAAGCCGAGCTATCGGCATCGACCACCAATGGGACGAACAGCAGTTATGCTGGCGCCCCAGTACAGACTTTTGGGGCGAAACCGATATCCCAGGTATCTTCATCGCCGGTGATGGTGCGGGCATCGGCGGCGCGATGGCCGCCGAACAAGCCGGCCGTCTGTCTGCTTGGCAAATTGCCCATCAATTGGGCAAACAAAGCTCAGCCGATAGGGATAGGCTAGCCGAGCCGGTGCGCCGAGATTTAGCCTCGACACTTGCGATTCGTCCCTTTCTCGATGTGCTTTACCAGCCCGCCAAAGAATTTCTCACGCCGCCCGACGACACCTTAGTATGTCGCTGCGAAGAGGTCACGGCAGGTGACATTCGCCGCTTTGCCCAATCTGGCTGCATCGGCCCCAACCAGACCAAGGCTTTTAGCCGAGTCGGTATGGGTCCTTGTCAGGGCCGGATGTGTGGTTTGACGGTAACTCAGATTATTGCCGATACTCGCCAGACTACTCCGGCCGAGGTTGGCTATTATAACATTCGCTCACCGATCAAGCCGCTGACTCTGCAAGAGCTGGCCTGCCTGGCCGAGACCGACCAAAACCAATCGTAACACCAACCGCCGAGCCCTCGGCTCGGCGACCTCAACCTTGTCAGGAGATAACATGACCCTAGTACGCCATCATACCGGCGAGCGCATGAGCCGCACCGTCATTCACAACAACACCGTCTACCTCTGCGGACAGGTGGCCGAAGACCGCACTCAGGGCATCGCCGAGCAGACCCGCACCATGCTAGGCAAGGTCGACACCCTGCTGGCCGAGGTCGGTAGCAGCAGCCAGCACCTGCTGAGCGCCACCATCTATGTGAAAGACATGAGCCTATTCGCCGAAATGAATCAAGTATGGGACGCCTGGGTGCCAGCCGGTCACGCCCCGGCCCGCGCCTGTGTGGAAGCCGCCATGGCCAGCCCCGAGCTGCTGGTGGAAATTTCGGTGATCGCTGCCATTCCCGAAGCCTGATCCCCTCCCGAGCCTCAGTTCCCGCTATACGCTATATTAGGTAGGGATTATTTCCCCGTATCCTCCACCTAAGGAATCACAGCTCCCGCCCCCAGAAACACCAAAGCCAGCCTTTACGGCTGGCTTTTTGTGCTCTGCATTAGGCTTGTGGCCCTTGCTCCTAGCCTTTCACTCTGTTCGAGTGTGACCTTTGTGGTGCTTACCGATAAGGTAAATCGGCTTGCAACAGGCTCCGAGGATATCGGTCTGTTTGTCTCCAGAAGATGGAACTATAGTAGCGCTTTGCTTGGGGTGAGTGGTTGCGAATAACAGGTTAAATTGTGCTTCTTAAGCAATGTTTCACCCCTTATACTATCTATAGTAATTAATTATTCTATTAGGGAAGATCCTTGAGCAATTTAGTACAACTCGATAGAACAGATCGACGTATTTTAGAACTGATGCAGCGTAACGGTCGCATTAGCAACTTAGAGCTGGCCGAACGTATTGGTTTATCACCCTCGCCTTGCTCGCGGCGGGTGAAGGCGCTAGAAGATGCGGGGTTAATTGCCGATCACGTGACCTTGCTCAACGCCAATAAACTCGGTTTAAGCCTGCAGGCCTATATTCATATCTCACTCGACCGGCACACGCCGGAACGCTTCGAGACCTTCGATGCCGCCATCCATGAGTTTTCTGAAGTACTAGAATGTGACTTAGTCACCGGCACCGAGGCCGATTATCAGCTAAAAGTCATCGTGCGCGACATGGAGCATTATCAGCAATTTTTGCTTGGTAAGCTCACCCGCTTAAATGGTGTCACCGGCGTGCGATCCAGCTTCGTATTGCGCCGCATCAAACATGAAACTGCGCTACCGCTGGATCATCTGGGGTGAAGTTCCGAGACTGGGGAATAGGGAATGGGGAGTGGGAAACAAAAAATGATGAGCTGCGAACAACACGACTATATCGAGATTGCCTGCCTGTATCGGTATCCGATTACACTCACGCTGGTTTCGGACGAGCACATCAGCGGCATTGCCCTGGATACCGCCCGTAATGAACAGCGACAAGAGTGCATCAAGATACAGAACGATGATACGGAGCACCTGATCCCTCTGGCGTCCATTATCCGCATGACGGCGACGGTTGACAACCCGCACTTTCGGGTGGTTGAGTTTGACTGAATCAGGGGTGGTAGAATTCACCCCAGTTACCGTTCATGTTGGGCTGTTCGCCGCCGTAACCAACCAGAGCCAGATTACAGATGTAAACCCGGGCCTTATTCGGCAAAGTCCAGCGACAGAAACAATCTCCGGTAACCGATGGACGCCGGCGGCGAACGATGCCAAAGGCCCTGGCCGTCGTTGTCTTCCCAGCCATCCCCTTTCAGCAGGGCCACTTCACCCGCCATCAGTCGCTGCCACCGTTCAGGCTCCCGACCACCCGTGTCCAGCACTTGATTACGCTGCGTCTGATTCAGCCAATGGGTACCCGGCCCCGCATAGGTAGTTACCAAGCGACAAGGCACCCTGTCCACATGAAAGCGCGGACACATGGCGGTTTGCAGGCTGGCCAGGCGCAAACCCACTCGGCGTAGCTCAAAAAGGCAGGCGAACATCTCTGCCAGCTGCTGCGCATTGGCCACAAAATCGTCCCGACCGGGCAGGTCCGGCAAACGGGAATACAAGGCCTCCGACACGGCTGCGGGTGCCAACAGCTCGCGCATGCTGATGGCATGATCTTGTCGGCTTAACGCGGCCGCGTAATCCGCAACGGCCACAGATAGCGGCCGTTGCCAGTTGACCAGCTGACAATCAGGCTCGTAAATGCGGGTGAACACGCTGGGTGCAATACCCTGACGGCTGATCTCGGTGAGCGTGATGGAAGAGGGTTCTGTACTGATCATGATCGGATAGAGTTCCTTGACGTTGTGCTTTCCTGAAAATGTACTGTTATGTTATAACATCAAGTAATATTATCAATCAAGTCACCAAACGGACTCTCTCATGTCGCATCATGCTCCTTTACCCCGCCTGCCGGTTACCGTGCTTTCCGGTTTTCTCGGTGCCGGAAAAACCACAGTGCTCAATTACATTCTCAACAATCGCCTAGGATTGCGCGTCGCCGTGATCGTCAACGACATGAGCGAGGTGAATATCGACGCCGCCACCGTTGGCCAGCAGGTGGCCCTGCGCCGAGGCGAAGAAAAGCTGGTGGAGATGAGCAATGGCTGCATTTGCTGCACCCTGCGCGAAGACCTACTGATAGAAGTGCGTCGCCTGGCCGACGCCGGTCGTTTCGATTATCTGTTAATTGAGTCTACCGGTATCTCGGAGCCGCTGCCGGTGGCCGAGACCTTCACCTTTGCCGATGAAGACGGCACCAGCCTGAGCGATCTGGCTCGGCTAGATACCATGGTCACTGTGGTGGATGCGGTGAATTTTCTGACCGACTTCAATGCCGCTCGGGATCTGCAGGACACCGGCGAGAGCTTAGGGGAAGACGATGGTCGCAGCGTGACCGATCTGCTGATAGAACAGGTGGAGTTCTGCGACGTGCTGCTGATCAGTAAAACCGATCTGGTTAGCGCCCAACAACTTGCCGAGCTGAGCGCCATTCTGGCACGGCTGAATCCGGAGGCCGAAATCATCCCCATCCGTCAGGGTCGGGTAGACATAGAGCGGGTGCTGGGCACCGGCCGCTTCTGCTTTGAGCGCGCCGCCCGCGCGCCCGGCTGGATGCAAACCCTGCGCGGTGAACAGGTGCCCGAGAGCGAAGAGTATGGCATCGGCAGTTTTGTCTATCGCGCGCGCACGCCCTTTCATCCCCAACGCTTTTACGACTGGCTGCAGCAACCCGAGCAGGCCGGCAAGCTATTGCGCTCCAAGGGCTTTTTTTGGCTAGCCAGCCGCCCAGACTTTGCCGGTCAGTGGAATCAGGCTGGTGGCATCGCCTATCACGGCGGAGCCGGCCTGTTCTGGCACGCCATTCCCGTTGAAGACTGGCCGCAAGAGGAAGAAAGCCGCGCCGCCATTGCGGAATCCTGGCAAGAGCCTTTTGGCGACAAGCGCCAAGAACTGGTGTTTATCGGCCAGGGGCTGAACCAAGCCGAGTTGCGGCGCCAACTGGACGCCTGCCTGCTTAGTGCGCAAGAAATGGCTCAGGGTGAATACCACTGGCAGCAACTGCCCGATCCCTTCCCTGCCTGGGAATAGCACATCGGGTCTTGTCAGGCTTTCTTCTTCGATGAGGCTAAGCCACAATGGCCAGCAATTGTTTGGCCATTAAATAGACTTAGTGATGAAAACCAACCTGATCACTCGTGCCGGCTGGCATATGCTGGACGAAGAGTTAAAAGAACTGTGGAAGGTAGAGCGCCCTGCCGTGACTCAAGCGGTGTCGGAAGCGGCCGCCATGGGCGACCGTAGTGAGAACGCTGAATACATATACGGCAAGCGACGACTGCGCGAAATAGACCGCCGAGTGCGCTTTTTAATGAAGCGGTTAGAAGCGCTAAAAATCGTTGATTACGACCCACGCCAAGACGGAAAAGTGTTTTTTGGCGCTTGGGTGGAGTTAGAAAACGAGGCTGGCGACATAGTGCGTTATCGTATAGTGGGTAGCGATGAAATGGATCCGAAAAATAATTACATCACCATTAACTCACCCATGGCCCGCGCCCTCATTGGCAAGCAAGTAGACGACGGGATACAGGTACAAACCCCCTCTGGCCTGAAAGAGTGGTATATCAACAAGATTCAGTACCAGCCCTTCGGGCAGCTTTAAGCCGTCAGCGATAAGCGGTCAGTTAAAAACAACTACAAAACAGTTCCTGCTAACGCGGAACCGGCAGCTAAAGCGCTGGGTTACAAAGTTAGGTGTTTTTACTGTCTTCCTGAACTCGTTTCAGGATCTCGATTTAGATTTAGCAGTCCGAGATACCGGGGCTCGCCCAGTATGACGGCATAGTACCTAAAGAAATCTGTTGAACTTGTCTTTAACTGACGGCGTAAAGCGTCCCGCTTTCCTATTCAATCCAACGGTAGAGGGTGCGGCGGGTGATGCCGAGGATATCGGCGGCGCGGCGTTTGTTGTTGCCGGTGGCGGCTAATACTCGATGTATATACTGGCGCTGTACGGTTTCTAGTGATGCCATACTTTCGGCATTTTCATCGACATCATTACTTACCGTACTATTACCTATCTGACTCTTGCCCTGATCAACCACCATAAACTCTAATGACAGTGCCCGTTCAGACTGCTGACAAATGCGCTGTGGCAGGTGATGTGCTTCAATCAAGGAACCGTCGCAAAAAGTGGCGGCCCGCTCTACGGCATTTTGTAGCTCACGCACGTTGCCCGGAAAAGGATAACCCTGCAGCATCGCTAATGCTTCATCGCTAAAACCTTTTACATTACGCTGTTGACGCGCATTAAATCGCGTCAGAAAGAAGCCGATTAACCGCTGTATATCATCTTCTCTGGCGCGCAATGGTGGCACCTGCAAGGCGAAGGTTTCTAGTCGATAAAATAAGTCTTCACGAAAACTGCCATCCGCCACTGCTTCGGTAAGATTGCGGTTAGTGGCACCAATAATGCGCACATCCAGCTGAATCTCATGGTCGCTGCCCACGGGCCGCACCCTACCGTCTTGTAATACTCGTAGCAGCTTGGCTTGCAGCGTCAGTGGCATTTCCCCCAATTCATCCAGTAATAAAGTGCCACCGTCGGCTTGCTGAAATAATCCAGCACGCTGCGTGCGAGCCCCGGTAAAAGCACCCGCAGCATGGCCAAAAAATTCGCTTTCCATTAATTCACTAGGAATACCGCCGCAATTCACCACCATATAAGGGCCGTTTTTGCGGTTACTTTGATCATGTAAGGCACGGGCCACTAGTTCTTTACCGGTGCCGCTTTCACCTTGTACTAATACGGGGCCGTCGGCTGAGGCAATTTGACGGATCTGATGAAATAACTGCGCCATGGCCGAGCTTTGGCCAATAATGCCGTTAAACTGTTCAATGGCCAGCAAGCTACGATAATGCTGCACTTCGCTGCGCAAGCGACGGTTTTCCAGTAATCGTGCCACCGTTAATAAAAAGTGGTCCATTTCTAATGGCTTAGTTAAAAAGTCATCGGCACCCGCCTGTAGCGCCTTCACTGCCTGCTGTACCGAGCCAAATGCGGTGATAATTAGCACAGCTGGCGGTATCTCACTGGTGCTAAGTGCCGGTAACAAGCTCAAACCATTGGCGCCAGGTAAGCGTAAGTCGCTGATCAGCAAGTCGGGCGGACTAGTTTGCAGCAGTTGCAGACCTTGTTCGGCATCACCACAGGCAGTCACACTATAGCCTTCTGCTTCTAGCTCTTCTTGCAGCAGCTCACGCAAGCCACTGTCGTCTTCTACCAGCAAAATATGTTGGTGTTGCGCCATGCTTATGCTTCCTTCTTAGGTGGGGCGAGTGACAGCACTAAACAAGCTTCACAACCGCCGTCAGCGTGATTGCTTAAGGTAAAGTAACCGCCCTGCTCTTCGGCCACGGCCTGCACAATAGCCAGCCCCAGCCCGGTACCTTCTCCGGGAGGTTTAGTAGTAAAAAACGGCTCGGTAAGCCGAGCGGGTGAACAATTTTCTGGTAAGCCGAGACCATCATCGATAATGCGGATCACCAACCAGCGGCTATTTGCCGCCACCCAAACACCCATGCCACCTTCTGCCGCCTGCAAGGCATTGCGCAGCAAATTTAGCAGCGCCAATTCTAATCGCCCCGCATCGGCCCAAAAGACCGGTAAACCAGGCGGTAACTGTGTGGTCAACTGGCAGCCTTTGGCTTCAAGCTCGGGGGCAATCGCTTCCAACGCATCCTGTATTAACAGGTTTGCCGTTAGCATTCGCGGCTGAGTCGCAGCGGGTCGACAGTAGTCGAGTAACTGGCGCACGGTGCGCGTTAGCCGATGTACCTGGGTACGAATGCCGCTTAAGTTACGCTGCTGCTGTTCATTTAAGCTGCCCGCTCGCTCTAAGCGCCTAGCTCGACCATCAATCACGCTTAAGGGCGCACCCAGTTCATGGGCGATGCCTTGCGCCATGCTGCCGATGGCCACCATTTTTTCGTTATCTTTCAGTTTCGCTACCAACTGAGTTTCCGCCGCACGGTGGGCATCTAAGTCTCGGTGGGCCTGCTCTATACTGTCTAGCATCTGATTTAAGCCGCGCGCTAGGCTGGCCACCTCTTGAGGCCCATTTAACGCCGCTCTATGAGATAAATCACCGTCGGCCACTCGGCTCATATGTGCAAGCAGCTTATCAACATAACGCCCCACACCACCGTAATGGCCCAGCAATACACTGGCCAAGATGACTAAACTAAACACCCCCCACAGCAACCAGGCAATAATGGTGAGTTGATCTAAGGCGCGGCCAAAGTCGCTGGCGCGGCGGGTAATTTGTACCAACCCTTGTATGTGGCCCGCGGTATCAAACAGCGGCTGAAAGTGGGAGAACACATTGCGCCCCGCCACCCGGCTAAAGGCTTCTTGTCCTTCTCCGGTAGTGCGAATGCGCTGAGGAATAATAGATCGAGTCAAATCGGTTTCGGTGACGCCCGCCGAGGCAACTCGATTGCCATCCACATCAAATACCGAGGCACCATACACTTCACCTAGTACAAACACCGATTCTAACGCCAGCTCAACTGCGTCCATATCGCCATTATTTAAGGCGGTGCCTACCGGAATGCTAATGGCTCGGCCGACTAGCTCGAGGTCGTTTTTTAGCCGCTGCTCTTGAAACTGATTGGCCTGCTCCAGCCCAAAGCGAATGCCCAACGCCGTAAGCAGCACCAACGGTAGCACTACAAACACTAATAGAGTGCGTTGCAAACCACTGACGCCCAGTTTTCGCCAAGCGCCTGACTCTTGCTCGACGGCAGGTGTGTTGCTTTTAAACGGGTATTTTTTTCTCATGTGTAATTTATACACACATTTAACGATGAAAAAAATAGCCTTCACCGCTTACTTATTAGCTTAAAAATACAAAACAGTTATATTTCAAAGGCTTATGTTTTTTATAAAAAGCTGGCACGGCTTCTGCAACGTACTAAGTACTTTCAATAGTAGGAGTTTCATCTATGAACAAGCTCAAGACACTGACCGCCGCCATTACCTTCGCCACTTTTGGTATGGGTGCCACTGCCGTTATGGCACAAGCACCTGCTTCGGCTCCGGCCCAGCAAAATGGCGCGTCAGCTCAGCAATTTGAGCAAGGCCAACAAGCTGGCCCTATTACAGATGGTGATCTGAAGAAATTTGTAGAAGCGAATCAAGATGTCGCAAAAGTACGCGACGAATTCACCCAAAAATTGAATGAAGAAACTGACCAAGAAAAAGCCCAGCAGCTACAGATGCAAGCCCAAGAAAAAATGCTGGCAGTAGTAAAAGACCATAATTTGGATGCCCTCACCTATAATGCTATCGCATCGCGCATTCAAACCGATACCGAACTGCAAGAGCGAGTCAGCGCCCTACAGTAATACTGCTTAATCCTATTAAACGAGTATAAGCAAAGGGACCTTAGGGTTCCTTTTTGCCGTCTGGCTTCGCCCTCCGGGCAGCTGTAATACCAATTGCACTAAACAAATGGTCTGATTTTCTTTCATGTAAAGGTCGAACAACTCGGTGCTTAAAGAGAGGTAACAGAGATCGGCCACCACGACCGTGACAATGCCAAGGATGGCATTTCCCGAGCCCCCATGGATAGGTTTATGGCGTGTCGTGGTAGTCGACTCTGTTTCCTCTGAGTCTCCAGCTTAAAAATAAGTTAGATCTTCACTGTAATTGGTATAAGCCATCAGCTTTAAGCGAACAGCTACAGAACAAAAATATTCTGCTTCGCAGAACCCGCAGCTAAAGCGCGGGACTACAGGTTTGTCTTTAACTGACCGCTTATAGCTTACAGCTCCCGAACGCTCCCTCCCCCTTCTTTGCTGTTCACTTCTGTTTCATAATAGGCGTATATCGGCTCACATCTTCGCCTTAAGCACATGCCTTTTCGTTATTGGCAGGGCGTATATCGCCATTCTGCCTGGAGCTTTATTGATGACAAATATTAACCATGCCTTGGCCACCGAGCTGGCCGTTGCTAAATCTCAAGTGGATGCAGCCGTAAAATTACTAGATGAAGGCGCGACCGTGCCTTTTATTTCCCGTTATCGAAAAGAGGCCACCGGCGGCTTAGATGATACCCAGTTGCGTAACCTCGACAGTCGGCTGCATTATTTACGTGAGTTAGAAGACAGACGCGCCGTTATCCTCAACTCCATTACCGAACAAGGCAAGCTCACCGACGCACTGAAAAAAGAGCTGCTTAATGCCGATACTAAGACTCGCCTCGAAGACTTATATCTGCCTTATAAGCCCAAGCGCCGCACTAAAGGGCAAATTGCCATAGAAGCCGGTTTACAGCCCCTCGCCGATACCCTGTTTGACAATCCCACGCAAGATCCGCAAACGATAGCCGCCCGTTTTATTAATGTGGACGCCGGCGTAGCCGATGAAAAATCCGCACTAGACGGTGCGAAATACATCTTAATGGAGCGCTTTGCCGAGCAAGCGGACTTGCTAGAAGCGGTGCGCCAATATTTACAGCAACATGGCCAATTACAGGCACGGGTTAGTGCGGGGCAAGAGCAAACGGGCGCCAAATTTAAAGACTACTTTGAACATCAAGAACCCATTAGCCGCGTGCCGTCGCACCGCTTATTAGCCATGTTGCGCGGCCGTAACGAAGGCGTGCTTAGCTTAAATTTAGTAGTAGACACCGAAGCTAAAACCCACCCTTGCGAAGCTATTATTGCCCGCTTTATTGGCTGGCAAGCCCAAGGCCGCGCCGCCGATGCTTGGTTAGCCAGTGTCATAAGCTGGACTTGGCGGGTGAAGCTGTCATTACAAATGGAAACCGAGCTGTTAGGCCATGCCCGCGAGCAGGCAGAAGTAGAAGCCATCAAGGTATTTGCCCTCAATATGCAAGACTTGCTGATGGCGGCACCTGCCGGCGCCCGCGTGACCATGGGCCTGGATCCGGGTATTCGCACCGGCGTTAAAGTGGTGGTGGTAGATGGTACTGGTAAATTGCTGGCCCAAGACACCGTTTATCCGTTTGCCCCTTTCAACAAAGTGGAGCAAAGCCTACGCTCGCTGGATGCGCTGTGTCGCCGCCATACCGTTAGCTTAGTGAGCATCGGCAACGGTACGGCCTCTCGCGAAACCGAGCGTTTGGTCGAGCAGCTAATGAAGCAAAGCCATGAGCTTAAATTACAGAAGGTGGTGGTCAGCGAAGCGGGGGCCTCTGTCTATTCAGCCTCTGAGCTGGCGGCCAATGAATTTCCCGACTTGGACGTTTCGTTGCGTGGCGCGGTATCCATTGCCCGTCGCCTGCAAGACCCATTAGCCGAATTGGTGAAAATCGACCCCAAGAGTATCGGTGTGGGCCAATATCAGCACGATGTCTCGCAAAGCCAATTAGCCCGAAACCTCGATGCGGTAGTAGAAGACTGCGTAAACGCCGTGGGCGTAGACGTAAACATGGCCTCCGCCCCACTATTAACTCGCGTGTCTGGCCTAACGCCGACCTTGGCGCAAAATATTGTGGCCTATCGGGATGAGCAAGGGGTGTTTACCGAGCGTAAACAACTGCTAAAAGTGCCTCGCCTTGGGCCCAAAGCCTATGAACAATGTGCCGGTTTCTTACGTATTCGCGACGGTAAAAACCCGCTAGATGCCTCTTCTGTTCACCCAGAAGCTTATCCGGTGGTGAAGCGCATTGTCGAAAAACAGCAGCAAGCCGTGCAGAGTATTATTGGTAACAGTAGCCTGCTGCAGTCACTTAACCCGCAAGACTATACCGACGCCGATTTTGGCTTGCCCACGGTGCAAGACATCTTAAAAGAACTGGATAAACCGGGTCGAGATCCGCGCCCCGAGTTTAAAGCCGCGCGCTTTATGGAAGGGGTAGAAACGCCAAAAGACCTAGAGCTAGATATGGTGCTCGAAGGCGTAGTCACCAACGTCACTAACTTTGGTGCTTTTGTGGATATTGGCGTGCATCAAGACGGACTGGTGCATATCTCGGCCCTCACCGACCGTTTTATTAAAGATCCGCGCGAAGTAGTAAAAGCCGGCGACATAGTAAAAGTAAAAGTGATGGAAGTAGACTTACAGCGTAAACGCATCGCCCTCACCATGCGATTGGAGCAAAACGCCGCCGACCATGGCAGTGGCAATGTGCGCACCGATCGCAGTGCTAGCCCGCAGCGGAACCCAAATAATCCGAGCAATAGAAACGTGAGTAATAACAGCCAAAGCCAGCCGCGCCCTGCCCGCCGCGAGCAAGCCGCGCCCCAAAGCGCCATGGAAGCCGCACTCGCGGCGGCAATGCAGAAGAAGAAATAACTGACTGCATAGCTGTCAGCGGTAAGTGCCTCAGCCTATAACAAAGCCAAGATAAATATTTGCCACGCTTGTTTGCTACGAGAGTCACAGAAACCACGGAAAAATAGTGATCAGATCTGAAAATGCTTATTAATGTTAAGAGCCAAACACCGGACTATCGGAGACCGAGCTTTTGCCAATAAATAGAATTTATGACTGGTCGGTCTAATCTCAGCTTAATTTTTCTGTGGATTCCGTGGATTCCGTGGCGAAAAAGTCTTTAATCTTTAATTATTAACCAAGGAACCACAATGTCAGACATACAACTCGTTGCTTACGACACCGCTCATAGCCCGTATATTCGCGCCATTCGCGAGGCGGTATTCATGCAAGAACAAGGAGTGTCGCCTGAGCTGGAGTTCGACGGCCTAGATGCCTCTGCCATGCATGTGCTGGCGGTGGTAGACGGTGAATATGTGGGCACCGGCCGGATGCAGGATGATGGCCATATTGGACGCATCGCTATTTTGGCGGATTTTAGGGGCTTGGGGTTGGGTGCCAAAGTGGTACAGGCGCTGGTCGCCGAGGCCACTCGCCTGGGTTATCCGCGGGTATATCTAGGCGCGCAAACCCATGCCGTCGACTTCTATGCCAAGCTCGGTTTCACTCCCTACGGTGACGAGTTTATGGATGCAGGGATCCCCCACATGTCCATGGAAAAGTCGTTATAAATAACAGTTCTATTTTTCTTTATAAGGTCGGACAAAGGGCCTCTTCTACCGTGAAGTGCAGGGATGGCATGTCCGAGCTTACATGGATGTACTCGTAGCATGTCGAGGGGGCGGCTGTGTTGCCTCTGGCGCAGCGGCCATGAAGCGATATCGTTTGCGATGCCACCAATGCCCAGTTCTCTGACTGACCCCGAGCGCGCAGCTGTGCGATAATAACGCTCTTTGCCATCAGCTGGGTTTGCCATGCGCCTCGATAAATTCATCTGCAAGAGTACCGACCTGAGCCGAACCGAGGCCAGACGGGTCATCCATGCCGGCGAGGTTATCGTCAACGGTGACGTGGTGACCGATGAGGCGACCCAGGTACATGAAAACAACCTAATCACCCTGGCCGGACGGCAACTGGTCGCCCGGCCCTCGCGTTACCTCATGATGCACAAGCCAGCCGGCACCCTGTGCTCGAACGTGGACGGTGTCTATCCTTCGCTGTTTAATCGGCTGGATATCGACCGAGCAGACGACCTGCATATCGTCGGCCGCCTGGATGCGGACACCACCGGCCTGGTGCTGCTCACCGACGACGGCCGCTGGTCGTTCAATATCATACGACCACAGCAACAATGTGAAAAAGTGTACCGGGTCGGCCTGCGGGACCCGCTGGCAGCAGAAGTGGCAGCCACCTTTGCCCGGGGCCTGCTGTTGCAGGGAGAAAGCGCTGCCACTTTGCCGGCCAGGCTGGAACCGATTGGCCCAAAAGAGGTGTTGCTCACCATTACTGAGGGGCGCTTTCATCAGGTAAAGCGTATGTTTGCGGCGGTTGGCAACCGAGTAGTCAGCCTGCACCGGGAACAGATAGGTGCCGTTCGCCTGAATGTGCCGCTGGGTCAGTGGCGCCACCTCACGAACGATGAGGTTGGCAGCTTTTGAGCCAAGTCCAAACTCAGGTCCAAAACCAGGCCCCGCCACCCCAGCAGAAGGATAAGTCCATGTTGTTCCCCGTGATCTTGGCTGGCGGCCATGGCTCCCGTTTATGGCCATTGTCACGCCAGCAGCATCCTAAGCAGTTTTTGCCGCTGCTAACGCCTCATCTTTCTATGCTGCAAGCCACCCTTACTCGGCTTAAAGGGCTAGAAATACAGACTCCGCTATTAATTTGCAATGAAGAACACCGGTTTTTAGCCGCCGAGCAAGTACGACAGCTGCCAGGCAGCTCTGCGCAAATAATGCTAGAGCCCATGGGCCGTAATACGGCGCCAGCACTCGCATTAGCGGCTTTGTATGCCGAACAACAGACAGCTTGCACCTCTGTGCCGGATAAAATAGAGGATACAGACGCCATCATACTGGCGTTGCCAGCCGACCATGCCATTACCGATGTGCCTGCTTTTCAGGCCGCAGTAATAGCCGCGCTACCCTTAGCTAAGGCAGGCAAGCTGGTTACCTTTGGCATTACGCCTACCCACGGCGAAACCGGTTATGGTTATTTGCACCGCGGAGCTCCTATCGCCAATACCACAGGTTTTGAGGTGGCCGAATTTGTAGAAAAACCAGACCAAGACACGGCTAATCACTATGTAGCTGACGGTCATTATTACTGGAACAGCGGCATATTCATGTTTAAGGCAAGGCGTTATCTGGAAGAGTTAGTGCATTTTCAACCACAGGTATTGGCCGCCTGTGAAGCCGCTTTAGCCAAGAGTGAGCGTGATCTGGACTTTATTCGCCTTAATAGTGCCGCGTTTGCTACCTGTCCCAACATTTCTGTTGATTATGGCGTAATGGAGCACACCACACAGGCGGCCATGGTGCCATTAGCCGCCGGTTGGAGCGATGTGGGCTCTTGGTCGGCACTGGCGCAACAGCTTACTCCCGACACACAAGGTAATACCCTGCGTGGCGATGTGTTAACCGAGCAGGTGAGTAATAGCCTCATTGTGGCTGAACATCGCTTAGTGGCGGCGTTAGGCGTGCAAGATGTGGTGATCATCGAAACTAAAGATGCAGTGCTGGTGGCCCATAAAGACCATGAACAAGACGTAAAACAGCTGGTGGCTAAGTTGGAGGCTGAAGGCCGACAAGAGCATATTGTGCATCGTGAGTGTCATCGCCCCTGGGGTAAGTTTGATGCCATAGACAGTGGCGATCGTTATCAGGTTAAGCGTATTACCGTGAATCCAGGGGGTCGTTTGTCGTTGCAAATGCATCATCATAGAGCCGAACATTGGGTGGTAGTCAGTGGCACCGCCCGCGTGACGCTAGGTGATCAGGTGCGATTAGTGACGGAAAACCAGTCGGTGTATATTCCCGTGGGTCAGCTGCACGCGCTAGAAAACCCGGGCAAACTGCCCTTAGAGCTAATAGAAGTGCAGTCGGGCACTTATTTAGGTGAAGACGACATAGTGCGTTTTGAAGACCACTACGGCCGAACAGAACGCGGGAAGCGTTAAGCTGTACGCCATACGTTAAAGACAAACACTCAAACCCACTCATTGCCCGCGGTGGACAGGGCCGCAAAGCAGTGCCTTTATCCGTGTAATAGGTGAACCGGTGCCGCTGTTCGTTCTGCGCAGCAGGATGGTTTTAAAATCCCGCTGAGACGGGACTATCAGCTAAAGCGATAGCCTACAAAAGATCTCTAAGGGTTTGTCTTTAAACTTATGGCTTACAGCTGACGGCTTAACGCTTTATCTTCGATCTGATCACTATTTTCCGTGGATTCCGTGTTCTTCCGTGGCAAAAATAGGTTTTTTATCTTTTGAATTCAGCTAAATAAAGAAGGCAAGCAATGAAAAAAGTATTGGTGATTGGCTATGTTTGGCCCGAACCTAACTCGTCGGCGGCGGGCAGTCATATGTTGTCGATATTGCGGCTTTATAAGCAACAAGGTTGGCAAGTCGAGTTTGCTACACCAGCGCAGCCTACCGATCACATGACCGATCTTAGTGCCGAAGGGATAACTAGCCAGAGCATAGTGCTGAATTGCGACAGTTTCGACTCTTATGTGGCAAATTACGCGCCTGATGTCGTCATGTTTGACCGCTTTATGATGGAAGAACAATTTGGCTGGCGAGTAGAAAAACACTGCCCTAATGCACTGCGGGTGTTAGATACCGAAGACTTACAGTGCTTGCGCCAAGCGCGCTATCAGGCCCATAAAGCCAATCGTGAGATGACCACCGCTGACTTATTTAGCGATATTGCCAAGCGTGAAATTGCCGCTATTTTACGCTGCGATCTAGCACTGATTATCTCAGATTATGAAATGCAGCTGTTGCAAGGTACCTTCAAGGTAGATGCCCGCTTGCTGCACCATCTACCGTTTATGGTCGACTTAAGCACACTACCCGCTAGCACCCGCGATTTTGACCAGCGCCAGCATTTTATGACCATCGGCAACTTTCGCCACGCACCTAATTGGGATGCGGTGCTGTATTTACAGCAAATTTGGCCACTTATTCGCAAGCAATTACCCCAAGCCGAATTGCATATTTACGGCTCTTACCCGCCCCCGAAAGCCACCGCCCTACATAATCCGAAAGCTGGCTTTTTAATAAAGGGTTGGGCAGATGATGCGTTTGAAGTAATGGAACGGGCCCGAGTTTGCTTAGCACCATTGCGCTTTGGCGCGGGTATTAAAGGTAAGTTATTGGATGCCATGGTGATGCAAACGCCCAGCGTGACCACGGATATTGGCAGTGAAGGCATGCACGGTGAGCTGCCGTGGCCGGGGATGATTGCCCAAGATGCGCAACAATTTGCCGATGCGGCAGTGGCTTTGTATCAAGATGAAGTACGCTGGCAGCAGGCGCAGCTGCAAGGCACGGCACTATTAAAACAACGCTATGATGGTGAGCAATTAGGCGAGCAGTTAATCAGCCACATCGAAGAGATAGCCAGCCAGTTAGATGAACACCGCTTAGCCAACTTTACCGGCAGTATGCTGCGTCATCACAGCATGATGAGCACCAAGTATATGTCGCAATGGATTGCCGCTAAGAACGCGGAAGCCCCCAAGGGCTGAGCCACTTCATCTAGACTCGTTCGAGCCACTTATGACCTATCATCGGTATCTTTCGACATCTTGGGTGTCGGCGCCAAGAAGAAGCAGTGCTTACCGGTTTTCTTGGCGTTATACATGGCTTGATCTGCCACTGCCAAGGCCTGTTCGTGGCTAGTGAAACTCTGGTGCAACAAGGTAACACCGATACTGACACCCAGCAGGAACGGCTGCCCTGCCACCTCGACGGGCAAGTCAAAGGCATTAAGGATGCGCTTGGCCAGAGTGTCGATATCTTCCGGCCTAATGGGGCCGGTCATCAGGATGGCAAACTCATCACCGCCCATGCGGGCCACCGTATCGTAAGGTCGCACACTGTGCTGCAACCGTCGCGCCACCTCCTTCAGTGCAGTATCACCGGCGTTATGGCCCAGCCTGTCATTAATGGGTTTGAAGTTATCCAGATCCATATAAAACAGTGCCGAGTCGACGCCGCTGCGCCGGCTATGCTGTAGCTCACGCTGTAGGGTGCAGCTAAACAGGGCACGGTTTGCCAGCCCGGTGAGAAAGTCGAAATGCGCCAAGTGATGCAACTTTCTCTCCGCCTCGATTCGCTTCTTCAGGGTGTGGCTGAACAACAAAATGCCAATGGCGGTAAGCACGGCAAAGAACAGCGACACCGTTAGCAGCAAGTGACGAATTTTGACCATGTCTTGTTCGAATACGGCGCGGTCGACAACGGAAATAAGCCACCACTGGGGCGGTTGCAACCCGCTCTCATCGACCGTCATGGCACCGAGTACCGGATGATCGCGCGCAGTCAGTTTCTGGTAAACATACAGTCCCTCCGGGGCCCGAGAAATTCCTTCGCTACCTCCCTGCATCTGATCCCAGACCTCAGGATGACTATTGGCAAAGCGGTGCTGACGTCGTTCGTCAAGCACCGAGCCCCAGAGTCGCGCTTTCTCAACACCATACAGCCAACCTGCATCTTTATGCAGCAGTATCAGCTGCCCCATTAGGGGTTGCCGCGGGCGAGACAAGCCCTGCAGCAAACGTTCGGCCATCAGATTGATGATAACTATGCCCCGCTTGTTGCCTGCCTCGTCAAAAAAGGGCGTCGCCAAGCGGATAACCGGATTGTAGGGAATTTCTATCTGACCATGCTCGATATTCAACTCCAGCTCAGAGATGTAGATCTCTCCCTTTGCCAACTGCATGGCCTTGCCGAAATAGTCATGCTGCCACTTATTCTGCCGTTGCCCTGCAGGAATATTAACCGCTTCTTGGCCTCGCGACCGCTCCACGCGGACCCGCTCCTCACCCTGGCTATCAATCAAGCGCAACATGGCATAATCGCGCCTCACCTTTAAATACGTCATGTAATCGGTCGCCAACTGCGGTTCGCCGAAGTCGAGCCCAGTTTGACTAACAAGACGTTCCGCCTGGCCGGCAAGCAGGGTGAGATCGAGGGCCGCCTCGTGCAGATTGGCCAGCAATTCCTGCCTGATAGTATCGAGATGGGACATTTCAGCCGCACTAACCTCTTCATATCGCTGCTGCTGTTGTTGCTGATAAACGGAGAGCAGTATGATGCCAGCACAGGTCATCAGACTCAGATAAGTGCATAAACCGCCCCAAAAAATGGACGTTGTAACCTCAGTTGACCAAGTCTTCTTGCCGCGCTGCAAAGGCAGCAAAACCTGCCAGTTAATAAGTAAACCACTTACCACGGACAACAAGACCGCATCGAGCCAGAAAAACAGCCATCCATCGTCGGCCATAGGTAACATCAGCATAACCAGCAGCTCGGTCACAAACACTATAGCCCCAGTCTTCAATTGGGCATCCGTACTTAGCCCGCCGGCACGGCTCGTCAGACCCCAGAGCAGTATAATGGCCGTCAGTGACACAGCTGTGGCATCAAACAGTGCAACCAGCCAAAACCCCAGGATGCCCAGCCCGAGCCATTTCATCATCAGCATGATCGCAAGCTCGGCCAGCACCATGCTCGCCATAAAAAACAACAACACCCTTCTGTAATTCAACAACATGGCTTAACGCCTCGCTCGGGCAGTGATCATCTCGTTATCTGTATTCGCCTCTGACCTGCTGTGGTCTGACGACAACTGCAACGACGGTTTTGGCTGGTTAGCCATCAGCAGCCGCTCAAACTCGTCCAGCGGCATGGGTCGGCCAAACAGGTAACCCTGAAAGTAGCCGCAGCCGATATCCTGCAGCATAGCGTGTTGTTCTTGTGTCTCCACGCCCTCGGCAATTACCTCCAGCTGCAGGCTGGCGGCCAAGGCACAGATGGCGCGAATAATCGCCAAGCTCTGTTCATCTTCTATCATGTCGCGCACGAAGGATTGGTCGATTTTCAATTGATCCAGCGGCAACTTCTGCAGGTAGGCCAGTGACGAATAGCCGGTGCCGAAATCGTCAATTGAGAAGCGAATACCATGCTCTCTGAGCTGGTGCATGCGGGCAATGGCAACCGACATGTCGTCGATCAATATGGTTTCTGTTAGCTCAAGCTTCAGCCGCTGCGGATTAGCACCGCTCAGGGCCAGAATTTGGAGCAGTTGGTCAATGAAGTCCGTTTGATAGAGCAGCCGAGCACTGAGATTGACGGCTAAGCTCAGTGAAGCGGTGGCCGGTTCTCGTCGCCACAATGCCAGCTGATGACAAGCCTGATACAGCATCTGCAGGTCTATCTGCTCCACCATACCGACCTGTTCGGCCACCTCGATAAAAACTCCCGGAGTGAGCAGGCCCCGTTGGGGGTGCTGCCAGCGAGCCAGCACTTCGGCGCCCAGCACCCGACCGCGCTCATCCAACTGCGGCTGCAGGTAGGGTATAAACTCTTCAGCCTGTAACCCGCGGCGAATGTCTTCCTCTAGACGCAGTCGCGCACTGACTGTCTCCTGCATGGTAGGATCAAAGAAACGTATCGCGTCCTTGCCCGCCGCCTTGGCCTGATGCATGGCCATCTCGGCCTGCTGTATCAGATCTTCTCCAGTGTGTTCGGCGTCATTGAACAGGGTAATGCCAATGCTGACACGGCTGTGCAGTTCGAGTTCATTGAACCGGTACAGCTTACCTAATACGCGCTTCAGATGAATTGCACACTGCTCGGCTTTGGTAGTGGCCTCTTGACGATCGTCGTCCAGACTCTCGACCATAACCACAAACTCGTCGGCACCAAGCCGCGCCAGCGTATCACTGGAACGCAGGCCATTACTAAGTCGGGTGGCGATTCGACATAGCAGCTCGTCGCCAAACTGACGCCCATGTAGATCGTTGATACCCTTGAAGCCGTCAAAGTTGAGAAACAGCAACGCGGCATACCGCTTGCTAAGCGCACAGGTATTTATGGCATGCTGTACTCGATCCAGCAGCAGATTACGATTGGGCAGGTCGGTCAGCGTATCGAAGAGAGCTAGGTGTCGGATACGCGCCTCGGCGGCTTTGCGCTTAGTAACATCATCAATCGAGGCCACATAGTGGGTAAGTTGTCCCTTGATATTGCGTACTCCGACAATCGACAGCCATTCAGGATATATCTCACCGTTCTTGCGTTGGTTCCATACTTCACCCTGCCACCGATCCGTCGCCGTCAGCTGCTGCCACATATTCCGGTAAAAAGCCGCGTCATGACGCCCAGAGCTAAGTATGCTGCTTTTTTGTCCGATTACTTCATCCGGCTGATAACCGGTGATGGTGCTGAACGCTCGATTGACTCGCAGAATACGACTGTCGGGATCAGTTATCAGCAGCCCTTGGCGGATTTCGAAAGCTGTGGCCGCAATGCGCAGCTCCTGCTCATCGCGAGCCAACCTTGTGATATTTACCAGCATCCAGCCCAGCCACACAGTAGCAACGGGCATGACCAGCAGCATGGCCACACCCGCCTGCATGACCATGCCAGCCGTATGAGCCGTAGACTGCAGTAGAAGATTTATCAGCATCAAAATATGCAGCAGCAGACCAAAAAATAGCAGCGACCAGAGCCCCTGAACAACCTTGTTGCGACTGTGAAAATAACGATACGCCCACCCCAGCAGCACGGCTAGCACGATAACGCTCATGCCGCCCCACATACCCGCTCCACCCAGCCAGAACCGATAAGCAGCCGCAATAAAACCCGCGATAACAGCGACTAGAGGGCCACCAAATATCGCAGCCATGCTCAGCACCACGCTGCGGGCATCGAATATCCAGCCTCCCTCTAGTTCAATAGCACTCATCATGCCAATCACGCAGGTTAGACCGTACAACAAGCCCGATATAAAAGAGCCCGTCTTACCATTACAACCCAAGAAACGGTTATTGATCGATTGCAGACAACATAGCGACAGCAGCAAAGCGGCGTTTTGAATAAGATGGAGTATCAAGAAAAAGGGCCCCCTGGGTCCTGAACGATATAAATGCAGAAATATGACGATTATGGATAACAAGCGGCCGCGCATATCAACACACTTTCAGATTTTCACTATTGACCTAGATCAAGAAAATAAAACTTCATTTACATCCCACAGGTCAGCGCTCTCGCCGCCATGCATGCAAGTAAGCACCGCAAGCAGCTAAGGCGCTTTCGGCCGGCACGTTTGTTAGACAAGGAATTTCGCCGGTTCTGCGCAGCAGAATGGATTTGTACTTAAACACAGACCGTGGCGAATAAGTTGCCACAAAAGACGGCATCTCGCGCTAGTTTGAGCGAAGAAAGATGACTTAACTGCCTCACTTAACCTCCGTTAACTTACAGAGGCAAGCGCAGTGGGCAGGTTGCTTGATTGGTGATTAGCCAATGCTCAAACTGTTCTAGCGGCATAGGCCGACCAAACAAGTAACCCTGAAAATGCCGACAGTCTAAATCCAATAACTGATGATATTGCTGTTCGGTTTCTACGCCTTCGGCTATCACTTCTAGCTGCAAACTGTCGGCCAATGCACAAATGGCCTTAATAATCGCTAAGCTGCTGTTTTCTGGCAGCTCGCGTACAAAAGATTGGTCGATTTTCAACTGATCCAGCGGCAGCTTCTGTAAGTAAGCTAACGATGAGTAACCAGTGCCAAAGTCGTCTATTGAGAAGCGAATACCGTGCTCTCGGAGTTCAAGCATACGGGCTATGGCTATCGACATATCATCAAATAACATGGTTTCAGTTAGCTCCAACTTCAACCGATACGGGTCGGCACCCGACTCCGCCAAAAACTGCAGTAGTGTGGTCACAAAATCGGGTTGATACAGCAACCGAGCACTCAGGTTAACCGCCAAGCTAAGCGAAGCCGTGGCCGGCGCTCGTTGCCATAAGGCTAACTGATCGCTGGCTTGACGTAACATCTGTAGATCTATTTGTTCAATCAGCTCGGCCTGCTCTGCCACCTCAATAAAGTAGCCAGGAGCAAGCAGGCCTCGTTGAGGATGCTGCCAACGAGCCAACACTTCTGCGCCAATCACTTGGCCTATCTCGTTTAGCTGTGGCTGCAGATAAGGAATAAACTCCTCAGCTTGCAGCCCTCGCCGAATATCTTCTTCCAGCAGCATCCGCGTGCTAACAGCCTCCTGCATCGCAGGGTCAAAGAAGCGAATACTCTGTCTGCCTGACGTCTTAGCCTGATGCATCGCCATCTCGGCCTGCTGCAGTAGTTCATCGGCTGAACTGCTGGCATTGTTAAACAAGGTAATGCCAATGCTGGCACCGCGGTGCAGCTCGAGCTCTGCTATCTGATAGGGCTTGCCTAATAAGTACTTCATCCGCATGGCATATTGCTCGACTCGATCGGCGGCATACTGGTGCTCGATGCTGAGGTTCTCGATTAAAATCACAAATTCGTCGGCCCCCAAGCGCGCCATCGTATCACTAGAATACAGGGCGTCGCTAAGGCGAGTAGCAATCTGACACAGCATCTGATCACCAGTGTTATGGCCATGTAAGTCGTTAATGCTCTTAAAGCCGTCAAGATCCAGAAACAATAAGGCGGCATAGCGACTGCTGCGAGTTGACGAGTCCATGGCGTGCTGAACACGGTCAAGCAACAAACTACGGTTGGGTAGGCCGGTTAGTGCATCAAAGAAAGCCAGATCCCGAATGCGCGCCTCGGCATTCTTGCGCTCGGTAATATCCTCCATTGAAGACACATAATGGGTGATCTCGCTTTGGGCATTACGTACCACACTGACTGACAGCCACTCTGGATAGATGTCTCCATTTTTGCGTCGATTCCAGATTTCTCCCTGCCAACGTCCTTCCGCCATCAGCTGCTGCTGTATCGTCTGATAGAAGTCGGCGTCATGACGCCCAGATCTGAACAGGCTGGTATGCTCACCCACCACTTCGTCGGAGTGGTAACCGGTGATATCACTAAAGGTACGGTTGACCCTTAAAATACAGCTATTTTTATCCGCCACCAGCAGGCCTTGCCGAACTTCAAAGGCGGTTGCGGCAATACGCAGCTCTCGTTCACTGTGGTTGCGCCGTTTAATATCGTTAAGCATCCAACCTAAACACACTGTGGTTAGCGGCATGACTAACAGCATGGGCACGCCCGCTTGCAGCGCCATAGCAGTACTATGGGGTACCGGCAGCAGAAAAAAGTGCAACAACACGGCGGCATGTACTAAAAAACCGAAACAGAACAATGCAAACAGCCCATTACCGACCTTGCCCCGTTGATGTAAATAGCGATAGATCAACCCCAACATCATAGACAGGGCGATAACCATAAGCCCCCCGCTCGTGCCAGCGCCGCCCAGCCAAATGCGATAACCGCCCGCCATCAAGCCAGCTACGCCAGCCACCAGTGGACCGCCGACAAATGCGGCTATGCTCAAAATCACACTGCGAGCATCAAATACCCAGCCACTATTCAGCTCGATTGCTATTAGCATGCCAACGACACACGTAATACCAAACAGCACCCCACTGGTAAGCTTCGCAATATTGTCATTACGATCCCAGCAACAAGAATTCAGCGTCATCAGCCAACACAGTGCCAACAACAAGGCAGAATGTTCAACAAAATGGATAATCAAGAGTAAGGCTCCCTGGGTCCTGAACGATACGGTACACAAATAGGGTAATAATGCAGATAACAGCCGAGCATATAAACATGCTTACCACAGACCCGTTTTGCTCCAGAGCAAGCCCCATTTAACATTCACAAGCTCACCATATTATTCATTTACTCGGCATGGGTTGCCACGAGAATTAAGGCTCTAATGAATATTTTAATAGCGCAGTATTAAATAACTCAATTGTCTTCAAGTAAGCAATTACGGCAATGCCTAGCATGATCATGCTTACTTGTAACATAAAAATTTGATTGTTCAATCATTTAACCTAGTAGTAATACCGACTATCGCTTGTTGTTACATAATTGTCGCTAAAAATACATTTATAACAAAAATAAAAACGAATATCTGCCGATAATTTTATGATTTTGTTATCTTTATTAGCTTAACATCATATTATTGACACACAGTCTCTCTACAAAGATAAATAGTCTTGTAGGTATCTAAAATTGCACTAAACTAACATCTTGCTAACTGCTAACACGTTCGGCTCTGTTGTTCATAGGGGCCTGTTGATATCAAATATAAGGAATATGCTATGTCTCTTTGGTTGAAGCGCGCCTTGCTTGCCGCCTCCCTCGCCATTGCTCTACCTGCAACTGCCGCTAATTACACTATTGGTACCGGCAGCCAAAGTGGCACCTACTACCCATTGGGCGGTATGCTGGCTCAAACTTGGAGCCAAAACATCGACGGCTTTAATATGCGCGCCGAAGTGACCGCCGCTTCAGTAGAAAATATTATTAAGGTCGCTTCGGGTCAGCAGCTGGTCGGTATCGCCATGGGTGACTCCGTGCTGGCCGCCGCTAAGGGGGAAGCCCCTTTCAAACAACCCATGGATATCTCGGTATTATTCGCCCTCTACCCTAACGTGGTGCAGTTTATGGTACCCGCCGACTCCGATATTCATTCGGTCAGCGATTTGAAAGGCAAAAAGGTCTCTGTCGGTGCACCTGGCTCAGGCACGCGAGTGGGTTCTACCAATATTTTAAAGGCGCTTGGTATTAACGAAGGTGATTTCAAAGCACAAAGCCTCAACTACACAGCGACCACAGAAGCGTTATCGAATGGCCAAATTGATGCGGGCGTGATTATTGGCAGTGCCGGTGTGGGTGCCATTACCGAACTCGCGCTCACTCGTAATATACGCATATTGTCTTTTAGCGAAGATGACCTGAACAAGATCAATGCCGCCCTGCCTGCTTATTCGGGCATGGAAATTCCCGCCGACACTTATAACAAGGTGCCCGCTTTTACCGCGCCTGTGGTGTGGAACGTGTTAGTGGTTAAGAAAGACTTAGACCCAGCCTTAGCAAGCCAGATGCTTGAAACGGCATTTGATGACATGGGCAAGATTCAAAAGGTAATTTCCGATGCCAAGAACACCACGGTAGAAAACATGGATCGCTTACAGGGCGTGCCGCTGCACGAAAGTGCTCAGGCTTTCATGAATGAGAAAAAAGGCAACTAAGCACAATGCAACAGCCTTCCTTAAGCAACGAACCCGCCCGCTTGGGCGGGTTCGATTATCTCATCGGCGCCATTGCGCTGGCCCTAACACTTTTTCAGATCTGGCATGGCCTTGCTGCCGAGCTATCGGCACCGGTTTTTCTGCCACTGCATTTAAGCTGGGTACTGGTATTGGTATTTCTGGTCAACCCCACCTTTTCTCGTACCGCTCCTCCCTCTTTATATCGAACAGGACGGTTTCTGGACTTTGCCTTTGCCGCAATAAGCGCATGGATTGGCTTTCGTCTCACTAATTTTGATTATAACGATTTAAGTTTCTTATTCGATGGGTTGGGTACCGTCGACCTTTACGCCGGTGTGATACTGATTGCGCTATTGCTGGAGGCGACTCGTCGTACCGTTGGTTGGGTGATGAGCTGCATTGCAATTGTATTTTTAGTTTATGCCATGCTGGGCAATGTGCTGCCCGACGATTTCGCTAGTAAAGGCTTTGATTTACAAGAAATTATTCGCTTCCATATTTTTTCTACTAATGGTGTATTTGGTGCGCCATTGGCCATCTCTGCCGGCGTGGTATTTGTATTCGTGTTATTTGGCGCCTTGCTACAAGTAACAGGAGCAGGTCAATTTTTTATCGACTGTGCCTTTGCTATAGCTGGCCGCTATCGCGGTGGCCCCGCTAAAGCTTCTGTACTGGCCTCGGCGGCATTAGGGTCAATTTCTGGCTCGGCCATTGCCAACACGGTCACCACGGGGGCATTAACTATCCCCATGATGAAAAAGCTAGGCTACAAACCCGAGCAAGCGGCGGGTATTGAAGCGGCGGCGTCTACCGGCGGGCAGATTATGCCCCCCGTAATGGGAGCCGGTGCCTTTGTTATGGCGCAGTTTACCGGCCTGCCTTATGCAGAAATATTACTGGTCTCTATTGCACCGGCCATTCTCTACTTCTTTTGTACCTTGCTCTATGTGCATTTAATGGCCTGTAAGCTCGGCCTTAAAGGTATGGATAACGTAGAAAAAATTGCAGTGGTGGTCAAACAAGGCTGGCACTATCTGCTGCCGCTGGTGATGATCACCGTGCTGCTGCTGATGAGCTACTCCCCGGTACTGGTTGGCTTGGCTGGCTGTTTGGCGATTGTGGTGGCCGCGTTTAGTCGCCGCAAAACTTGGGTTCCCTTTTCCGCCATATTGGCCGGTTTACGCGATGGTGCGCTGATGATATTACCAATCAGTGCCGCCTGTGCCACCGCCGGTATTGTGGTGGGTGTGGTGGGGCAAACCGGTATTGGCCTGCAGTTTACTCAGGCGCTAATCTCCCTCTCCGGTGGCTACCTGTGGGGGGCATTTATTCTGATTGCTCTGGCCGCCGTGGTGTTGGGCATGGGCTTACCAGTCACTGCCGCCTATATCGTGCTGTCGGTGATGGCTGTGCCTGCTCTTAACGAGTTCGGCCTGCCGGTACTCACCGCTCACCTAATTGTGTTTTGGCTGTCGCAAACCTCTAACGTGACTCCGCCCATTGCCTTAGCCGCCTTTGCTGGTGCCGGTATTGCCGGAGCCTCACCAATGAAGTCTGCGGTGCAAGCATTTAAGCTCGCCTTTGGCTTTTTCATTATCCCGCTGATGATGGCCTACTCCGGCCTACTGTGGCAGGCCGATGACACCGCGTTCCAATTTGTGGTGGCTATTCTAGCGACTCTGGGGCTGATTATTGCTTTTGCCTGCGGGGTGGAAGCTCGTCTTTTCAATCAGCTTAATTTGCTGGCCCGAGGTCTGCTGCTGATTATCGCCGCCCTGATGCTGGTCGAAAGCCCGGTGGTGCGGCTCAGCGCCTTGGGTGCTCTGGCGCTGATTGCGCTGTGGGACTGGAAAAGAGGCAGTGATCCGGTAAAAATTTGATATTGAATAAGTAACACCTCAAGCATACCGGGCTCCGTGCCCGGTATTTTTTTGCCTGCCTTATTCTGATATCAGGGAGCTCATCTATTAACGGGAAAATTGCGCGTAAATGGGATTGTGATCCGAGACGGTGGGGGTGTTGATGGCGATGGCTGAGCGCAGCTTTAAATCCCGATAAAAAATAAAATCTAAGGGCTGCTTACGATAGGCTTTAATATATTTCGCATCTTCCATGGCCGCTCTTTTTAGCCCCATCGCTCGACAAAACTGTGCTAAATATAAGCGTCGCGAGCGGCTCCACACATTAAAGTCGCCCGCTACAATCAAGGGGCCTTGATGTTGTAGCAGTACTTGGCGTAATACGGATATTTCATGATGAAACTGGCCGTGACGCACAAAGTTAATCGCGTGAATATTAGCCACCAACAAAGTGTCGCCACTCTGCAGCGGATGATGAGTAATAACCTGGCTCTTGTGAGTAGCAAAGGTGAGCTCGCGACCTTGGCTTAATACGGCCGTAATGTCGTCAAAAGCACATTGGCCGGCGGTGAGTACGCCAAATAAATGAGTGGGGGTTTGAATATTAGGGGAGACCGCATACGACCAGCCGTCTAACTGCAGTCGCTGACTTAGCGCCAACTTAGCCTCTTGCAATAACAATAACCGTGTAGGAAATTGCACCAATAACTGCGTTAAACACAACTGAAACTCTGGGCTTAGAGTTAGCTTTTGCGTGTTCCAACACATAATGCCCAGCTCATCATCATCTAGAGGCTGATGCTGATGAATCAACTGATGAGGCGCCACTCGAGGACGAAGCATAAAAATATCCTGTCCTAAAATTAAAGAGTATTTATCTTAACAGAAGCACCAGCAAAATTTCTCGCTGCTTCCCCCTAAGAAACCACCATTTAGTGTTGTTTTTTCATTCTGTTTTAATTGTTAGCACTATTTGTGTATAATTGGTGCGTTCATACATTGAACAAAGTGAATTGATGAAATCTTCTAAACCCCGAACGAACGACAAACGTCTCGTGGCCGGCCTAAGTGGTGGCTTCCTTCTCCTCTTCGTAATACTCGCCCTTATTGACCTACAACAGATGACCCAATGGATTAACATCAGTTTTTCTTGGGTTATAGGTGTGTTTGGCCCCTTGTGGCAAGTCTGGATGCTGGCTAACTTAGTGATTGCCCTCGTGCTGGGCTTTACTCGCTACGGTGATATACGGTTAGGTGGTCACGTTAGCCCCGACAGTTCCACCTTTCGCTGGCTGGCCGTCATTATGTGTACCCTGCTGGCTGGCGGCGGGGTGTTTTGGTCTGCCGCCGAGCCTATGTACCACTACTTAAGCACCCCTCCGGTGTTTGCAGAAGCGTCCGTTGGCATTTCTGCTATATCTGCAGGTCTTGCACAAAGCTTTATGCATTGGGGCTTTATGGCCTGGGCCGCACTAGGTACTTTGTCGGCATTAGTGGTGGTGCATGCGCACTACGACCGAGGCTTGGCGATGCGCCCGCGCACCCTGCTGTATCCTATTTTGGGTAAAAAAGTAGAAACGCATTGGTTAGGGACCGTTGCTGATGTGGTATCTATTATTGCAGTAGCCGCCGGTACTATTGGTCCCATTGGCTTTTTGGCCACGCAGTTAGGCTTTAGTTTTGAAGCGCTGCTGGGCTGGGAAAATAACTATACCTTGCAGTTAGCCATTCTTGGCGGCTTGGTGTTGATTTATACCATTTCAGCCTCTACCGGTATAGAAAAAGGCATTCAGTGGCTATCTAGTGCCAACGTGGTGTTAGCGCTTATCTTAATTGCCATCATTTTATTGTTCGGCCCGGGCGGTTTCATTATTGATTCCTTCCTTAATGGTATGGGTCTTTACCTTAAAGACTTTATGCCCATGGCACTTACTCGCCCTGAAGGTGACTGGATGGGCTGGTGGACCTTGTTCTTCTGGGGTTGGTTTATTGGTTATGGCCCAATGATGGCGCTGTTTATTGCCCGTATTTCTCGTGGCCGTACCCTGCGTGAATTAGTGGTAGCGGTAGCCATTATGGCGCCGTTAGTCACTAACTTCTGGTTTGCTACCCTAGGGGGTGCCGGTATCTTTTATGAAGAAACCACAGCAGGGCTGATTTCTGAGCCATTAGCCGCAGGTGGCTTACCCGCAGCGTTATTGGGCATTACCCAACAACTGCCCTTCGCTGAGTTTATGGTACCGGCCTTCTTGGTGCTCACCGTGATCTTCGTAGCCACCACAGGTGACTCCATGGCGTACGCAATTGCCATGGCCATTAGTGGTGATCACACGCCACGTACCCGCGACCGTATCTTTTGGGCGCTTACCATGGGTTTAGTAGCCGCCGTGTTATTACGCATGGGTGAAGGGGGCATTAACGCCCTGCAATCCTTTATTGTGATCACCGCAGCACCGGTATCGCTACTCTTGTTACCCGTGCTCTGGACTGGCCCGAAAGTCGCTCACATTATGGCGTATGAGCAAGGTATTGTTCCGCATAAAGACCGTCACGAAGAGCGGGAAGATCCCGCCAGAGACGCTAAACTACCGTAAGCAGTTCTGCAATTAACTGCTAATTTAGCTCGATAATAACAACGCCGAAGCCTAACCGCTTCGGCGTTTTTTATTGTCCATAACTTTGCCCGACTATAATTAATACACACAACAACGGAGGAGCAAGCATCATGAAAACGAACTCAGTAGTGTGGTTTGAAATTTATGTGGCCGAGATGGCGCGGGCGCGTAAATTCTACGAGGCGGTGCTGGGCGTGACCCTAGAGCCCGCAGACAAAATGGCCGAAGATTGGCCCGAGATGTGGATGTTTCCAGGCGAAGACAACGCCTGTGGTGCCAGCGGAGCCCTCGTTAAGATGGATGGCATATCACCGGGCGGTGGTGGCACTTTGGTGTATTTTAGTTGTGATGACTGTGCCGAACAGGCGAGTCGAGTACAGGCCAATGGCGGCCAAGTAATGCGGGAAAAGTTTGCTATTGGCCCTTACGGCTTTATTGCGCTAGTTGTAGATACCGAGAGCAATATGATCGGCCTGCATTCCATGCGCTAAATAATGAGTCACTCACAAAAAAGGCCAAAGCAGTTGGATGAACTACTTTGGCCAAAGGGAGAAACATGGAAAAGTAGGGCCTGCTGACCCTAGTGGTTCAACACCAATAAGGCATCGGGAACGGCTCTAAAATCCAGCGCCATGGTCACGCTAATCGCGGTAATGGTAATAATGGACAACACAAACACGCGGCGTGCCCAGCCCTGTTCTTCTGCACCGCGGCGATAGCCGTTAAAAGCCATCGCCAGCCACCATAAACTGGTAGCACACGACACGGCCATAAAGGTCAGACCGGTATAACCATTGAGCGGCAATAACGTGGTGACTAAGCAAAACACCGCGATATACAGCACGATTTGGCGCTTGGCCTTGGCGATACTCTCGGCCACCGGCAACACAGGAATGTTGGCCGCCGCATAATCGTCGTAACGAAAAATGGCGATAGCGTAAGAATGCGGCATCTGCCATAAGCTAAATATCAGCAGCAAAATGGCGGCACCGGCGTCGAACTGGCCGGTAACGGCGCAGTAACCCACCACTGGCGGCACTGCGCCTGACAGGCTACCAACTAAGGTGCCATACACTGATTTGCGCTTCATCCAAAGGCTATATAGCCCCACATAAACCGCATAACCGAAGGCGGCAAACCCAACCGCAACCTCATTGGTTCGCACCGCCAGTATCGCAAAGCCCAGCACACCCAGTACCAAACCATAAATTAACGCCGCACGGCCGGATAACTCACCGGTGACCGTTACTCGGTTACGGGTGCGGCGCATATGCACATCTATATCGCGGTCGATACAGTTATTGATGGCGCAGCCAGAAGCGACCACCAGCGACAATCCCAGCACGGTGGCCCACATTAGCGACCAGTCGATATCGCCGCGGGCTGCCATAAAAAAGCCCCCCGCTACCGATATCAAGTTACCCATGATGATGCCTGGCTTGGTTACCTTAAGATAAGGCCGAATCATAAAAAGCCCCTTGGGATTAACTACCCCGTTGCATAAACAGCTTATTGCTTCGGCACCTTAAATGCCTAGAGCAAATAACTCTCGGATCAGCAAGGAAGCCAAAGGGATTTACTCCACCGACCGTGACATGCCAGCACCGAAAAATGCTCCTGCCATTTCGGTATTTCCGCCATCCTTGGCGGTCAGATAGCATGTCCGAGCCCCCAGGGATGGGTTTATGGCGTGTCGGAGGAGTGAACCCTTTGGCTGACTCTACTTATCCTCTTTTGGTTACATCATCATTTCGTTAGCGCTAATGATAATCCACACCGACAAGCCCACCACCATGATAATAATCAAGGCGGAGAACACGAACGCCACCGTATTGGCGCGGCTGTTGAGCTTAAAGCTCAGGTGCAAGAAGTACTTAAGGTGGACAAAGATTTGTACTATCGCCAAACCCACCACCAACAACAACGTTTGGCTTTTACTCATTTGCCCGGTCATTACCGCCCAAAATGGAATGGCGGTTAACAAAATCGACAGCACAAAGCCTGTTAAGTAAGAAGATACACTGCCGTGATCCGCCGCCGTATCATGATGATTACTCATGCCATTGCCCCTAATAAATAGACCACGGTAAATACACAAATCCACACCACATCAAGAAAGTGCCAGAACATGCTCAGGCAGCTTAAACGCGTCAAGGTGCGTGGCGTAGTGCCTTTAGCAATCAGCTCTATCATCAAGATGGCCATCCACACCAAACCGGCAGTCACGTGCAAGCCGTGCATACCAACTAAGGTAAAGAAAGCACTCAAGAAGGCGCTGCGGCTTGGGCCCGCACCTTCGGCGATCAGGTGTTGAAACTCATACACCTCCATGCCAATAAAGGTGGCGCCCAGCGTGAAGGTCACCAATAACCACAACAGCGTTAAGCCGCGCTTATGGTGATGACCAGCCAACATGGCAAAGCCGTAGGTAATACTGCTGACCAACAAGACGCCGGTTTCCACCAGTACAAAGTTTAAGTCGAACAAGTCTTTGCCAGACGGGCCACCGGCGGTGTTCATATACAACACCGCATAGGTGGCAAACACCGAGGCAAACAACAAACAGTCGGTCATTAAATAGAGCCAAAACCCAAACAACGTATTGCCGCTGGTGTCGTGATGCTCATGTGAGTGCTCTTGTTGCTGCACTTGGGTGTGATCAATCGCTACGGCTTGCATCAGGCCTCCTTGATTTGGCTACGTATATGCGCAGACTCGATGGCGCTAACCTCATCGGGCTGTACGTAATAGTCGGTGTCATTGTCATAGGCGCGGCACAAGAAAATAACGAAACTGGCCACCAGACTCGCAATCACTAACCACCAAATATGCCAAATAGCGCCAAAGCCCGCGGCAGTAATCGCTGCAGCAATCAGCACACCGGTACTGGTATTTTTCGGCATATGGATCGGTTGATAGTGAGCTTGTGCCTGATAGGCGGTGCCTTTTTCTTTCATGTCGGTGAAGGCGTCTATGTCTTCCACCATTGGCAGCTCGGCAAAGTTATAAAACTGCGGCGGTGAAGAGGTAGACCATTCAAGGGTATGACCATTCCAAGGGTCACCGGTCAAGTCAGGGTTTAGCTCGCGATCACGGAACGCTTTGTACAGCTGATAAAACTGCACGGCTATGCCCACCAGAATAAACACCGCACCCACAGCGGCCAGATAGAGCCAGAAGTTCCAAGCAGGATTATCGGTATGGTTCAAACGACGAGTCATGCCCAAAAAGCCCAGCACGTATAGCGGCATAAAGGCCACGTAGAAACCAATCTGCCAGCACCAGAAGGAAATCTTGCCCAGCTTTTCATCCAAGTGGAAACCCATGGCTTTCGGGAACCAGAAGGCAAAACCGGCTAAATAGCCAAACACGGCACCACCAATAATGGTGTTATGAAAATGCGCAATCAAAAACAGACTGTTATGCAGTACAAAGTCGGCACCGGGCAAGGCCAGCAATACGCCGGTCATACCACCAATGGTAAAGGTGGTCATAAAGCCCAAGGTCCACAACACAGGCACCGTCATGCGCAACCGGCCACGATAAATAGTGAACAACCAGTTAAACAGCTTAACCCCGGTGGGCACCGCGATAATCATGGTCATCACGCCAAAGAAGGCATTGACGTTGGCGCTGGAGCCCATGGTAAAGAAGTGATGCAGCCACACCACAAAGCCCAAGATCGAAATGGCACCGCTGGCATAAACCATGGAGGTGTAACCAAACAAACGCTTACCGGTAAAGGTAGAGATGATTTCCGAAAAAATACCGAATGCTGGCAACACTAAGATATACACCTCGGGATGACCCCAAGCCCAGAACAGGTTGATGTACATCATGGCATTACCACCGCCTTCATTGGTGAAGAAGTGGAAGTCCAAATAACGGTCTAGCGTCAACATACCCAGCACAGCGGTCAATATTGGAAACGACGCCACTATCAGGATATTGGCCCAAGTACAGGTCCAAGTGAAAATCGGCATTTGCATCAGCTTCATGCCAGGGGTGCGCATCTTGAATACGGTGACCAAGAAGTTCACCCCGGTCAGCAAGGTGCCTATCCCCGAGATCTGTAAGGCCCACAGGTAATAGTCCACCCCCACGCCTGGACTAAAGTCCATCTCGGACAGCGGCGGATACGCCACCCAACCGGTTTTGGCGAATTCGCCCAAACCCAGTGACAGATTCACCAGTACCGCACCGGACACCGCCAGCCAGAAGCTGAGGTTGTTCAAAAACGGAAAGGCTACATCGCGAGCACCAATCTGCAACGGCACCACTATGTTCATCAAACCAATCATAAATGGCATGGCCATAAAGATGATCATGATGACACCGTGGGCGGTGAAGATTTGGTCGTAATGCTCAGGCGGCAAGTAGCCATCGGCACCATTGGTCGATAGCGCTAATTGGGCCCGCATCATGAGGGCATCGGCAAAGCCGCGCACCAACATCACGAACGCCAGAATGATATACATAATACCTAAACGCTTATGGTCCACCGAGGTGATCCAGTCGCGCCACAATACGGTCCATTTCTTATATTTGGTTACCAAAAAGGCAATCACCATGGCGGCTATTGCCACCACGCTCAGCGTAATCATGATAATTGGCTCATGATACGGCACGGCGTCTAATGTGAGTTTTCCTAGTAAGGACATTATTTTTCAGTCTCCATGGTCATCTCATCGTTCATAGCGTGCATAGCGGGGGCATCATTTGCAGCCTGTTCGCTGCCGTGATGGCCGTGCATAAATTGATGCAAGATGTGGTGGAACATGTCTGAACTAACCTGGCCGTAATAGTGCACCGGATTATTTTCACTCTGTTTGGCTAGTTGCTTATATGTAGCAGGACTCAGGCTGTCAGGTGCTTGTTTGAGCTTGTTTACCCAGGCATCAAAACCGGCCTCATCTGGCGTGGCTATGGCTTTAAACTGCATACCGGTGAAGCCTTCGCCGCTGTAGTTGGCGGAGTAGCCGTCGTAGGTGCCTGCTTCATTGGCAATTAAGTGCAGTTTGGTTTCCATACCGGCCATGGAGTAAATCTGGCCGCCGAGTTGCGGAATGAAAAACGAGTTCATGGTGGTGTCAGACGTTATCTTAAATTCCACCGGTACATCGGTCGGAAACGCCAACTCATTCACCGAAGCCACACCCTGCTCTGGATAGATAAACAACCACTTCCAGTTCAGTGAGACCACTTCCACTGTGATGTGATCTTTCTCATGCACCAGCGGCTTGTAAGGGTCCAGATCATGAGTAGAACGCCAGGTAATGACGCCTAAAATAACCACGATAATGATAGGAATAATCCACACCACTAACTCGATTTTGGTGGAGTGCGACCACTTAGGCGCATAGATTTCCTGAGTGCGGCCTTCGCGATATTTCCACGCGAAAAACAGCGTCATAAAAATAACCGGCACCACCACAATTAACATCAAGAGCGTGGCAACCACGATCAGGTGCTTTTCGTCGACGCCTACTTGGCCCTTAGGATCAAGTACGCCGCCTTGGCAACCGGCCAACAACATGGCGCTCGCACCGGCAAACAGCGCAGTTTTTAGATGTCGAAATACTTTATTTCGACTAAACAGGTTTCGACCAAGCAGGTTTTGTATAACTAGGTTTTGCATAAACAAGAACCCTTCCCCTATTCCTTAAGGAATTACCTTATCGCCAAGCGACAAGACCATGAGGGGTATCCGTGCAGATTAATGAGCAAAATTCGCGGAGCATGAGCCCAAAAAAGGCAAATACGCAGTCACTAACAACACGGAGACCCAATATGGGGCAAACACTCAAATGCGGGCGTCAACAGGGCTTTACTGCGTTAACTAACTGGGAAATAACCAGTAGCAAGCATCAGCAAGAGAACTCAATTGAACCTAAAGAGTGTTAGAACCCAGAGCGGGCCAAAGGGGGAGCGCGGCAACCGTGAGCGGTGCGCAGTACACAGTATTGCGGGAGTGGAGAGTCAAAATTCGGCTTAACGGAGGTTAAGCGCGGCCAATGCAGCGATTGCAGCAGCAGATACAACAGCAGTAATAACCACCGCAGTAATAGGGGCATAAAGACGAGCAAACTAGTAAGAATAATAGCTTTAATGGTTTCAAATGGCAGTAAGTCGCTGAGCTGGGCTTGATATTCAAACACATCGCCAGACAAACCGGTCCAGGATAATAGACATTCACTGATCACTTCTAACATCATCACCACACTGATCATACCCACGCCATCCAAGCCGATTTGTGACAACGACGCTAAGTCGTGCCAGCTATCAGCAAGCGTAAAATATGACATTGGATTCAACTGTTTGGTCCTAGCGGATAACAATGATGAGAGACGAATCGACCCTGAATTGGATCTTATTGCTCCGAATGTTGTTCTAATTATTGTTCACAAAACACATTAATTTGCGTTATTAGGCTACCAAACTTTGATCTAGCGCACAACCAAAAACACCGGCTCGGGTTAACAAACAACCAGGTAATCTGACTTACCACACCACTTTAAGTGCCAGCGCTAACAGCACAATACCACTGAGCCTGTCGAGCCAAATCGACTTGGCTTTTAGCCATGCTAATACCGGCCCTCGCGATAACACTAATGCGACCAACACATACCAAGCCGCGTCTATTCCCCCGGCAGTCAGCATCATAATACTGCTTTGCTGCCAGTCGGTGTCGGCATGCACAAACTGACTAAACAGCGCGACAAAGAAGATGGCCAACTGGGGGTTTAAAAACGCTACCATAAAACCTTCAAATGCTCCTTGCCGACCAGCAATATGATGAACGGCAGTGGTATCACCCTCAGGGCTTGCTTTTGCCAGCAAGGCCTTAATGCCCAACCAAGCCAGAAAAGCCGCGCCGCCATAACGAATAACATCAAACAACAACGGATGGTTAGCAATAATCAGCGCCAGCCCTAATGCCGTCATTAAGGCGTATAAGCCCACACCGGCACCATGGCCGAGTGCCGTTAACACGCCATGGCTTTGTCCGCCCCGCATGGTGTTACGCATTACCACTGCAAGGCTGGGGCCTGGGCTCATGGCGCCGACCGTACAAATGGTGACCAGCGCCAGCCAGTTAGAAAGATCCATCGTGTGCCTCATGTTGCCGTTAATGGGATTAGTTGCATTAAAAAGCGCTTACTGTAAAACAAAAATCGATTAAGCCCAAGCCAGCATAAATATCTTTAATCGGTTATTAGTGGTTGTGTTTACGCGCCCAGAGTCCCTAAACTAGCTATTTTTTCACTAGCACCGCAACAACGCCGGAGTAATCATGCTATGCGCTATTCATGGATCCTGTTCGATGCCGACGAAACTTTATTTCACTTCGATGCTTTTGCCGGGTTAACGCGCATGTTCGCCACTTTTGGCGTTGAATTCACGGCTGTCGACTACCAGCACTATCAGGCTTTAAGTGCGCCACTGTGGGTGAACTATCAAAATGGCGCCATCAACGCCGCACAATTGCAACATCAGCGCTTTAAGAGTTGGGCCGAGCGGCTGGCAGTTTCTACTCAACGGTTAAATAGCGACTTTCTGGCCGCTATGGCAGAAGTTTGCCCGCCCCTGCCCGGTGCGCTTGAGTTAATCGCCGCACTAACCGGCAAAGCTAAGCTTGGTATTATCACCAACGGCTTCACGTCTATGCAGCACACCCGCCTAGCCCGCGCCGGTTGGCAGCAAGCATTTGATACGCTGATAATTTCTGAACAGGTAGGCGTGGCCAAACCGGACGCCGCTATTTTTGAGCATGCCTTTAAGAAAATGGGCCACCCACCCAAAGAGCAGATCTTGATGGTCGGCGATAACCCCCATTCGGATATTTTAGGCGGCCTTAACGCCGGTATTGATACCTGCTGGCTCAATAGTGCCGGCAAGCCCACGCCCGAAGGCATACGCCCCCACTATGAAGTCAGCTCATTGCAGCAATTACATAAGTTGTTGTTGGGGTGATGTGAAGGGTGAAGAGTGAAGCGGACAATACACACACCATCTTTTGTTAAGCTTGGCGCTCGGCGTTGTCCCTTAGCCGTCTTCCTGACGCACGTCAGGATCTCAGCCCCCTGCGGGGAGCGGTAAGCCTGCAGCCGTAAGCCGTAAGTTAAAGAAAAACATTAAAAAGCGAGATACTGGGGCGAGCCCAGTATGACGGCTAAAGTCTAAGAGCGGTATTCTGAGCTAGCTTGGCGCCCGGCGCTGTCATTTCTCCTCACGCCTCACTATTTACGCCGCACACGCATAAAAAAGGGCAGCCCGTGGGCTAACACCGATCAGTTAAGAAATTTTGGCGATCGGTTGACCGATCCTTATACGGCGTCAGAATACCCTCATCACCATATGGTATGAGGGTATTTTTTTGCTTGCTCACTGGTTACTCGACACTGATACATTTGCCGTTCCTGAGTCGTTATCGACCTTCCACAAACACCTTCCTTTAGACTGGATTCATACCGCGCTAGAGCAAACGGATAAAGCGAGTGTCAGGCGGCGAAAGCTCCCCGCCGAGCTGGTAGTCTGGCTGGTTATCGCCATGGGATTATTTCGTGACCGTTCAATTAGTGATGTGGTGGACAAGTTAGATCTTCAACTGACCAATAAGCTGGGAGAGTCCGTCGCGCCCAGCGCCATTCCCCAAGCTAGACAACGTCTGACTAGCGAGCCATTAGCCGCCTTGTTTAACCTCACGGCTGCGCGTTGGATTGCAGAAGAAGACGGTAAGGATACCTGGCATGGACTTCGACTTTATTCAGTCGACGGCACGCAATTTCGCACTGCGGATACACCCGAGTTAGCCAAACACTTCGGTTACGTTAAACACAGTAAAACG
>NZ_JBHTJS010000041.1:0-64682 GCF_042676125.1 Oceanisphaera ostreae
AAATGAGAGGTATTAGTGTGATGCTGGATAAGTTGGGTTAATAGATGCTGATTTAAGGGCGCTTACGGAAGATTTTATTTTTTAGCCGTACATCCAAGGTCTGTTTATTAACTTGTGACAATCAGATCAGCAGTTTAATTTTCTTTGTATTTAATATATAAAGGGTGTCATTTAGCTCTTTCAAACCAGAACTTGACGCACATGAAAGGAAATTGCAAGCCAAAATTATTTTCTCGATACAATTTTAAATATCGAAAATATTAACTTTACTGAACAATAAATAGAAATGTAACATTTCATTAACCTGCAGGGGCGTTCTATCCATTTAAAGATCTCGGCTGTCTCTGTATTTTAGTCACTGATACATCGATTACCTCTACCTACAGGCAACTCCATAACATAGGGTCGGATGGAGGGATCTGCTCCACCGACCATCACATGACAGGGATGTCACGTGTTTGAGCGGCACATGGATGTGCTTGAGCGAGTCGGTGGAGTAGGCCCTTTATTCGGCCTTTAAACTGAGCAGCAAAGCAGATTCATTATTTAATTTATCTGCTATAAAAATCATCCTGCTACGCAGTCCCGCGGCTAAAGCGGCGGCTACAAAAGGCGGTGACCTGTAAAGTAAAGTTGACCGCCCTTACATTTAATATCACCTCATGCTCAGACTTGCCGATTACATCTACCCGCGGGCAACTCCATAACATAGGGTCGGATGCAGGGATCTGCTCCACCGACCAGCACATGACAGGACTTAACCTAGTGGCTATATAGAGCTAAAGTGAACTGGCTAAACTCCGCTGAATCGAGGATACACACCATGAAAAATGAAAAAATTGTACTGATCACCGGCGCCTCTAGCGGCATAGGAGCGGCCACCGTTGATAAAGTAATTGAAGCGGGACACAAAGTCGTTATTACGGCGAGAAGTACCGACAAACTCAATGAAATAGTCAAACGTTGGGGTGACGACAAAGTGTTGGCGGTAACGGCAGACGCATCCAAACTGGATGAGATAAAAAACGTGGTGGAAAAGGCCAAACAGAAATTTGGCAGAATTGATGTGGTGTTCGCTAATGCCGGCACCGGTGTTAACGCTCCAGGCATCGAAAATGGCGACCCAGATGAATGGAAAACCATGCTGGACGTCAATATCAATGCGTTATTGTTTACTGCAAAAGCCAGCTTGGCCTCGTTAAAAGAAACCCAGGGCCACTTTATTATTACCAGCTCCGTTGCCGGCAAGATAACCCTGAAAGGATCCGTGTATGGCGCCACTAAATGGTTTGCTTACGGATTCGGCCAAAATTTAGCAGCCGAAATGGCCGAATGGAATGGTCGTTGTACCACCATCTGCCCGGGCATGGTTAACACGCCCTTTTTTGATGAAGCCAAACCGGACAAATTAGACCCCAACGATATCGCGGATGCGGTGGTGTATGCGATTTCTGCCAATCCCAGATGCGATATCCGCGAAATTACCCTAATGCCAACCAGATAATGGGTTATTGAAACACTCCCACAGGACCGTGAGAGTGAGAAATTGGTTGGTTAAGCTGGCCGGTCTTTAACCGGCTCTGAAGGCTCATCTAGACTGGCCAGCTCGTTCAAGGTCAGGGGCTTTACTGGGGCGCGTAGGCGGTAATAGCCGCCCTGCTCTACTGCTTGCCCCTGCAATTTGGCCATCAGCTCCGAGACCACCAGCCCGCACTGGCGCCCCTGACAGGGCCCCATGCCGCAGCGGGTAAAGCTTTTCAGCTGGTTGGGCCCCATGCAACCCTGATGGACGGCACGGCGAATGTCGCCTAGGCTCACCTCCTCACAACGACACACCAGCACCTCGTCCTTCTCGGGCAAGCGCAGGGCGTCGGATGGCCGATAAAGCCGGTCGATAAAACGACGAAAAGCCGTTTCCCGCTTCAACTGACGACGATGCGGGCTAGCACTATCGTCGCGCTCGGCCGAGGTTTGACGGCCCAGAGTATGGGCAAGCTGCAGTACCGCCAGCCGCCCTTTTAGCGCCGCCGCCAAGGCGCCACCTATGCCCCCGCTATCACCGATAATGCGAATGTGCGGCTGCGAGCTTTGCCCCCAGTCATCCAGCACCGGTTGCCAGCACAGTTGCTGTTCGCTCCATTCGTGCTCACAGCCGCTGGCCATGGCTAGATTCACACTGGGCACCACACCCTGATGTAAGAACAGTTGCTCGGTTTCAAGATGCTGCTGCCGCCCGCCGGCTTTATAGGTCACTCGGCTCAACACGCCGTCTTCGGCGCAGGCAGCCAGCTCGGTCACCCCGCGTACAAAGGGAATGCCGGCGGCGCGAATGTCTCGCAGCAGTTTCAGTCCCTTCCACAGATACCCAGCCCCGCGCAGGGCACCGTCCAGCGCACCAAGGGCCTGACGATAGTTGGCAGCTGGCGTGGTATCCAGCAACGCCTTCACCTTGACCCCGGCCTGCAAATATTGCCACACCACCAGATATAGCAAGGGCCCACAGCCGGCAAACACGGCGCCGTCGGCCGCTAGGCCTGGGTTTTTTAGCAGTATTTGCGCTGATCCGGCGGTCATGACCCCGGGCAGAGTCCAGCCGGGGATGGGAAAGGGCCGTTCCTGAGCACCGTTGGCAATCATCACCTGACGCACCTGTATTGAGGCGGCCTTGCCTTCTCGGCTGTAATACACCCGGCCATCGCGGTCGAGCTGCCAAACTTGAGTATTCGACAAATAACGACAGCCGCTGTTGGCAACGTCGTCAGCCAGCGTACGCCCTGCATAATAGTCGGGCCCCAGAATGCGTGGGTTGGCCATTGAGGGCTGACCAATGTTGCGATAAATCTGCCCGCCAACTCGGGGTTGTTCGTCCAGCAGTACCGCCTTTAAGCCCAAACGACCCGCCTCAATGGCCGCCGCCATGCCCGCCGGCCCTGCACCGACAATGGCCAGATCAGCATCCATTATCGACCTCCTCTCCTGGTTCCTGCTCTTTCGACAAGGACAAACGAACGCGCATCTGCGGCTGCACCTCGGTCAAACACCCCTGTCGATTGGGGATGCCGTCGATTTCCACCAAACATTCAAAACAGACCCCCATCATGCAATAAGGGCCACGCGGACTGCCGGAAACTGGGCTGGCGCGATTGCTCTTGTAGCCGAGCGCCAGCAAGGCGGCGGCAACCGTATAGCCGGCGGGTATCTGCTGGGGTTGATCGTCAACATAAAAGGTCTGTAAGGGGCGCGGTTGCCGGCTGACATCCTTAAACATGGCTTAATCCTTGAATCGTTGAGGAGTGAAGGCATCCAGTAACGGGCTTAAACGAGGGGCCATCAGCATGGGAGCCAGCGTCAGGGCATGAACCGCCGCCAGAGTAACGCCGCTGTGAGAGCTAAAAGCATGGGCCCGCGGCCCCTGAGTCAGGTTTTGCTCATACACCGGATACCCATCCGGACTCATCACCCGGAGTGCTCCCCAGCCTCGCACTATGTTCCGGTGACGCAATGCGGGCAGCAACGAAATGGCGCGCCGGGCCAGCTGCGCCATCACCTGCGGGGTATTGCCGTCATCCAGACCGACCTGCTCGGATGAATCACCAATCTGGATCGACCCCTCCCCAGTCTGGCGCAGGTAGATGGACGGATAATTCAGTAATTTGGGCAAGCGTTCGGTGATCAATAGCTGACCCCGCTGGGGAGTCAGAGGCTGCGACAAGCCGACCATGGGCGCCAGCCGATGATTATCGAGCCCCGCCGCCAGCACCAACTGCTCGGCCCGTATCGGCCCCTGCTCCGTATGCAGCACAAAGCCATTATGGGTGGTTTCTATGTTCAGTACATGATGACGAGGTCGGTAGTGGCCACCTTTAGCCAGAAAGCCCGCCTGCAGGGCGCGCAGCAGATACAGCGGGTTAACGTGACCGTCGTTGGGCGAGTAGCAAGCACCGGGAATATTAACGTTGATATGGGGCTCCAGCCTAGCCAGCTGCCCGTGGTTTAGAAACTGGAATTCGAAGTCACCGTCACTGACTGCTGCCTGTTGCGCCAGCTCGAGCCGATAGGCTTCTAGCTCCGGCTCATCTAGGCAGTAATGAATACCGCCACGCTGGATAAACTGCACATCGATGCCGGTCAGCTCGGTCAGTTCGGCGGCAAAGTCAGGCCACAATCGGCAGGAGTCCAGGGTCCAGCGGGCATAGGCCGGAAAGTCCGCCCCCTTGCCCTGCACCCACAGTAGTCCGAAATTGCCCCGAGCCGCCCTCAGCCCCTGGTCTCCTTCGTCCAGCATCAGCGTCTCTATGCCTTGCCGAGCCAAGCCATAACCTAGCGCCGCCCCCACCATGCCACCGCCGATAACGACTACCCGGCTATCCCTCATGCTTAGCCACCTTTATTTAGCCACCATAGATATCGAAATCGAAATACTTGTCCTGAATTTGCTGATAGACACCGTTGCTACGGATGGCCTTAATGGCATCATTTAATTTTTCGCGCAGCGCATCATCCTGCTTGCGAACCGCAATGCCTACCCCCTCACCAAACCATTGCTTGTCGGTAATGAGCGGACCGGTAAAAGCGAAGTCGCCGCCCTTTTCCTTCTCCAGCAACCCACTTTCAATGGCCGGAATGTTGTTGAACACCAGGTCGACACGACCGGAAATCAGATCCAGAAAGGCATTTTCAGGAGAGCCGTAACGTTTGATATCTACCCCCTCAAAATTATCTTCGACGTATTTTTCATGGGTGCTGGAGCCCTGTACGCCCACTGACTTTCCTTTAAGACCCGTTTTGTCAAAACTGAGTTCGGTTCCTTGCTTTGCTACGAAGCGGGACGAAATCTGATAGTACTTATCGGTGAAGTCGACCTTGAGCTTGCGCTCCTCGGTAATTGACATGGAGGCGACGATGGCGTCAAACTTTCGCGACAGCAACGAGGGGATCATGCCGTCCCATTCCTGTGTGACCAGGGTACATTTTACCTGCATCTGCTCGCAAAGGGCGTTGGCCATGTCGATATCAAACCCTTTCAGTTCCCCCTCCGTGGTCGTCCAGCTATAAGGGGGATAGGCTCCTTCCACCGCAACCCGCACCTGCTTCCACTCCTTGGCACTCACCGGCCCTGCGATCATTATGCTCGCTGCAGCCAGGCCAATTATCTTCATTTTCATCATGCACTCCTTGTCATCGGTGACAGACGCTTGTCAGTGCTCAATTTATAGGTGCGTCTGTCGCCGGAGGCCAATGCCGTTTGCCACACAAGGTATGATCAAATGTTATAGCTTGTCACTCGGATCACAACGCAACAGGATCCCGGCGGCCTCAGCCTGGCTGAAAAGGGAGTCAACAAAGGCACGCGCCAAGTCGGATACCGGACGAAAGGCGGGATAGAGGATCTGGAACCGATAGGGAATACGCGGTTTAAAGTCGCGAATAACGATGTTCAAGCCGCTGCGCTGCGCATGCAGGGCGGTAAAGGGGTCGACCACCGCCACGCCCACCCCTTCGGCCACCAACAATGCCGCGACCGAGGCGAAAGAGACTTCAACGACATCTAGGCTATGGATGCCGGCTTGTTGTAGCTCCCTATCCAGTACCTGCTGGGCCGAATCGCTGTTTTCATAACGGATAAAAGGTACCCCAGACAGATCTGCCGGCGTCAGATAGGCCGCCGTTGCCAATTTGCTGTCCGCTGCAACAATACAAACGCAATCTCCCCACACCGGAATGGCCGTCACGCTGTCGCTGTTTATCTCGGTATCGGCGAAGCCCAGATCACAAGACTGGATCTCGGTGCGCCTGAGCACCTCTTCCGAGCGATAGCTCTTCAGCGACGCCTTGAGCCCGGGGGTTTCTCGCATCAGATGCCCGAGAATCGCCGGCAGAAAGCTGTTGGACAGCATGGGAAAGGCGGTGATGTGCAGGCTGCCATGATGCTGCTCGGCAATGTCTCGCGCACTGTGTTCAAGGTGTTCTAGTGCCAAGAACGCCTTGCCTACTTCCTGATAGAAGGCCCGCCCCTTGTCGGTGGGAACCAGCCGCCCCCGTATGCGCTGAAACAAGGCAAAACCAAGCTGATGCTCAAGGCTTGCCACCAGTCGGCTGATGGCCGGCTGGGTAACATGAATATGCGCCGATGCCGCCATCATGGTGCCAAGCTCATAAACGGCCTTAAAAGCGTTGAGCTGTTGAAACTTTATCATCGAGCACATCCCTTTCTGTCACTGTTATCCACTGGCTCACATTGACACTCATGTTAAGTGGTTGCGAGTCGAAAGAGTAGTGCCCTTTATAGGCTGATACGGTGAGTGTCATTAGCCCAAAGCGTGTCGGTGGAGTAGGCCATTGACACGACCTTTATAGGAAATAAAAGCAGACTATTTATTTAGTGCGATTGGTATTAGATCGCGGCCTAAGCTCCGCAGTCCCGCCAGCTAAAGCGGCGGCGACAAAAGACTGAGATCTGCAGGTATTGCGTGGGAACGAGAAAATACGGGTGCCTCGCCTGAGGCACCCTGTGCGCGTTAGCTTTGTAGCGTGGCGTCTAGCGTAATGTCAGCATTAAGTAGCTTGGATATAGGGCAGCCCACCTTGGCTTTACCGGCTATTTCATCGAACTTGGCCTGATCGATACCGGGAATGCGCGCGGTCATTTCTAGATGTATCGCGGTTACGGCAAAACCATCACTCTGTTCTTCTAGCGTGACCGTGGCTTTGGTGTCGATGCTGTCTGGGGTAAAGTTTTCTTGGCCCAGCAACATAGAAAATGCCATAGAGAAGCAACCGGCATGGGCCGCACCAACCAACTCTTCCGGATTGGTACCGGGTGCATCTTCAAAACGAGTATTGAAACCATAAGGATTTTCTTTCAAAGCGCCGCTCTGGGTCGAGATAGTACCTTTGCCCTTTTTAAGGTCGCCTTCCCAGTGAGCTGATGCAGTCTTTTTCATGATGTGTCCCCTCTTTAGACTTCAAGATGAAAGCCGACCTGATGGCCGACTTCCCAGACTTGTTTGGACAACACAAAACCGTGTTCGGTTCATCGAGTTAATCTGACACCTTTGATCCGCTAATATTGCTACAAATATCAGATGTGTACGAGTTTCAGCATGAGCAAGTTTAGGAAAAATTTAAAAATTGACGGCTCGCACGCAAAGATAAGTGTAGGTGTTTATTCCGCGGCCCCATGTGCTATGTTGGACAGTCGAGAACTTGGACTTACAAGGGGCTTTAAATGTATTACGTGGACATGCCTAGTACCGAAGAAATCGGTGATCTCAACCTGATGCGCTCTGATGCCTGCATCTCAATCTACCTGTCAACCTCGCCGCTTAGCCGCGAGAGTAAGCAGAGTCGCACTCATCTTAATAGCCTATTCAAAAAGGCCATTACCCAGCTTGAAGCCACCGGCTTCGATAAACGACAACATATTCAAGCATTACAAGATCAATTTGATGACCTGTTAGCCGATGACGTATTCTGGGAACATCAAACCAACAGTCTGGCAATTCTGGCCACACCAGTATCACTGCGTACCTACCGCTTGGCGAACAAGCTCAGCGATATTGTTGAAGTGTCTGATCGCTTCCATCTTAAACCGCTACTACGCGCGATTACCTTTCGCCATGCCGCACATATTTTAGCGCTGTCAGAAAATGCCGTACGACTCATCGAAATATCTCCTGATGCTCCAGCTCGGGTCGTTGATGTACCCAATCTACCCACCGATGCAGCAGATGCCACTAATAAGCTAATCGACAAAGATTTTAAGGGCAGCGGCCACCGCCCTGGTGGACCAGGACAAAAAGCCTATTTGACCAACTATGTGCGCAAAATTAATGCGGCACTTAGGCCGATACTGACGCATAGCAAACATCCATTACTGTTAGCATCAACCAAGCCGTTAGCCTCTTTGTTCCGCTCACTAAGTTCAACTACCGTATTACCAGACATTATTGCGGGTAACCCTGAACACTTAAGCGAAGCAAACTTAGAAACCGCGGCCCGACCGCTACTCGACGCCCATTACGCCAGCATTATTGCTAACTTTCATCGTTTGTTTGAAGATCGCACCGGCCAAAACCGCACCACGACTGATATTTCCAGTGCGGCACGGCTCGCCACCTTCGGCGGTATCGAACGATTGCTGGTTGATATTGACGGCGTCGTCGATGGCTTTGTTGACGATGAAACAGGAGAAGTTATCTTTGATGCCGAGAGCGATGCGATGAATTATGGCATCGTCGATGAAATCACCTGTCGTGCTTTGCGCACCGGTGCCAAGGTCATGGCGGTTCGCAAACAGGATATTCCAGGCGGCCACGATTTGGCGGTAATTGCACGCTATCCCGTCTAACCCACGCCAGCTTAAATAACGCTAAGCTAACTATCGCCAAATATGGCTAACAGATAAATCTCAGACACAAAAAAGGGTTAGCTAAGCTAACCCTTTTTCTTGCAACTTTTACACTGCCGCCGTTACTTGGTTTCGTAATCGACGCTGTATTCGATGATGTCGTTATGTTCTAACTCGATGTCTACTTCAACACTCTCTTGCTCTTTAACGAACAGCAGCTCAACGTCGTCGTCATCGGCCTCTTCGCGGCTAAGCTCAAAACCCTTATCGGTGTAGAAGGCTTTCACCTGCTCACTAATAACAAGCAAGGTGCCATCTGGTATGTTTGCTTCCAATTCAAAGCCGCCAAACCATTTCTTTTCGGCTTCAACCACCTGGGCATTATCCGGCACAAAAATAAGATCTGGAATCGGGTCTTGGGCAGCATGTGCGGTGAATGCAAAAGTCGCAGTAGTCAGTGCTAACATGATTTTAGTTTTCATGGTTGCTCCATTGAAGTGTGAACTTGGGGAACATAAAGAAGGGGAGTGCCCTGCTGTTGATATTACTCCATTCCTAGTGCTTGGTGTGTGAAAATATCAGCTTGTTCGCTCTGCTCGCAATGAGCTGACATGGTGAGTGTGATTGGCTCGAAACGGGCCGGTGGAGTAGACTCTTTGCCCTAGCTTTATAGAGACACTAACAGGACATCTCCGTTTATGAGCGAACATAAGTTGATGAGTAAGGATCACACTGGAATTTTCGACAGAATGCTTGCTGGCGGTGTCATTGCAAACGATGATCCGGAAATGAAAAAGGTCTGGGCTCAAATATCCAGAACCATCAAGTTATCAGCAGAGCTGAATAGTTCAACTAATGTGAATCAAAGCAGAGGCCGTTTGAGTGAAATCATTAAAAGCCAGATAGATACCAGCACCATCATCTTTGTGCCGTTTTATACCAACTTTGGTCAACACATAACAATGGGCCGTAATGTGTTTATCAACCACGATTGCAGCTTTCTGGATATGGGCGGAATTACCATTGAAGATAATGTTCAGATAGGCCCAAAGGTAAGCCTGATTACAGAAAATCATCCGTTAGCTCCCTCGCAAAGAAAAGACCTTGACCTTAAATCCATTGTTATCAAAAAGAACGCTTGGTTAGGTGTGGGAGTGACCATATTGCCCGGTGTGACGGTGGGAGAAAACGCGGTGGTGGCCGCCGGCGCCGTAGTCACTAAAGACGTGCCAGCCAATACCCTAGTGGCGGGTGTTCCAGCCAAGGTCATTAAAACAATAACTGAAGATAAATAGTTACAAGCGACTAAAAAACACTCCCACTCGGGTCGTGGAGTCGTGACCGTAACCTGTTCTTAAGTACCGCGTTGTTCACCGACCACAACGCAACAGCATTGCGCACCGGTGCGCAACACGCTACACTCGATGCATGATTAAAACATTCAAGCACAAAGGCCTTAAGAAGTTCTTTGAGACAGGCAGTAAAGCAGGTATTCAGGTTAAACATGAGAGCAAGCTAAGGATGCAATTGGCTGCTATTGACACCGCAAGCATTATCGATGACATGAATTTACCCGGTTTTAATCTTCACCCTTTAAAAGGAGATAGAAATGGAGTCTGGTCAATTACAGTTAACGGCAACTGGCGTGTTACTTTCGAGTTTGTTGATGGTAATGCATACATTCTAAATTATGAGGATTATCATTAATGTCTATGTATAACCCCCCACATCCAGGTGAGTTTATCCATCATGTTTATATGGAACCATTTGGCTATAGTTGTCGCTTTGTAGCAAAGCAGCTTGATGTTGCCGCTTCAACATTAAATCGCGTGTTAAAAGGGACCAGTGCCGTCTCTCCTGAAATGGCGCTGCGACTTTCAAAAACTCTAGGCCGCACGCCTGAAAGCTGGCTAACCATGCAAGACAATTACGATTTATGGCAAGCAAAACAGAGTCTTAATCTAAGCAACGTTCATACTATCGACTTCTCTTTGGCGTAGTTTCACCGCCGCATTATTGGCGCCCTTCCATTAGGGCGCCAATTTTCATTCTACAGCTTGCTCTTATCCGACAACCTTTATCCAACATCCTCAGTAAGCGGGATCACTACCTCAACGCTTGACATCATTGCTTGCAGCTTGGCCTGCAAGGCAAGTTTGGCGTCGGTTTCGCCGTGCACTAAGCGAATTTGCTTAGGTGGTGGATCGATAGCCATCGCAAAGTTGATTAAGTCAGTTTGTCCGCCGTGGGCCGAGTAGCCGTTTAGCTTGTGTATTTGGGCGTTAATTTCAAAACGCTCACCGTCTAATTCTACCCAAGCGTATTCATCAGGCTCGTCTGCCTCACCAAAGCGCGGTCCACTTTCTACTATCACTCGTCCTGGAGTGTCTTCGGCCTGAAAGCCGACAAAGATTATATCGTTGTGCGGGTTGTCTAATAGCGCTTTTAAATAGTTGACCACGCGTCCGCCGGCACACATGCCGGAGCCGGCAATGACCACCGCGGGTTTATCGGAGTTGGTGATATTTTCAACGCAGATCAAGTGATCTTCATGGCTATCTACGATGGTTAACTGATCAAACGCCAGCGGATAGCGACCTTGTTTCAGCACCTTGCGCGCATCTTCATTCCAGTAGGATTTTAAACTGCGATACAGCTCGGTAATTTTGATCGCCAACGGCGAGTCGAGGATAATGTTTAGCTTATTCCAGGGCACATTAGGTGCCGCCAAGTCTTGGCCAAAATCGTGAATGATGCTTTCCAGTTCATATAATAAGTCTTGGGTGCGCCCCAAGCTAAAAGCCGGTATCAAGACAGTGCCGCCATCGGCAAAGGACTGTTCAATCTCCGACTTCAAGCGCAAGCGCCGATCGACTCGGCTTTCGTGATCCATATCGCCATAGGTGCTTTCCAGCACCAAGACATCACAGCGCGTAGGCGGTGTCGCTTCCATGATGAGTGGCGAGTGTGGCGCACCGATATCACCACTAAAAATAACCCGCTGCCCCGCGGCTTCACACTCCACATAGGCCGAGCCTAAAATATGCCCTGCATGCTGAAACCTGAACTTGATGTCGGTGCCCAGCAGTGACTGCCACTGTTCATAAGGGAGCGGCCGAATTTGGCGCTTCATCTGCTTTAATATTTGCTTATCCTGCTGCTTGCTGTACTTATCATTAAACTTGAGCGCATCTTCCAGCATCGTGGGCAACAGCTGGGCCGAGGGCTCGGTGCAAAAAATGGGACCTTTAAAACCGGCTATCAACAAATATGGAATGCGCCCCACATGATCCACATGCACATGAGTTACCACAAGTGCGCGAATGTGCTCAATTTCAAAGTCTATATCCAAGTCTTCTCGGTAGTCCGTACCTTGAAACAAGCCGCAATCAATTAATATTCCCGAGTCCCCTACCCGTAACTCATGACAAGAGCCGGTAACACCCAACACGGCCCCATGATGTTTAATTTCGATATGTTTGGTCATCATTACGCCCTCAACTTAGAGAAGTATTCCGCTGACACAAGCTTAGCAACGATGGGGAATATTAAGTGATCATGGAAGATAGCGCCAAGCACCAAGTTAAACACCCAAACCGCCTGCATATTCAGTCTTTATTTCGCCTATCACTTTTGCTTGGGTTGCGCGTTCATCCGTTGCGAAAAATATTTTAAAATCCCGCTGAGGCGGGACTGCCAGCTAAAGCGGCAGCCTACAAAGGTCACAGGATCGAGGACTTATATTTAACTTATAGCGTACAGCTGACGGCTTAAAGCTTTGTTTTAGCCCTTACCATTAAAGGTCCTTTTCAGATCTGATCTCTATTTTTCCGTGTTCTTCCGTGTATTCCGTGGCGAAAAAAGGGTTTGGTGTCGATAGTTTAAATCGTTCCACCTGCGGCGAAATGCGAGAGCAAGCGTTCGCCTACAAAAAACATCGGGTAGGGTGAGGATTACTCCTCATCCCTCCCACAGAACCGTACGTACGGACCTCGTATACGGCTCCTGCATACTTTTATCTCTTAATATATCAAGGCGAGTTGACCTGTCTTAATCCTCGTCAGATTAAACAAGCCTTTCTCATCGAACCATGCATTTGGCATCGCGTAACTCGCAAGCGGACTCGCTGAGCTTCGCCATGATCCCATCTTGATACGCTTAAAACGTCCTTTATATCCCAGCTGCCGCAGTCGTTTGTGCAGGCGAGTCGGACGTTTCCAATGCACCAACTGGATACAGCGCAACCGGCGCCGGATCCACTGCATTAGTTTGACGTATTCGCGACTACTGTTAGCAATCCTAAAGTAATAACCGAATCCACGTAGTACCGCGTTCAACTCGCTGATTATTCGGCTAAGTTGACTGCCTCGGTTACGTTTCGTCAGTGCTTTTACTCGTGTTTTAAGTGAGATGAGCTTCTTTTCTTGGATACGGGTGTAATGCGTACTGATTTCTACACCCAAGAACTTAACACCCTCGTCGCTGTGCGCGAGGTGCGTTTTCCGCTCATTCACTTTCAGTCTAAGATCACCTTCCAGTAGCTGAGTCGCCACTCGTTGGGCTTGCTCGGCTGCCACCCGTGAGCCACACAGAATAAGGATATCATCCGCATAGCGCACAATACGGTGGTTACGTCGCTTCATTTCCTGATCAAATTCATCAAGATAGACGTTAGCGATCAGCGGACTGATCACCCCACCTTGTGGACTGCCGACTCGAGTCGCTTCCCATTGACCGCTCACTATCACCCCACTTTGCAGAAACTGTCTCAGTAAGTTCAGTATGCTGCTGTCTGCCACACGCCGTCGAAACGCCTTGATGATCAGCTCATGATCGAGCATATCGAAGCACTTCGATAAATCCATGTCGACTACCCATCGTCGATGGTACTGACGAATAAACAGCGTCGCCTTGGAAATGGCTTGATGACAACTCCGACCCGGTCGATACCCATAGCTCGATGGGTGAAACTCCGGATCGAAAATAGGGTTTAGAATATCCAGCAGAGCTTGCTGGACAACACGGTCCCGCACTGCGGGGATCCCCAATAGACGTATGCCGCCATCCTCTTTCGGGATTTCGACACGCCTCACGGGTAACGGTTGATACCGTTTTTCTCGCAGTTCGTTCAAGAGCAGTTCGAGGTTTACATCCAGTCTCGAGGCGAAGTCGCTTAGGCTCTGCCCATCTATTCCGGCCGCGCCTTTCGCTTTCCACACCTTTTTGAATCCGGAGTACAGCGCCTGCTTTGACAGCAAACGACCATACAGACTGTAATACACTCGCACCTTTTCTCCTCGCAGCGTGCCTATCCTCGCCTCACTTCATCGGTGATGAACGCTTGGCAACGGCTGACCGGCGTACTAGCTCACTGGCAATCTACCGGCTCGTTCGTTGCTACTCTCTTGTGCGGCCCTGTCATTCAGTGTTGCGGCTCCCCGCATTACCGACTGAAGGTGCCCTGCCTCGTCAGGCAGCTTGTGCACGTCACCCAAGAAGTGCGACGCGGTGTCACGCGTTTAAAGTATGCTTCACCCCTTCGCAATGATGGGTGCTTTTGGCAACCCACCACTCCAGCAAACATGTTGTCGCTGATCGGCCCCGTTTTCTCCTCCACACCCTTACGGGCTTTCATCGGCAGGGCCTTACTCACTACTACGGGTTCATCTGCCACCTCACATCCACAGTCGCCTCGAGTCACCTCTTGTGCGACTGCGTCCGGCACGAGACCGGAATTGATGCCAGGCTTCCCCAGTTATTGCACTGGCTCCCTGTTAGATATGCCACCCTCAAGCACAGCATTGGTCTGACTAAGTATTGGGCTTTGCGCTATTTTGCACGCTTACCCACCAACACTGCCGAAACAGGTTACGGTTAGTTGTGTACATCTAACTTCCTATGGCTTCCTTCAGACCCCACCGTTGGCCAGTGACGCCCTTGCCATTCAGATTATCTTCCCCTTAGTCCGGGTGATAAGGCTTCTTTCAGCCTATCGGGTTTGCCAGCTTTGCTGGGCAAACAAAAAAGCGGGAAGGTTGCCCTCCCCGCTTTTTCTGTTAGTCAATCTGCTTATCTTTGGTCACAGACAAGATGCTAATGCACACTACTGCGATAGCAAGAAACCCACCTAAGATAATCACCGGCATGGCGGCATAACCTAATATATGCCAGATAACGTATTCTAAAGTACTCATTCGTTTCCCCTCTTATTTTAATTCGAGGTGCTTATTGCCAGCCAGCTACGTATCTCATGTCCGGCAGTTTATGGGCAATCCCTTTATGGCAATCAACACAGGTTTTATCGCCAACAGCCAAGGCGGTAGAGTGTTGACTTACCGCACGCGGGCCTTGCTCTGAGAAGTCCATATAGTCGAATTGATGACAGTTACGACACTCTTGTGAGTTGTTGTCTTTCATTCGTTGCCATTCTCGGTGTGCTAAATGCCCACGGCGTGCTTTGAATTTTTCATCGGTATCAATGGTGCCAAGAAAGTGAAAGGCTAGCTCTTTTGATGCTTGTACTTTACGCACAATTTTATCGGTCCAGTCATGAGGTACATGACAGTCTGAACAGATGGCACGCACACCCGAGCGGTTAGAGTAGTGAATGGTTTCACGAATCTCTTTTACGATGGGCGCGTGACAGCTTGAACAAAACGCTTCGGTATTAGTGGCTTCCATTCCGGTGTTAAACGCCCCCCAAAATAACAAGCCTCCGATAAAGCCCATCAACAAGACCACGCCTGCTGCGGCCTTACTGGGGGTGGATAAACGCTTCCAAAATCTTTTTAATATTTTCATCGCTCTCACTCTTTAGTCGCGTTTTATTAGCGCAATGAATCAACGCTCAGGAAGGTGCTATCAACCAAAGGTTTTGCGTCTGCTTGGGGTACATGACATTGCAAACAGAAGTAACGGCGCGGCGATACATCTGACAGCACCTGTTCTTGACGATTTACATAGTGAGTCACGCTAATTTTGGTGGCGCCCATTTCTTTGGCATTTTTCCAACTATGACAAGACAGACACTTGTTGGCGTTTAACGACACCTCATAGTTACGAATAGTATGGGGCACCAAAGGCGGCTGATACACATAGCTACTGTCTAAGGTGTGATCTCTTGGGAAGCGCTTAAACTCATCCGCAGGGCGAGTGGTTTCTATTTCACTTAAGCCTCGTAACGAGGCCACGCCACCAATGCCACCTGGGTTAGCAGCAGTTGAGGCGTTGGCTGGCTCTTCTGCGTGCACTGCACCAAACAGTAATGTAGTGGCTGCAAGCAGTGCCATCATGATTTTTTTCATAACCTTCTCCGATTCCTTTTGAGTCACCCATAACACCTAAATGAGTGGGTGGGTGACTGTCGGTCTAAATGCTTAGCCTGTTAAATTGACTGAGAACTACACACTCGCGACCTTGGTTATCTTCACCGGACACTTTTTGTAGTCAGTCTGTTTAGAAAGCGGATCGGTGGCATCCAAGATCAACTTGTTGACCAGAATGCGCGCATCAAAGAAAGGTACAAACACCAAGCCTTGTGGCGGGCGGTTACGTCCACGAGTTTCTACACGCGCTCGCACTTCACCACGAGGCGACTGAATTAACACTTCGTCTCCGCGGCGTAGATTACGAGACAGCGCATCATCGGGGTGGATATAGCAATTCGCATCCGGCACCGCTTTATATAGCTCGGGCACACGACGGGTCATGGTACCTGTATGCCAATGCTCCAACACTCGCCCCGTACATAGCCACATGTCGTATTCGTCATTAGGCACTTCTGGTGGCGCTTCATAAGGTGCTGAAATAATTAGCGCTTTACCATCGGGCTTACCGTAAAAGTCTCGGCCTTCACGCTTGGCGTACGGGTCATACTCTGGGTTGAAACGCCACAAGGTTTCTTTGCCATCCACCACCGGCCAACGTAAACCTCGCACTTGGTGATAAACATCGTAGGGGGCTAAATCGTGCCCGTGACCACGACCAAATTCGGCATATTCTTCAAACAAACCTTTTTGTACGTAGAAGCCGGCGGCTTGTGCATCGTCGTTTAGTTCTTGTGCTTCAGACAGTGGGAATTTATCTACGTTACCGTTGGCAAATAAGATGTCATACATGGTTTTGCCACGTAGCTCGGGGACTTGGGACATCAATTCTTCATCCCACACTTCTTCTATCTTAAAGCGCTTGGCGAATTCCATCATTTGCCAAAGGTCAGACTTTGCCCCTTCTACCGGCGATACTTGTTGGTACCACACTTGGGTACGGCGCTCGGCATTACCATAGCCCCCTTCTTTTTCTACCCACATGGCGGTCGGCAAAATGAGGTCTGAAGCTTGCGCGGTCACGGTGGGGTACGGGTCTGAACAAACGATGAAATTGTCTGGGTGTCGGTAGCCCGGTAAACGGTCGGTGTTGATGTTTGGGCCCGCTTGCATGTTGTTGTTACACATCACCCAGTAGGCATTCAGTACGCCGTCGTTAAGCATACGGTCTTGCTCTACCGCATGAAAACCCGGCTTCGGTGGAATGGTGCCTGCCGGTAACTTCCAGATTTTCTCGGCAATTTTGCGGTGTTCAGGGTTAGCCACTAATAAGTCGGCTGGCAAACGGTGAGAGAAGGTACCCACTTCACGCGCCGTACCACACGCGGAAGGCTGACCGGTTAACGAAAATGGGCTGTTACCCGGCTCGGATATTTTACCGGTCAATAAATGCAGGTTATACACCAAGCTTTGCATCCACACGCCGCGCGTATGTTGGTTCATGCCCATGGTCCACAGCGACATGACTTTGGTTTTGGGGTCCGCGTATTGCTGGGCAAGTGCAATTAAGTCTTCGGGCAGCACGCCAGACATTTCATGGGCTTTTTCTAGTGTGTAGGGTGCGACCGATGCCTTATATTCTTCAAACGAAATGTCTGACATATCGCCTGAGTTAGGGTTCTTCGCGCTCACTTGCAAGGGGTCTTCATCACGCAAGCCATAGCCAATATCGGTGGCCGCTTGTTTAAAATGGGTGTGCTTGGTGACAAAATCCCAATTCACCGCATCATTTTCAATGATGTAGTTAGCAATAAAGTTGGCAATGGCCAAGTCAGACTGCGGGTGAAAAATCATGCCGCGGTCGGCTAGCTCAAAGCTGCGGTGGTAATAGGTGGAAAGCACGTTCACTTTAACGTGGGAATAGCTCAAACGACGGTCGGTGATCCGCGTCCACAATACGGGATGCATCTCGGCCATATTCGAGCCCCACAGCACGAAGGAGTCGGCGTGTTCGAAGTCGTCATAACAGCCCATCGGCTCATCGATGCCAAAGGTACGCATAAAGCCGACTACGGCAGACGCCATACAGTGGCGAGCGTTAGGGTCTAGGTTGTTTGAACGAAAGCCCGCTTTCATCAATTTAGAGGCGGCGTAGCCTTCCATGATGGTCCACTGGCCAGAACCAAACATGCCCACACTGGTGGGGCCTTTTTCTTTAAGGGCTTTTTTGAATTTCTCGGCCATCACATCAAACGCCTGATCCCATGATACGGGTTCAAAGTCGCCGTCTTTGTCAAACTGACCATTCTTCATGCGCAGTAAAGGCGTGGTTAAGCGGTCTTTGCCGTACATGATTTTAGACAGAAAGTAGCCTTTAATGCAGTTTAACCCTTTGTTTACTGGGGCTTCTGGGTCGCCTTGGGTGGCTACCACGCGGCCTTTTTGGGTGCCGACTAACACCGAGCAACCGGTACCACAAAAACGACAGGGGGCTTTGTCCCATTTAATGGCGGTTTCATCGGAGCTGACGATTAAATTGGTGGCGGAAGCTGGAAGGGTGATCCCTGCTACTGCTGCGGCAGCTGCTGCTGCATTTGCTTTTACAAACGCACGTCTAGTTATTTTCATAATTCATCCTTGCTTCAGATCCAGTATTACAATGCGGTGGTAATAACTTCATCATCGAGTTCAGTCTCAATTTGATGAAAAATGAGCGCCACGCTTAATACGTGATCAAGCTGATTTATCGCATCAATGGTGTCGGTGATATAACCTTGATTTTGGGTTTCAATCACCACCACTAACTTCCCTGCTGCACTTTCACCGTAAATTTCGGCACCATCAAAAGACTCAATCTGGCGTTTAATGGCGCTCAAATGTTCTGGCACCGCGTGAACGACTAAACTTGAAATATGAACTTCATTAAGTGACATTAGCGCTCTCTTATTAAGTAACCTTTAAGTGGCTGTGATGGTGATGGCTGAGGTTGGGCATACCGACACACACGCCCCGCATCCCGTGCAACTGTTCATGTCTATTTGTGGTTGTGCGACTGTTCCTACTGCCAGCTTGAAGCTAATGGCAAAGGGTTCACAGCTGTCACCACAACTTCGACAATCCACCTTCTGTTTCGCTAAGCAGCTGTCTTCAATAACCGCCTTCGCCTGCCAAGCTGGTTGGGTTTTAGGCAAAAATAACGGTTCAGGACACGCCTGCGCGCATTGATAACAAAAGGTACATTCGCCGAGTTGAAAGTCTACACGCGGAAAGCCCCCATCTGAGGGGCGAATAATCTGCGTTGGGCATTGCTTTACACACTCACCACATTGAGTACATAAATCAGTAAATTGTGCTTCTTTTACCCATGGCAGCATGGGCCTGTCTGTGACCTTTCGTCGAGTAAGCAGTTGGCGTCTTGAAAGGTTAACTTGAGCGTGTGACATGCCAAATACCTTGTCGAAAGTGAGAAGTTAAGCACTATGAAAATTTTTATATTCAGTGCTTTATTAAGCTAGATACTAGTGTAGTTTTAATAAACAAAGCTGAATAGCCACAAAGTGGTATTTGAGAGGTAACATTGATTTAGATCAATTAATTCAGCAATAAAGGTCACACCTCGTTTAGCACATTAAAAAAGCGGAAAGGCTGCCCTTCCCGCTTAGGTAATATTCTGTCACTAATGTGCATTCCGAGGCGCGCTTGCCGTTATCGTCACCCTCGCACTTTACCGTCACCCCTGCATTTTACCGTCGCGGGAATGACGGCAGAACTAAGCCTGTTAAGCGGCATTACTTAAGAGACAGGCTTCAAGCCTGTCTCTTAGTCACATCTTTTGATTGCATTAAAAATAAAAATGAGGTGGCGTAATGTAGTCGGATCGTCTTACATAACTGCCGAACAAAGGGTCTTCTTCACAAGCACAAAACCGAGACTAAACGCCAAACCTGTGGGCTTGGTCTGGCTTTTCCTCTCCCCCCTTCACCGTAATTAATGCAATTTCAGTCTTGGGCGTAATAAGCGGTTGATGCGCCCTACTAGCATCATTAAGCCAGTGCGAATGTAGCCGTGCAGCGCTACTTGGTGCATGCGATATAAAGAGACGTAAACGGTACGAGCAACAAGGCCTTCAACCATCATGGTGCCACGCATCAGGTTACCCATTAACGAGCCCACTGTCGTGTAGCGGCTGAGGTTAACTAATGAACCGTGATCTTTATAAACATACGGCTTAAGAGGTTTATTGCTCAGCTGGGCACGAATATTTCTGTAAGCCAAACTGGCCATTTGGTGAGCCGATTGGGCTCGTGGCGGTACCGCTTTGCCATTCTCTTGCATGCAGTGGGCGCAATCTCCAATCACATAAATATTTTCATCACGGGTAGTTTGCAGCGTCGTGTTCACCGTGAGCTGATTATTACGGTTATTTCCTAGCCCACCTATATCTTTTAAAAAGTCGGGTGCCTTAATGCCCGCAGCCCACACCATGAGCGTAGCAGGGATCAGTTCACCGCTTTTAGTGACTAGCCCTTTGTCGGTAGCTTCTACTACCATGGTATTAGTGCGAACATCGACTCCGAGTTCACGCAACTCTTTTTGCGCCGTGGCGGCAATGCGATCGGGCAAGGCAGGTAGAATACGCGGGCCAGCTTCTACTAATGTCAGTCGCAAACAGCTAGAGCTGAGGTTTTTAAAGCCATACGCACCTAGGTGCTCCACCGCATTGTACAACTCGGCCGACAATTCAACACCAGTTGCTCCGCCGCCAACAATCGCAATATCCACTTTATCTTCCGACAATTCACCTTCGCCGTATTGCATAAAACGGTTCATTAGCTCGTCATGAAAGTGCTCGGCCTGTTGCGGACGGTCTAAGAAAATACAGTTGTCACTCACACCCTTAGTACCAAAATCGTTAGAGACTGAGCCAATGGCCAGCACTAAAATATCATATTCTAGGGTGCGCTCAGACAACATTGGCTTGCCACTTTCGTCCAGCATGGCCGCAAGGGTAATGGTTTTAGCGTCACGGTCGATGTTGCTCAGTGAACCCAGATGAAAACTAAAGCCGTGGTTATGAGCATGAGAACGATAGCTTAAGGCATCTATGCCTGCATCCATCGCGCCTGCTGCCACTTCGTGTAACAGTGGCTTCCACAAATGGGTGCGATTTCTGTCGACCAGCTTGATTTCTGCTTTGCCTTTACGGCCCAGCTTTCGCCCCAGCTTAGTCACCAGCTCCAGTCCACCGGCACCGCCGCCCACTACGATAATTTTTGTCATTCATCTGGTCCTTAAACAAGATAGTAAAACCTAGGGATATAAGCGCACCAAGGGTTGTGCCTGTAGCACTAACTGCAAGCAGAACGGATATGGTTATAGCTATAGATTCTGTTGATGAGGTAACTCTAACAAGAAAGGCAAAAAGTTGTGACTTAGATCACAACTTTATCTTTGCATAAAATGCATTACGGATCATTATTTTTAGCGTCTGTCTGGCGTTTTTTTTCGTACTGCGCTCGCCACTATTGAGCACCAACAATACACTGCTAACTAGTGCTCAATTAACGATCAAGAAAACGCTTCATCCGCTCGCTGGCTGCGCGCCATTGCGCACTGCGCATTATCTCAGCACCTTTAGCCGTACGACCACGTAACGCAGAAAAATCGCAGTTCAGATCATGGGGTAAGGCATCGATAATCTCGACGGCACCTTTTCTGTGGTTACAGGCCAGCAATAAGTCGCAACCTGCCAGTAGCGCACTGTGAGCACGTTCTGCATAACCGCCTACTACCGCAGCACCCTCCATGGTCAGATCATCACTAAAGATCAGCCCCTTAAAGCCTAGCTGCTGGCGTAACACCTGCTTCAGCCAGAATTCAGAGAAACCCGCCGGGTTGGCATCTACTGCCGCGTAAATCACATGGGCCGGCATTATGCCTTGCACTAAGCCTTGGCTAATCAAGGCTTTAAACGGCGCCATATCCAGCTCGGCTATGGTGTGAAAGTCGCGTTCATCCACCGGGCTTTCTTTGTGGGAATCGGCGCGTACACTGCCATGGCCCGGAAAATGTTTGGCCACGGCGGCCATGCCCGCATTGTGCATACCCTGAATATAAGCGCGCGCATGAATGATCACCTCTTCAGGATCACTGCCAAAGCTGCGATCGCCAATCACTTCGCTGCCGCGCTCTAAATCTAATACCGGGGCAAAGCTAAGATCAATGTCATGAGCTAATAGTTCTGCCGCCATCAGCCACCCCGCATCTTCTAATAAGGTTATTTTATCTGCGCCCATGTACTGAGCTAATTGGCCGGGAGCTGGCAGTGGAAAAAAACCGGCACGAAAGCGCTGCACTCGCCCGCCTTCGTGATCTACGGTGAGCAATAATCCGGGCTTTACGGCACGAATCGCTTTCACTAAGGCGCTAAGCTGGGCACGGTCGTGGTAGTTACGACTAAAAAAAATAACGCCACCTACCGCAGGGTGCGCTAACAGTTCTCGCTCTTCGGCGTCTAGTTCATAGCTATTTACATCAAGAATAAAGGGGCCCATTGCCACTCCCATTGCCGCCGCATGGCGGTACATATTTAAAATCCGTGAGGTGTGATGCGTCAAGAGTGAAGGGATAAACCTGACCCAACTCCGAAATAACTTAAAGCTCTCTTCGCCACGGAATCCACAGAACCCACGGAAAAATAGAGATAAAATCTGAAAAAATATTTTATGGGTAAGAGCCAAAAAAAGCAGCGCGCAGTGCAGGCGTCCAGCTAACATAGAAAGCTACCCTGTGCGGTGCTGTCTTACCGGACTTGATCCGGTATCTCGCACTTAGCACTAAAACAGCAAAGCGAGATCCTGACCTTCGTCAGGAAGACGGCTTAAACAAAAATCCTTCGCCCTTTGTCTTCCTCAGTACAGGGAGCTGGGCGCTATCTCTTGCTTTTTCTCTTACCAATAAGATCTCTTGGTGTTTTTCGCTTTTATCCCATCTTAATTTTTCCGTGGGTTCCGTGGATTCCGTGGCAAAAAATGGTTTGGTTTTTAAGTATTGGAGCGGGTGTCATCTTGTTCCCTTCACCCTTCACCCATCACCAACTTAGCTAATTTAATCAGTGCTTGTTGCTGCATGTCGAGGTATTCCGCTTTGGCCGTTTGCTGATATTGCAGCGCTGCCCACAAGGCGGTTAGCCATTGTACCCAAGGTAAACGGGCCTGAAAACGGACTTCGCTAACCTTGCCGCCAGCCAGATTATAAGCGGCCAATAACGCCTGCTGTTGCGCCGCGTTAAGATTAAAACTGTCGCTAATCACCGCCAATTCAAAGGCGGCATCACCATAAGCCGCATACTCCCAGTCCAGCAGCCAAGGACGCTTACCCAGCACATTGGCAGCGTTAATGTCGTGATGACACAGCACCGGATGAAAAGGCAAGTTCAAGGCAGACTGGGCAAAATAAGGTATATATCCGGCAAGTTCAGGCGCTAGCGGAATTAATTGTCGACAATAATGCGCCGCTTGGGCTGATAAATCTAACAGTGGTAGTGTCGCGCTTAACTGATGCAGCCGAGCAACCGATTGCATCAGGGTATTAACATCGCCGGGCGCTTGCAGCCAGTCGCTCTCGGTCAGCCAATCAAGCAACAATAACCCGCGCTGTGGCTCTGCAAAATGCACCTTGGGTGCTAATCCTGCTTGAGCTGCCGCTTGATGGGCACGCAACTCATGCTCTCGATTAATGCCTAACGCCTGAGCGTGAGGACTGCCTTGGCGCAACCAGTAACAGCCTTGTGGCGTATCAAGTCGCCAGCAGCGATTGGTATAACCGCCCGCTAGCGGTGTTAGCTGCCCCCAAAAGCGTGAGGGCAACTGCTCTAGCAGTAAGTTCGCCGGTAAGTTAGCGTCCACTCACGCTATCAGACCAAAGCAGTTCGCCGCTTGCCAGCTCCATTAATTGTCCGTGCAACTTCATGGTACTGCCACTGCGGGTAAGCTCGGTCGACAGTAAATAGTCGGCACCACTTTGTTTACCTAAACGCACCAAGGCTGCCATGTCGGCTCGGCCACCTTGATAGGCCAGCTGTTGGCGCAAACTACTAACTTTAGCTCCGTCGGCAAAGTTCAGCTGTCCGCTTAAGCTAGCGCGCAGCCGTGCAGTCAGTCCACTGGTGTCCACGGGGCTGCCTGCTTGGTTAGTAATATTATTCAGCAACACCGGCCCTGTCACTTCATTCAATGCGGTGCTGTTTTTAAGCTTAGCGGCTAAGCCATCCACCAATCGCTCGAGACTGGCGTTTCGCACTTCGGGGATAGGTGACGGTGGAGCCGAAGGCATTTCAATAACTGGCGGCTGAGTGGGCGGTGATAATACCGGTGGTGGCAGCGGCTGGCTTGGCTGGCTTGGGCCGGTGGGTTTAACCGGTGCCGGTTGCGAAGAGTATGGATTGGTCATGCTACAGGCAGCAACGGCCACTGAGGCGGCGAGTATTAATGTTAAGCGAAATACGTTCATCCAGCGTCCTTATTGATTCATTTAAGATTAAAGACTTCTTAGCCACGGAATACACGGAAAAATAAAGACCAAGCTCTTCGGGTAACTGTACGTTTTAAGCCATACGCTATCAGTAAAAAAGACAGTGTTTGTCTTTAACTTACGGCATACAGCGTAAGGCGTACCGCCATTTATTATTCTCTTCGTCTGTGTATTCCGTGGCAAAATGCTCTTTATACCGAACTCGTCACGGTCATTTGGCTAACTTATTTAGCTAACAGGGGGCCCAGTCCTCGGCCACCGAGTAGGTGCATGTGAATGTGATACACCTCTTGGCCACTGTCGCCATTACAGTTCATGATCAAGCGATAACCGCTTTCATCTATGCCCGCCTCGGCCGCCAGTTTGCGGGCCACGGTAAATAATCGCCCTAATGCCAGCTCGTGCTCGGCTTCTACGTCGTTGACGGTGGGGATTAATACATTAGGAATAATGAGTATATGAGTGGGAGCTTGTGGCGCAATATCGCGAAAGGCGGTCACAAGTTCGTCTTGATACAGAATGTCGGTAGGAATTTCTTTACGGATAATCTTACTGAAAATGGTTTCTTCTGCCATTACGCATCTCCTTGAATGATCAGTCACCAAACCGCGCTCTTAGCGCTGCAGTCAGACTCGCCATTATAGCCTTGTTTGTCGTCAAAGAATGTAGCCACTTGGATTTAAAAATACGAGGAATCAAGCCCACCCGCAGCACGGAATGCTTATCGCTATTTTGTTCTCCTCAACATTCAACACTCTCGTCTAGCGAGTATTAATACGCGCCGCCAATGGCAGGCCGCAAATTATCGTATAGCGGAATGGCATCGTTCAACTCGGCGGCAGTCATATTAGGCGTTAACTCGCCAAGATGATTTCTGGCATGTTGAATTCGGGTGCTGCGCAGTAACTGCACATTCGGGTATAGCCGCCGCGCTTCGCTTAACAGTTGCTGGGCCTCATCTTCGTGCCCAGCACTGCCCAATGCTAAATAGGCGTTGTAGTAAACCCCCGCTCTGGGAGTATGAATCACAAAACGCCGCGCCCAGGCGGCATAGTCCAGTAGCCCAGCTGGCTCTTGATTTAACAGTGCATGGGTTAACTGCCAATGATGGCGATAAAAGGCCGCTCTGTCATACCAGATTAACGGGTTGATCACCGCTTTTAACTCCGCTTCGGTATGGTCGTCGTTTTGTGCATAACGGGTTAGTTGCTGGCCGGCGTACAATCCCAAGGCCATAAACAGCATCAGCCCCACCCCCCATGCCCTGACTGGCCAGCGAGTCCACTGCGGTGGTGCGCGAAGCAAGCGGCGCTGGCCATATTGAGCATCCATCACATAAAGCAATACCAACACCATAAACCAATGCGGCAGCGAGTGATAAAAAGGAAACTCGGTTTGGCTATGAATAAAAATAGGAGCAAGCACCCCAATCCAAGCCAAGCTCTGTACTAATGGCAATCGATAAAGCAACCGCAACACTAATCCGCTCATGATGATCAGCCCCAGCAAAGGTAAGATTCCACCTTCAATAGCCCACAGTAGAAATTCGTTATGCGGGTGTCCCATTTCGGTAAACAGCGGCTTAACCCCCGGCGTTAATTCGCGCCAAGTGGCATAGGTGCGATAAAACGCCGACTCAAAACTGCCATAACCAAAGCCAAACCATGGTTTGTCTAACCACATGCGCATGCCGTGTGCATAAATATCAAAGCGGCCATCGGCTTCGGTATAAATGCTGAGGCTACGCTTACTCATGTCGAAGACATCGAGGCCAAATACGCCTAATACAATGCCAATGGGAATTAATAGTAAGCTTGCCAGCAAGCGTTTAGATCGGGTTTTAATCAGGGTTTGCCACAGCAAAGGTTGTAACAACAACAACCCAAACAACAGACCAAGTTGGCCTGCCCGCGATTGTAGTAAGACTATCAATATCGCGCCGGCTCCTAAAACAGTCGAGAACCACACCGATTTAAGTAAAAACCAACGCTTGGGCGTTTTTGCTTCGTGTAGCCACAAGTAAATAGCCAGTACCATGCCGGTGGCTACAAAACTGGACATCACATTACGGTGCTGAAAAATGCCATACGGGGAGCGTACTTCGGTGTTATAGCCAAACCAATTACCCGGCTCCAACACAAAAAACTGTGCCATACCTAAGAGAATTTCAACGCTGACTGCACCTTGCAAGCAATACAGTAAATAGCGACGCCCCCGCTCATTAAAACGACACTGTTGCAGAGCAAGATAAAATACTAAGCCGCCGAACAACCCCAGCATGCGTGGCAAGGCGTGGCCGGCTACCGAGTTATTATGCAGATAAAAGAAGGGCACCCACAGTAAGGTGCTGGCCACAACAAGCCCTAACCAAAGGCGGGTGGTCAGTAGGCGACGACGTTGCCAGTTCCATAGGCCGAGGGCCGTCATTAGGCCAATAAAAAGCCAGCCCATCACGTTAAAGGGCAGCTGTAAGCCAATGCCAAATAAATGTGGTAAGTATAGATGCATCGCCAACAGGGAGTAAAAAGCCATGCAAGCCAACATCGTTTGGGCCAGCCGTTCCTGTCGCAATAAAGGCGAAAACGTCATTAAGCGTATACTCGCGTGCTGAAACAATTTACAAAGCACTACTTTACCCAAGGTCTATATAAAAAGCATGAGCCATTAAGCGTGCAACGGGCAGATTCTGCCACATGCAATTGGTGAAGCGCCAAGCACCTAGCGAGGTCCTGAATCGAGTTCAGGAAGACGGCTAATAGACAGCCCCAGCTAAAGGTGGTTGTCTATCTTTAGCTGGGCGCCGGGCGCTCGGCGCTATCAGTTGGTTAAAACTCAAACCTATAAAATAAGTCTATCGCTTGGTTTAAGCCGCTGGCTGCTTGCAGGTACAACCGCGGTAGCAGCTCGTAGCGCAAACGTAATTCACCAATCGACGAAAATACCCCCACGCCATAACCAACTTGCAGGCCTGGCAATACATAGGCACTAATATTCACTTCTGTGTCTTCACCACTGCCACCAGTGTCTAACGCCACATCCTGCAAGCCCAGCGCCTCGCCCACATTACTCACTACGCCCCCGACAGTACTGACGCCAGCGCTCAATAGCATAGACTGAACTAACGCATTACCGTCTGTTTCTCCGCCGCCGTCTAACCCTCGACCACGCAATAGATAAGACAATTGCTCGGCCTGTGGCATACCCGGTTCTGAAAACACCTTAAGCTTAGGTTGACTCGCGTTACCTGTTACCTGCACCCCCACCGTAATGCCGCTATCCGACATGCTTGATGGATTACGAATCGCTTCTACTCTTAAGTTAGGCACATCCAGCGGTCCGTTGAATAAAATGCTGCCTTCGCGGATCAGTAAATTTTGGCCATAGGCTTTAAACTTACCGTCCACTAGGCGGATTTCGCCATTACTGCGCATGGGCCGATTGGGGTTTTGCACAATGTTCAACTTGCCTTCCAGCCGAGTATCTAGGCCAAAGGCTTCTAGTCGCACATCTTCGGTGATAATCACATTAAGACGTATATCGACCGGCAATTTAGGGGCGACTGTTTCGGGAATAATGCCCGAGGGCTGTACTATTATCACATCCGACGACAGCCCCACTGCACTTTCTGGTAACTCTTTTACTTCGATACGCGCCCAAGGAATGATGATATCGCCGCGGATTTTGGCCTCTTCGCCTAGGGTAATCTGCATATCTGGGCTCACTCGCACTCGGCCCATACCCGGATAACCCGCCTCCAACTCACGGCCCTTTAGGCGAATTTCGCCACTCACCGGCAGTTCACGCCAGTCGAGTTCACCGCTGATATTTAGCGGCCCGCCGCCCACCTTAAGCTGGCCGTTAATAGTGGCATTGGTGCCTCTAATATCGAGACGAGTAGTAAAGTCACGCACCTTGACCATGTCCGCATAGGTGTCTACTTCGCCGCCACTTAGGCTAATATTGCCAAATAATAAGGGCGCAGCTAGGGTTCCTTCTAATCGCGCTTGCCCCGCCAGCGTGCCTTGCAGCCGTGCAACTTCTGGCAATAGCGGTGCCAACCAGTCTAATTTAAGCTGGTCGATATTCAGGTTACCGCTTAGCGCCCGCCGGCCTTTCAAATCGGCCACATTGGCGTTAACTGTAAGTTGTCCCAACTGAGTAGAGCGAAAGGTCAACGCCGATTGCAATCGGTTATCGGCCATATCACTGGTCAGGGACAGGGTTTGATAGCTCAAGCGGGTATCACCGCTAACAAAATTGCCCGGCGTAGTGCTGATATTGGCATTAAGCCGTGGTGTGCCACCGCTCCACTCTACTTTGGCTCGACCATTGAGTACCGCTTCCCACGAAAAATCGTTAGGGAAGAAAGGCTTGAGACGCGCCATATTTAGGTCGCGAATATTAAGCCCTGCCTCACCTTTCTTGGCGCCGGCATTAATGGCATCAAAACATAAAGAGGCTTCGCGTGAGCTCCAACAATGAGGCTGAGCGAGCATCCGCGCATCTTTAACGTTCATCACTAGATCTTGCTGCAGCGTCCAACGTTCAAGCGGCGTGTCCAGCACGCCCTTGTTCAGGCGTCCGCGCCAGCCGTCTTTGCTCAAGCTGCCGGTCAAGCCAAGTTCTGCCGCCAGCGGATCGCCGTTAAAGCTTAAGTCGAGCCGGTGCGCGGCTTCATTACCCGAGCCGGTCAGTTGCAGCTTATTAATGGTCATTTCGCCCGAGCGAATGCGGTCTATGGTAAAGCGCACATCACCCTTCATGTTCTCGCCGAGGCTAGCGTTGGCTTGCAGGCGAATATCACGGGCTTCATTATCGTTAAAGCCAGCTTTTTTGCCGTTGAGGTTCGCCTTAAGCTCTGGCGCTTTTAGCGCGCCGCGCACCTGAATGTTCCCGGCCAAGTCACCGTATAATCCGGGCGCGTATACCGCCAGATTAGGTGCCGACAGCACGCCATCTAGCTGCCAGCGTTCGGTGATTTCACCATTAACCGTGAGTTTATTATCACCATTGGTCAGCTGCAATTCGTTAACGCTGCCTTGCAGCTCTTGGTTCAGGGTGACCTGGCCTTTTAGTGACAGGGGGTAATCACGTAAGGTACCGTGAATATCTGGGTCGGCATTCAGCTGCCATTGTTTACCTTGCAACGCAAAGCGCGTGTCCAGCTTGCCATTAAGCTTACCGTCCATACCCGCCACAAAAGCACTGGGATCCACATCGGTCAGCGCCAGCAGCCCTTGCCAGTTAACGCCATCGGTCCAGCTGACCTTACCTTCTATCTTGGCTTCGCCCTTGGGCAGCGTCAGGGTCAAGGGCGCAATATTAGCGCTCTTTAAGTCGCCCTTGGCCGCCAGCTTTATGCCTACCGGTGGCAAGTCTGGCCCATGGGCTTCACTGCTCAGGGTCAGACGATAATCTTCAAGTCGGCCTTTCAGGCCCAACTTACCCTGTTCCAGTAGCCATTGCGGATCGGTAAACGGCCAGCCTAATTGCTGCCAGTTAAGAGAGACATCAAACGGCAGTTTAGGGTTGAGCGGCTCGGCCATTAACGTGGCCTTCGCTTTGAGTACGCCGCCCAGTGCCAGCTTGCCTTTGAGTTTGGCTAGGCTGTCCGTTAGGGTCAGATCCACGGTTTGGCCGTTGAGTTGGCCGTCCATTAGAGGTTTGCGAACCTTAGCGCTTAGCGCCAGATCCAGCGGATAATCACCGGTCAGGGTTACATCGCCGCCCAGTTTTAGCACCGCCAGCTCGTGATCCAGCTCGGCATTCACAATATTGATGGTGCTGCCTTCACCTTCCAGCTCCAGTACTAGGGCATGCAGAGCCTGAGTCTGTCCGTTTTGAATCAATTGGCTGTCGGTCAGGCTAAAGCCCTGCAACTTAATAGGAAATGGCAGTACGACTTCGGGTAATACCAGTGGAGATGTCTCGGTGCTCACCGGTTGCTTATCCGCAGACGGCGCCTGGTCATTAGGCTGTAGCGTTAAGGTCAAGCCACTCATATCGGGGCCAGTCACCACCATGCCCTCCGCATCCCAGTGCATCGCCACTTGTAGGCTTTGCCAGGCAATGGTTTGCCCGGGCAACGAAATTTTTACGCGGTTGGCACGAATATCGTCCAAGTCGATGCGCACAGGGGGGGTAAATTCAGCAAGAGGTTCAGAGGGCTGCTCCTCTTTGGCGTCGGGAAAGTGCTTGATGGTGACTTCTATGTCTTCGGCCACCAACTGTTGCAACCAAAAGCGCCGCTCCAGCAACTTGCCTAGCTGCCAATCAATAGTGACCTCTTTCGCCGAAAAGGCGAGCGAGTCTTGCTCGTAGCTCAATTCATTAAAGTGCCAACCTTGGCCTAACTGCCCCGACTCCATGGTGCCACTCAGGCCAGCTACCTGTTGCTTGGCAATGCCCCACAGCCACTGGTTTCCCACCTGAGTAAACAGCAAGCTGAACACCAACATGAGGAGTAAGCATAAACCGACGACCAAGCCGGACAGTATTCGGGTTAACATCATAAATCAGGCCCCAGAGTAAAATGAATGCGCATGGGAACTTGGTCTTCTGACACCCCAAATGCCAGATCAAGGCGCACTGGGCCCACAGGAGTTTGCCAGCGCACCCCCACCCCAGTACCCACTTTCCAGTCTTCGCTATAATCGTTGGTGGCAGTACCCGTATCGACAAAGGTGGCTAAGCGCCACTTTTCGGCTACTTTATAGTCATATTCAAGGCTTAACGCGGTGGCATATTTAGCACCTAAGCGATCGCCATTCTCATCCACTGGCGTAATAGATTGATAACTAAAACCCCGTACCGTCATGTCACCACCGGTAAAAAAGCGCAACGACGGCGGTAACTCGTCTACTTCATCGACCCACACCGCACCCTGCTCGGCACGAGCAATCACCCGCTGGCCCTCACCCACGGTGCGCAGCCATTTACTGCGGCCAAACAGTCGAATAAAACGGGTATCGGACCCCCACCAGGGCTCCGACAGCTCCAGGGTCGCGGTTTGCGCATCACCCCAGTTAGCGTCCAGCCCGCCTCGTACTCGAGTACGACTATAAGCAACGCCTGGGATCAGCAAGAAGCTCTCGGCCTCTTGCTTACCCTGGGTATAGGATTCAAATTCGCTACGAATAAACACATCGCGCGTCCAGTCGTCCAAGTCTTTATTCCAGCGGTGTATTGAGGCCACCATGCGCTCACTCTTGGTGTCGTCTTGGTCCAGCATCTGGTAGCCGCCCTGCACCGTGTAATAGTTATTGAGCGGGTTACCACGAGGAATTTTATAAACAACGGTAATATCTTGCTTGGGCGCAGATATTTTAAGGTTGGTTTGCAAGCTATGGCCTAGGCTGTTGATCCAGGGTTTATCCCAGCTGCTCGATACTCTGGGACCTTCATCGGTCGAAAAGCCCACTCCCACTTCCACTTCGTTATTAGCTTTGGCACGCAACACTACTGCCAACGGAATCTGATTATTTTCGTCGGCGTCACCCACCATGGGTAGGATTTCTACACGGCGAAAATATTGGGTGCTCGATAGCGAGCGGCTCAGCTGTGATATTCTGTTAGCTTGGTATGGGTCACCCGGCTTGATATCGACCAAGGGATCCAGCAGACGAGCAACGGGGCGGTCGCTGTCTACCTGCAGTTCACCAAACTTGTAACGAGGGCCGGAGTCAAAAATCAAGATCACATCGGCGGCAGTATCTTGTGGGTGTATCAGCACTTGGCTGTGCTGATATCGGGCATCAAAATAGCCACGAGACAGCGCAAGGCTGAGCAGGCTGGCCTTAGTTTTTTCGTAAATATCATGTTGAAACACATCGTCTTGGTGCAAAGACAGCTGGCTGACCAATAATTCAAACCGAGGATCGGTTTGCGACTCGCCCTCAAGCGTTATGTTTAGCTCACGAATGCGCACTGGCTCGCCGGCCTTCACTTGTACTAACACCCGTGCGGGCTTGTCTTTATCGACGGTAATTTCAATGTCAGGGCTGTAGTAGCCCAGCGCCTGTAGGCTGGTGATCACCGCCGTTTGAATATCTTTACGAAAACGCGGTAATTGCTCAACTTCAATGGGCGGCAACTGATCCAAATAAATTCGGGTATTGTCTTTTAAGTCACCTTTTAGGCCTTTTAAGCTAAAGCTCACCTCTTCAGCCTTTACACCCAGGCTGAGCAATAGTAAGACCACCAATCCCCATGATCTTTTATTCATAGCACACCCTATTTTTATAAGTTATATGTTTTCAAACTGTTTTGGCTACCCGCACTACTTATGCTGTTTATCCTACCAACCTTCAACACGCATGGGCTCGCTGAAAGTTTTTATACTTAGCTCGCCACTATTTAGTTATCTACTAGGGCGCCTTGACGTGGCACACTGGCCGTTATAATCACTTGGTATGCTAGGGCTTGCTATGTTTGCGTCTTCTGGTAGTTACTCTTTATTAGGCTTTGCCGGTTTTAGCGGCAGCGGTAAAACCACTTTGTTACGTCAGTTAGTCAGTTTGCTTACTCAGCATCAACTGCGCATTGGTATTATTAAGCATACTCACCACGATGTAGAGCAAGACTTACCGGGTAAAGACAGCTTTGAACTGCGCCATGCCGGTGCCAGTCAATGCTTACTGGCAGGGCCATATCGTAGCATTCTCACTTATGAAAATGCCAAACAACAAGAGCCAAATTTAAAGGAATCCCTTTCGCGTCTCAATTTAGACCAGCTTGACTTGGTGTTAGTAGAGGGGTTTCGTGAGGCGCCTATGCACAAAATAGAGGTACATCGGCCTAAGTACCACAAACCCTTACTGTGCTTGCATGATCCCCATATTTTGGCGGTGGCAACGGATGAGCCTAGTTTAACGGCCCCCGTGCCACTATTGGATTTAAACGATGCCAGCGCGATTGCCGATGTTATTGTGCACTGGTGGCAAACGGGCCGCCTGCAAGTGCCGACAAAGTAAGACGCTCACCCGCCGGATAGCCACACATTCGGCGATAACCGCCATACAACAGTGAGTGTCGCTGGTAATACTGTTGATGACGTTTGGCCGCTGGGGTGAAAGAGCCGGCTGGCAAAATACGTACTCGCACGCGTTTATCCTGCTCTAGTGCTATTTTAGCGCGGCTTTGCTGAGCAAAACGCTGCTGCAGTGCCGTTTGCACATATAGAGCAGGGCTATATTGTTGCCCACGATCGCAAAACTGTCCTTCGCCATCAAAGGCATCTATGGCAGCCCAATATAAGGTGAGTAGCTTGCCGTAGCTAATATGTTGCGGGTCATACTCCAGTCGCACGGCTTGGCGACGCTGTTCTCGTCTGCTAGTTGGTACCCAACCGACGGTAATATCTGTTACACCTGCTCGATTGGCAAACAACGCTTCCATCACCCAAAAACTGCCCCCAGCAAACACCGCCTGTGCTGCGCGGGTTTGTGCCGGCAACACGGCCATAAAACTCAACAGCAACATCGTAATGGTTTTTCCAAACACTGATTTGCTCCTTTACAAGCCCGTTGCGCTTACCCATAGTTAGGGTCTGTTGACCTTCCATGCGTATGCTAACTGATTGAAATAAGATGGAAACACTTTTTATTTATCGCTGGACACTCGGTTCTTTGCTCTGCTTACTGCTGCCTTTGGTCGGCATAGTAGGTACGCGTTTGCACTGGTGGCCTTATTATGTAGGCCTGTTATGGCTAGTTGCAGCGCTGGCCTGTGCCTTGCTGCTATTACCCTTGGCTTTGTGGCAACGCCAGTGGCTAGCCACAGCATCGCCCACCCTGCTGATACTGCTGGTACTGCCCTTTATGATTAAGGCCTTCACACTGCCAGCCATTCATGACATCAGCACAGACACTCAAACGCCTCCCACCCTCACAGCCGCAACTACCTTGCGATCCGGTGGCGATCACAACACCGATTATGCCGGAACCACCGTAGCACAGCAGCGAGCGACGTGGCCTGAGATACAACCCTTGATAATACAACAACCCATCAAGCAGGTGCATGCTCAGGTACAAGCGCTTATTGCCCAGCGGGGCTGGACCATAACGGCGAATAGCGACACCCAGCTAGAAGCGGTCGTCAGCAGCACTTTGTTTGGGTTTCGCGACGATATAGCCATTCGGCTAACCCCCGTAGAGCCCACTGCCGTTAGCAATGATGTGCACGACTTAAACTCGGAACAATCGGCAACTAAGGTCGACATGCGCTCTGCATCTAGAGTGGGGGAAAGTGATTTAGGCGCCAATGCCGAGCGCATTCGTGCCTTTTTGATCGAGCTAAATCAGCTTTAACTTAATATGCCCTCACGTTTTAACTATCAGGATTCAAAAAGGGGTCGGGGTCATTTTGCATATTTTTATAGCGAAATGACCCCGACCCCTTTTTATACCCCCCACTGTGATGACCTTGTATCTGGCTTCTACCATTAAGGTCACCTTCAGATTTTCTCACTATTTTTCCGTGGATTCAGTGGATTCCGTGGCAAAAATATCTTGAGTTACTGAAATAAAAACTAACAGCCAACCGACAGTACCACAGGAGTTATGAGCAATTACTTAAGTAACCCCGCATAACAGGTGTAGTTCTGTCGTCATTCCCGCCTTAGCGAGGGTGACGATAAAGGTAAGCTAGCCACATAATCCATATAAGTTATGCGTGATTACTTATGGTGCTTATTTTAAGGCCTTATCTGCAACTGGGTAGTCCAACTGGCTGTCTGCCAACCAACGTGGCAACGACGGCAAAGGCTCTCCTTGAGCACGACGCCACAGCCAATGCAGCGCCGGCTTTAGCGGCAAGCGCGTACTAATTTGTTGCGGCTGGGGCAAGGGCTGCCACTCTAAGGTTGGCCCTTGCTCTGCCACCACAAAGTTGAACACATAACCGGGCTCTTGGCCCATGCGCAAGTCGGTGATCATCAGCTGCCCTTGCTGTTCGCTCATCTTAAAGTAGCCTTTGCTAAACCAAGCCAAGCGCGCTACCGCAGGATGCTGTTGCCACGCCTGATACAAGCTGTTGCCTCGGTCGTGTTCGCTAAACACCGGAGGCTCTCGGTCAAACAATGAAATAAAGCCCTCACTGTACCCCTGTGGCGTGATCACCAACACCCGCCATAACAGGGTATTGAATGCGGTGGGAGTTACCAGCCGTTGCTCAACCTGAACGCCCTGCTCCGCCAGCCAGCGATCGGCGGTTTGCGTCACCTGCCACTGCGCCACTAGGCTCCAGCACAAATACAGGGTACTCAAATATAGACCCCAGCGGTTGGCGTTTAGCCCGCGCTGTTGCCGTCGCCACAGCGCCATCGCCAGCCCGATTAATAACGGTAGGGTATACAGCGGGTCGATAATAAAGATACTGCCGATGGCAAAGGGGTAATCGGTAACAGGCAGCGCCAACTGGGTGCCATACACCGTCATGTTATCCAGCAGTGCATGGGTAATCAGTACCAGCCAGATGGTCAGTGTCCAACTGCGCCAGTGCCCCTGCTGGCCGAGCAAGCGGCACAGTAACCAGGCCAACACTGGTGACGCTAGGCTCAGGTAAAACAACGCGTGGCTAAATCCGCGGTGAAAGGTCATATTGCTGACTGGATCACCATAATCAATCAAGACATCTAAATCTGGCAGGGTACCAAAAAAGGCGCCCACCAATGCCGAACGCCCCACCCCAGCCCGTTTGCCCATCACGGCAACCCCGATGGCGGCGCCCAAAGCTAATTGTGAAAGTGAGTCCATGATGGTTAATATCCTGTTTATTAAAAATCTAGATCGGCAAGATCCCGATTGACGCTATCGAAAGCGTTGTGCGCTGACTATTTCAGCCGCTCTACCTTTACCTTAGCGACACCGGCACGGATCATGTTTATTTCGCGCGCCGCTTGCTCAGACAAGTCGATAATACGGCCCTTGGCATAGGGGCCTCGGTCGTTAATGCGTACCACTATCGATTGTTGGTTGTTGAGATTAGTCACTCTCACGCGAGTGCCAAACGGCAAGGTGCGGTGGGCGGCTGTAAGGGCGTTTTTATTAAAGGGTTCACCACTGGCAGTTTTGCGGCCGTGATGGCGCGCGCCGTAATAGGAGGCTTTGCCCTGCTGCACACTCACCACATTTGAGCGTTCGGGCGCAACGAATGTGTTTGGATCACTACTGCAAGACTGTAGTATTATCAGCAATACTAGCCATCCATACTTTCGTAAATTAAGTGTCATAGTTTGTCTCTTAAAGCCCATGAGGGGTAAAGCAAAAACCGTGAAGAGTGAAACGTAAGAAGTTAAAGTTCAGGTATTTCACCCTGCTCTTTTTACTCTTCACGCTTTACCCTTCACGGCTTATCACTTTTTAGTGCTGCTCTAACCAGGCAACCAGTGCAATGGCATCGGCTGGGGTACGTACCTGCAACTTGCTGGTACAACAAACACCCAGGCTGGCAGCATAGCGTTGTAGCTTAATATTAAGCTGGGGCACAGATACTACCCCCTCACTATGCTGCCAGTACAGCCCGGCGCCGTTTGCATGCGACAGAACATGGGCATGACCGTGACTATCGAGCAAGCGGTCTCCCGCCTCCAGTCGATGTTCAGTCACCTCATCAAAGCCTGCCGCCCAAGCATAATCATGGCCTTGGGCAAACTCGATAATCACCGGCCACTGAATTACCACTGCATATTCCTTTAGTCCGATTGAGTCATTAAACTGGTGATTTAGTGTAACACCTGGTTAGCGCCCTGAGCTGAAAAACTGGCTGCCGGCATGCACCTGCAGTTCGTCATTACCGGCCACAAACTGAATCGAGTACTTGGACTCGGATAACAGATAAGGGTCTGCTGCAAGGCTAACGGGCAGGTAGATAATTTCCCCTGCCCGTACCGTGACAGTCTCTGCTCCTACCCAATGTAATGCATCTATTCCCTCTACGCGCACCCAATAGTGCTGTGGCTGCTGAGTCCGGTTAGACAGTTTGAGAATATAGGTGTTTTCCACCCAGCCTTCCGTGGTCTCCCGAAACAGCTGATTGCGATCCCGCTGCACGTCTAACGCCATGGGTACTCTGCTGGCAGCGGCATACACTAGCGTCGCTAACATCAACAACAACATGATGCCATAGCCGATCAGTTTGGGTCGCCAAAGCCGGGTTTTGCCACCAGCCAGCTGGTGCTCGCTGGCATAACGAATCAGCCCGGTTGTATAACCCATCTGGCGCATCGTCTGATCGCAGGCGTCGGCGCAGGCCCCGCAGTTAATACATTCATACTGAAGGCCATCCCGAATATCGATGCCGGTGGGGCACACCTGCACACACAGATTGCAATCGATACAATCTCCCAGCTTCAGCGTAGCGACATCGGCCTTGCGTGAACGAGGTCCGCGGCGCTCGCCTCGGGTCGCGTCGTAGCCGACACTATAGGTATCTTTATCGAACATCGCCGACTGAAAACGGGAGTAAGGACACATGTGGATACACATTATGGCCCGCATCCAACCTGCATTGAGGTAGGTACAAAGGGCGAAAAATGCCACCCAAAAGGTCGGCAACAGGCCGGCAGAAAACTGCAGTAGAATGGAGCCCAACTCGGCGGCCGGTACAAAATAGGCAATAAATGTAAAGCTGCTCAAAAGAGAGATTAGCACCCAGATCAGATGTTTCCCCCCCTTGCGGGCCAGCTTGTTCAGGCTCCAGGGGGCTTTGCTTAACTGGCGGCGCTTGTTCGCGCTGCCTTCCAGTTTTTCTTCTACCCAGATAAACCAGAAGGTCCACACTGTTTGTGGACAGAGATAACCGCACCACACCCGCCCCAAAAAGACAGTAACAAGAAACAGGCCAAAGGCGGCCACCATCAAAAACAAAGCCAGCAAGGTCAGATCCTGAGGCCAGATGGTAATGCCGAAAAGATGAAAACGTTGCTGTTCCAGATCCAGCAGCAAGGCCTGCTGCCCGTTCCAACGCAACCAAGGTCCCACCATAAAAAACAACATCAGCACCCACCCCGTAAGCTGGCGTATCCGTTGCCAGCGCCCCTGCTGAGCGCGCACATAAACATGGCCCTGATCAATGGGACGGGGTTCGGTACAAACATTAACGTCAATTCGGGAAGAAAGGTTTTCCATAAGGCTCACACTGCTTGTTATGAGAAAGACAGGCCAGTACCGGAAGCACAACCTGCGGCAACCCGCGCAGTAGAACATGGTGGGCCAGATGGCAACATAAACAGTTGAGAGAAAATAGACTATAACAGTGTTATTCAGTGAGCCATCACCTATAACAGTGCTGATATCACCGGTCGGTCAACTCAGGGTGATTTGCTCATCAATCAGTGCGGCAAGCTGCCTGATGGCTGTTTCACTGCGCGCATTCCAAGGCAGCGAGGCATTGAGACGAAAGCAGTGCCGGTACTGCTCGCCAGCGGCAAACATCCGACCGGGTGCGATGGTGATACCCTCCTTAAGCGCTCGCCAGTACAGTTCGGTTGCACAGCAGTGTTCCGGCATTTCCAACCACAAAAAATAGCTGCCTTCGGCATAGTTTACTTGCACCTGATCGGAAAACTCCCGTTTGATAGCCCGATAAAAAATGTGTTTACGCTGTTCCAAAGTGCGCCGCAGTGTATGCAGATGCTTATCGTAGCGATGCGAAGAGAGATAATCGGCTAAGGCCAGCTGCATAGGAGCGCTGGTCGATAAAGTACTCATCAATTGCAGACGCTGAATTGCCTCTGCTTGCTTCCCTGCCGCCACCCAACCGATACGGAATCCAGCTGCCAAGGTCTTAGAAAAAGATCCACAGTGCAGCACTCGCCCTTCACTATCCCAGGCTTTGACTGGCAACGGCGGCGTAAGCCCTGCATACAACTCGCCATACACATCATCTTCAATAAGGCTAACCTCGTGCTCGGCCAACAGCGTCAGCAACCGTTGCTTGTGGTCCGTTGGCATGCTCCCCCCCAGCGGATTTTGGCTATGACTCATCAGCCAGCAGGCTTTGATGGGATATTGCTGCAAGGCCTGAGCCAGTGCATCAATATCCATACCCAGTTGCGGGTCCGTTGCCACCGCAACAGCTTTAAGGTGATGGCGCTCTATTGCCTGCAACGCACCGTAAAACGCTGGCGATTCGATGACAACCCAGTCTCCGGGCCGAGTCAGCGACTGCAGACTGAGGTTAAGTGCTTCCAGCGCACCCGAGGTGATCACGATCTCGCTGGGCGAAATCTCTAGGCCGCGGGCGGCATAACGCTGCGCAATACTACGGCGCAAATCGGCGCAACCCGGCGGCAAAGTTACCCCTGCACTCTGGGGTAATAACTGACGGGCTATCCTGATTAAAGAACGAGACAATTGATGTTGAGGAAACAGGGACGGATCGGGAAAGGCTGAGCCTAGTGCAACACAATCAGGATTATTGCCAGCCTGCAGCACACTGAAGATAAAGGCATTAATATCCACCGTCTCAGCCGGCTGCAGCAGCTGCTGTGGTGAGACATAACGAGCAACCTCCCGAGCGGGAGCAACAAAATATCCTGATTGAGGTCGAGAACGCACCCAGCCCTGACTTTCAAGCAACTGATAAGCACTGAGTACTGTCATCAGACTTAGTCCTGAGCGCCGCACCGTTTCACGTAGAGAGGGCAACTTGTCGCCCTCCAACCAAACTCCGGTGCGGATCTGTTCACGTAGCTGCTGTGCCAGCTGCTCATAACGGGTCATAGCGACAAATGCTTAGCTCTTGGACAGCTGACAATTCTCTCCTTCTACCTCTTTCATCGCTTGATTCAAATCTAGGTCCAACATTTGGCGAATATCCTCAATTTCTTTCTGGTGTGCTCGGCGCAGTTTTTTACGTAACTTACCCATCACAAAGCGGCGAATTTCTTCTTCGTCTTCCAGTAACAAACCGGCCACTTTAACTGGCTTACGCGTTTCTTCACTAAGAGCCACCATCGTAAAGTAAGAGGTATTGGTGTGCTTTACCGTCCCTTCACGAAAGTTTTCTGACTCAACTTTAATGCCCACTTCCATCGAGCTGGTGCCCACATAGTTCACGGATGCATAAAGTGTTAGCAGATCACCCACTTCTACTGGGTTTAGAAAATCAACTGAGTCCACCGAGGCAGTAACGCTATAGCCTTTGCAATGGGAGGCGGCACAGGTATAGGCAATTTTATCCATCAACCCCAAAATAACGCCGCCGTGTACCTTGCCACCAAAGTTAGCATAAGCAGGCACCATCAATTCTTTGAGGATAACCTGTGACGCTTTAACCGTTCTAAACACCGCTTCGCTCATTACTTCACCTAATCATTCGCTTGAGTTTGATACATTATTGTTATCCGTCCGGCGCTAGGCCCAACAAGGCGCTAAGGATGGATGAGCATCCTCTCGCAGTAAACCTTTTTACAGCAGAAAACACTGACATTTTTATAATTTGTGGTGCAGATCATCAGCGCAATCTCGTATCGCTACCAACTGTAAGGTATTATTTACACCTTGCTGAGGAAGATACCACAATGCGTTTAAAAGTAACCTGTGAAGACCGCTTAGGTCTAACCCGAGAACTGCTCGATATTCTGGTAGAGCACCACATTGATTTACGCGGTATCGAAATAGATATTAGCGGCATTATCTATCTTAACTTTCCCACTCTGGACTTTGCCGCTCTGCAACATCTTCTGCCTGCTATTCGACGTACTCCAGGGGTGTTTGATGTTAAAACTATCGCCTGCATGCCCTCAGAGCAAGAACATAATGCCACCCGCGCCCTGCTTAAAGTGCTGCCCGATGCGGTGGTCGCTATCGACATGCAAGGTAAAATTACCCTCGCCAATGACGCCGCTTGCAGTTTACTACAGCAAACAACGGCACAACTACTACAGCAATATTTAGGCCCGTTATTAAAGGGCATACATATTAGTCGGTGGTTAGAACAAGCCTCCCCCCAGCCGCTTAACAAAAAAGTGACCTTAGAGGGAGAACCCTATTTGGCCGATTTGTTACCCATCTGGCTGACGGAAGAGTCTGGCGAGCAAAGCTTGGCTGGGGCCGTGGTGGTCTTAAAGTCCGCTTACCGCATTGGCCTGCATTTTAAAGCCATGCGCAGCGGTGACACCGGTCATTTTGACGGCATTATCGCCCACAGCCCTGCGATGGAGAAACTACTTAGCGAAGCTAAACGCCTCGCCACCTTAGGTGCCCCGTTGCTTATTAAGGGCGAAACCGGCACCGGTAAAGAGCTGCTGGCGCGCGCCTGTCATCAGGCAAGCCTGCGCGGCGAAGGGCCGTTCATTCTGCTTAACTGTGCTGCCATTCCGGACACCGCCGCCGAAAACGAACTGTTTGGCTACGCCGCCGGCGCCTTCGGCAATAACATGCAAGGCAAGCGCGGTGTGTTAGAACAAGCCAATGGCGGCACCTTGCTGCTGGATGAAATTGGCGAGATGTCGCCGTTGATGCAATTAAAGCTACTGCGTGTACTGCAAGATGGCGTATTTCGCCGGGTAGGCGATGAGCAAGAAGTGAAAGTCGATATTCGGGTGATTTGCACCACCCAGCAAGACTTAGCCTGTTTGGTTCAAGGGGGACAGTTTCGCCAAGATCTTTTTTATCGCCTTAATGTACTCAATCTGCATATTCCACCACTGCGCGAGCGTCAAAAAGACATACTGGCGCTGGCGCTGCATTTTTGTACCCGCTTTGCCGCCGAGCTAGAGCGCCCTCGCCCACGGCTAGCCAACAACTTAAGCGAGTATTTACAGCATTACCCCTGGCCTGGCAACGTGCGCCAACTTCGCCACTGTCTGTATCGTGCCATTAGTCTGTTAGAAGGCGACGAGCTCAGCTTGGCTCTACTCGCCCTGCCCGAGCAAAATAGTCTGCAAGGGCTAGATGCCCTGTGTGAAGGCTCATTAGATGAAGCGGCAAAAGGCTTTGAGCGACTCTTGCTCGAGCGACTGTATCCACAGTTTCCTTCTACCCGACAATTAGCTAAACGTCTTAATATTTCGCATACTGCTATTGCCAACAAGCTCAAAGACTACGGTATCGGCAAGCACAAAAAATAGGCCAAAACTTGGTGTCGGCTTATCAGTCACATATTACTGCACCATTCATCAGGGTAATTAAGGTGAGAAAAAATGAGGCGTAAATTCGGGGTTAAGCTCTATTGGCTCCAGCCAGACGGTTTCTAGCCGGTTGCCTCGGTTATCGCTGCTGATCACCTTGAGCGGAAACTGCCATTCTTGGTCTAGCCACAGCTAATAACGCGCCACCTGAGCACAGAAAAAGAGGCGGCAGCGTGGTCTGATGAATCGAGTTTCTTATCTATCCGTGGCTTTACCCCCCCAAAGCTCTTTTAGCCGAGCATCTCGTCCACTGTTCCAACGATACTATGGGTGGCTTGCTAGTTATTGAAAGCTAAACCTCGCCTCTGGCCATATGTTCTTCAAAGGAGAGTCGAATACGCGCGCCCACGCTTCGCAGTGGGTCGGGCGGCACCCAGTTTGGGGACGAGTGCTTCAGGATAAATTCCAACTCCGAACTTTTTTTACCACAGATAAGCTCCGCCATATAGTTACCCAGATAAGTGCCTTTCGCCACTCCGACCCCATTCATGGCTGCAACCACGTACACGCCGGGAACCTGTTCCTTGAATACAGGTTCATGATTCATCGTTACGCAGATCATCCCCCCCCAAGTGTATTCGAACGGAACATTTTTCAATTGTGGAAAACGGGCTAGAAAAGATTTTCGATGTTTCTCTCTTGCCTCATCGAGTAATACCTGAGTACTGGATAGATCCGCCTGATAATTCAAGGTGTTACGAATAAAAATTCGCTTATCAGGGGTCAGGCGTACCGTTGTTCCAGCGGGGTGGGCAGAGGTTAGCCCCCAGGGCTCTATCTCTTTAAACTCGCTGATTTCGCTGTCGTCAAGGGGAGCGGTCATACTGGCGTAGGTGAATATCGGTATCATTTTGTTACGACACACACCAAATTTCTCGGTGAAGGAATTCGTCGCTAACACCAGAGTGTCGGCACTGAGCCGGGCCTTTGGGGTCTGAATGACTTTGTTAGCTAGGTCAACTTCTCGTACAGGGGTGTTTTCCAGCAAGGTGACATTACTTGGCAGCGCACTGGCCACAGATATAGCCAAGGCCGCTGGGTTAACCAGTATATTACCTGGTGTATAGACGGCCCGTTTGTAGTAATGAGTACCCAGTTTTTTTGCCAGTGCATTATCATTCAATATTTCGTATTTTTCCCCTATCGCCTCCAGCGTCTTCACAAAGGTGGTCAGGCTAGAGAAATGCTTTTCTTCGTGAGCGGCCAGGTATTTCCCGGCTGAATGCCAACAAACATCAAACCCTTGCTGCTCCTGAATACGTTTCAATCGTTGAATGGCAAAACAGTTTAAATCCCGAACCTGGGTGTTTAGCTCCACATCAGGATCTGTGGCATCCAAGTTGTGAGGTAAATCGATAATAAAACCGGCATTGCGGCCAGAGGTACCTTGGCCAACTTCCAGAGCGTCAATCAGGGCGATACGAGCTTCCGGTCGCAGTTCAGCAAGTCGACCCGCGGTAGCCAGCCCCGAGAAACCAGCACCGATGATGATGACATCAAAATGTTCATCATGCTCAGCTTGCTGTACCGGCATTGGGCGTCGGAAAGGGACTGACTCAAACCAGCCAAGTCGACCATCCTTGGTGGGTAAATTTGTGATTTGTTGCATCTAACGACTCCGTATTATCAACCGGCTTTTTTATTCTATCTATCGAGTGACACAGTAGCGATTTGACAAGCCTGCGGCCCGTAATTCCATTCCTAGGTTTTCCTCCCAGTCCACCATCATAACCGCAATGGTCAGCGCACGTTCTGCAGGAAAAGATATACGTTGCATTATGACGGCATTTCTTCGAGTTAACCGCAACCGCATTGCCACAGCTTTATCTTGCACGAAGCAAGGAGCATTTTATATCAAGTAAACGACACCTACTAGCCGCCCACCTTTGTAGAGCAAGCAAAGCTTGACGCGAAACACATAGTTAGCATGCTAACTATTATGATGACAAAACAATCTTATACATTTCATTTACTGCTCCATTCCGCTCATTTGCTTGAAGAACGATTGCGATCTCGCTTGGTGCCGCTCGGCGTTCAGCCACGCCAAGCGCGCGTGCTTGATGCTTTAGGGAGAATGGGCCAAACATCCCAGGTCAAATTAGCCCGGGATTTTGGGTTGACCGCCGCGAGCATGAGTACCATGACCACCCGTTTATTGAACGCAGGTCTTATCGAAAGGCAGGTGGATAAACGAGAACTGCGTAGCAACGTGTTAACGCTCTCCCCACTCGGGCAAAGTTTGCTAAAGAAAATTTATCATGAGTGGCAAGAAATAGACCGGGAAATAGATGAGATCATCGGTGCTGAGGCGATGGCCCAGCTTGGCGATTTAACGTGTAAATTACGAAACGCATTCGGTGGTTCCACCCCAGGCGATAAGGACGTACTTGAAAGTACACTAGTGCCGTCCTCCTCTCCTAAAAAATCACCATAACAAAGCTCGATCACCTTCTTCTAACGTACACAGGTACAAAGAATATGCATATATTACGCAGGTCCGTACTCTTACGACTCCTAGTAATGGCCGGCTTTGTGCCGGCCCTCTACGGTTGCGAGGGCCAATCAGATCCTGCGCCTCCCGCACCACCTGTCGTAGAGGTAACCGCTTACACGGTTGAAAGTACCCAAGTACCAGTTATAGAAGAGTTAAACGGCCGCGTAGTAGCGGCCGTTACTGCCGAAATTCGACCGCAGATTGGCGGTATCGTGCGCAAGCGCTTGTTTACTGAGGGTAGCGAAGTGAAAGCGGGCCAAGTGTTGTATGAAATTGACCCAACCTCGGCGCAGATCACAGTGAGTGGCGCGCAGGCCACTCTCGCGAGCGCTAACGTAGCTTTGGCAAGCGCCAAAGCAAAAACCACACGCTACCGCGAACTGGTGCGTATTGAAGCGGTGAGTCGCGAAAGCGCTGAAGAAGCCGAGGCGGCCTACAAACAGGCCTCTTTGGCGGTTGTTTCTGCCGAAGCCGCTCTGAAGGCTGCCAATATTTCACTGGCATACGCTAACGTTACCTCACCCATTGACGGCCGTATTGGTCGCTCCAGTGTAAGCCATCTATACTCGGGCACATAAAGAAGAGGTAACAGGCCACCCTGTTACCTCTAGACTGCCACTCAATCTCTACGCACCACTTTTCGAACTTCACACCAGTGTGTTCTTGCCTTCGGCCACTGCTTAGCGTTCAATGACTTAACACGAGTTATCATATTCAGCCTGCTCGATTTATTTTAGTTTCAGTCATATCGTTTTAGTCATACTTTTTAGCCATATAGGGAATTCACATGCACATAGACAAAGCTAAAAAACGCATCGCAAAACAGGTTAAAAAAGGCTTTAAAGGGTACCCGCAGATCACCTTAGAATATTTTGGTGCCAATCCAGACTGTGCAACAGAAGTCGCCATTCGCTTTACCTTAGAAGAAGGTGCAGAAGTTCAAGAAGAGCGCTTTGCCAGCAAGAGTGATGTTCGAGAAGACGAGGTCATTCAATCGGCATTGGTTAAAATAATCGATCGTGCCGATGCCAGCTCGGTAATGGAAATTGAAGGCGTGTCAGCTCTTTAATTTATCGTCTAATGCGAAGGAACTCCCCGCGCTCACCTCGTCACTACCCCCGCTCACCCCGTCACTCCCGCGAAGGCGGGAGCCCAGTGACCTTTGCCGACCAGCAACCCTTATCGAAAATGGTGCTCCCTGCTCTGGATCCCCGTCCCCGCCTGCGCGGGGATGACGTTCCTACGCGAGGATGACAAAAAGGGAGTGCGAGGATGACGGCCAAAACATAACGTCTGTGCCAGAAACAAAAACGGCCTGCGCAATGCGCAGGCCGAGGTCATTCTTTACGTCAGGCTGTTGCCTAACTTAAGCAACGACAATTAGGCAAAAACGAAGTACTTACGTACTGTTTCTACTACTTCCCATGTACCTTTAAAGCCAACTTCAATTACGAAAATATCGCCAGCTTTCAGGTGAATAGGCTCGCCGCCTTCGGGCGTCAGAATGCAATAGCCTTCACGGAAGTCACAATATTCCCACTTATCATAGTTTACTGCCCACTTACCTGGAGTACACATCCAAGTACCCATCAGCTTAGTGCCATCTTCTGACTTATAAGCGTTCAGGTTAACCGTATGCGGGTCGCCAGATAACTTCTCCCACTGAGTAGCGTCCAATAACACTTCAGGCTGAGCTTCGCGCAATAACTTGATATTGTTAGACATGATGTCTCCTTGTCATGACTCTTTATTACATTCACAAACCTGCCAAGCAAGCTTGTTTAATAGACAGCGGGCACAGCGCTTGCCGCCCCCCCCTGTCGGGAATACATCGAACGAGTATTAACTGCCCAGTACTACCGTCTTGCTCTGGTACATAAACACCCGTTTTTCGATGTGATACTGAATGGCTTTAGCCAAGGTTAAACACTCGATGTCTTTACCCTTAGCAACCAAATCTTCTGGATAATGACTGTGATCTACCGTCTGAATGCCCTGAGTAATAATCGGGCCCTCATCCAGCTCGTTATTAATGTAATGGGCGGTAGCACCCACCAGCTTTACACCCTTGGCATACGCTTGATGGTAAGGCTGAGCGCCCTTGAAGCCAGGCAACAGCGAGTGATGAATATTAATCGCCCACCCCGCCAATCGGTTGCACAGCTCTGGGCTAAGCACCTGCATGTAACGCGCTAGCACCACTAAATCTGCATTTGATTCCTGCACTATCTGCCAAATTTGTTCTTCTTGCTCTTCCTTGGTATCGGCATTCACCGGCAGATGATAAAAAGGAATATGGTGCCAATCGGCTAGTCGCTGTAAATCCGGATGGTTAGAAATAATGGCCGGTATTTCGATTGCCAGTTGCCCGGTACGATAGCGATACAATAAATCGTTAAGGCAGTGATCAAACTTAGAAACCATGATCACTACGTTCGGCTTACGCTTACGCTCGGTCAGTTCCCAGTCCATATCAAAATCGGCGGCGCGCAGGGCAAAACCATCACGAAAGTTAGTTTCGTCAAATTCGCCTTGCTCGGGTCTTCTAAACTCAGTGCGAATAAAAAAGTGGCCAGCGCGGGCATCATCGAAGGTTTGCATGTCGACTACATAACAACCTTGCTCACGCAAATAGCCGGTAACGGCGTCCACCGAACCCAACCGACTGGCGCAACTTGCGGTCAAGATCAAAGTTTCGTGTTGTGCCATGAGTCAGCCTCCTGCTGAAATGTGCCGAGCGTTGTACTTACAACGCCCGGCGCGTAGTGGCGATGTGCTTATCTGTACCGCAGTGCAGATAAGCACGGCTTAGTTACTTTTCAATGACCAGTCCATATTCGCGACTGGCATCTTGTAACCACATCCAGACATAGTCAGAAAAGCTACGGCGCACTACCATCTCAAAACTGTCGGCACCGGTGCGGCGCAACAACACTGAGGATTTGGCAAAGGTGGTGCCTACACACTTGCCAGTGGGCAAGCTAGAGGGATGCACGTCGTAATGGCACGACTTGCGGATCACCAGCTCGGCTTTAGGGCCGGATAGCGTCAATACTGTCTGGCCGCCACTCACATCAACCAGAGAGTAATGTCCGGTTAACTGCTCGCGCAGCTGAGCTTGTAACTGCTCTTCTTCGCCGCTTGCGGTAATTATCAGCCACTCATCCGGTGCCAACCACTGCACCAATACCTGGTTGTTTTCTACCGAGCTACAGGCGGTGGTGGGCAAAGCCACTCCCAGTACCTTGGCCACAGTTGTGGCAAATAGCTCGTTAGTTACGTTGCCGCGTAATACCAAATGGCCCAACAGTGCCTTTTCGCGGAGTACTACTCCACCTTCCTGACCTTTTTTGGCAAGCGCTGGCAAGTTAGCGTGATAAAGCGGAGATTCCACTCGTACTGCCGTGTCGGCTTCAGCCACAATTGCTGTGATGTTAGACATGCTGACGCTCTCCTTTTGGATCATAAAATACAGGGCTAGTGATTTCGACTTCCAGCACGCGACCATCGGCCAGCGGGCAGTAAACCGTTTCACCCATGCGGCTTAATCCGCCTTTAACCACACCCATGGCAATATTGTGGCCTAGGTTGGCGCTGTAATAGCTGGATGACACATGGCCCACCATGGGTACCGGCACTGGATGGTTAGGCTCCAGTACAATTTGTGCGCCCTCAGGAATAACCGTGGCCGCTTCTTTACACTTGAGTCCAACCAGCTGTTTGCGGTCGGTACGTGCCGTGTCTTCACGAGTCCAAGAACGCTGGCCAATGAAGGGGAATGGCTTGGCTTTGCCTACACACCAGTCCATGCCTAAGTCGAACGGCGTTACCGAGCCATCGGTGTCTTGACCGACGATAATAAAGCCCTTTTCTGCCCGCAGTACGTGCATGGTTTCGGTGCCGTAAGGCGTAATATTGAACTCGGCACCCGCTTCCATCACGGCTTCCCACACGGTCAAACCGTAGTTGGCTTGCACGTTAATCTCAAAGCTCAGCTCACCAGTAAACGAGATACGGAAGATACGTCCGCGTACCCCAGCAATGGTGGCATCACGCCAGCCCATGAAGGGGAAGTTCTCGCCAGCTAGATCGACATCAGTACAGATTTTTTCCAGTACCTTGCGGCTGTTAGGGCCAGTCACCGTCATGGTTGACCAGTGATCGGTTACGGAAGAGAAATACACTTCCAGCTCTGGCCACTCGGTCTGGTGCCATAATTCCAACCACTGCAGTACGCCTGCGGCGCCGCCGGTGGTAGTAGTCATCACAAAATGGTTATCGTTGATGCAGGCAGTTACCCCATCGTCAAACACCATGCCGTCTTCTTTACACATTAAGCCGTAGCGGCAGTTACCGGGGGTTAACTTAGCCCAGGCGTTAGTGTAAATGCGCGCTAAAAATTCACGAGCACCGGTACCTTGAATATCAATTTTGCCCAGCGTTGAGGCATCCAAAATGCCCACGCTCTGACGTACAGCAACACACTCACGGTTAACCGCTTGGTGCATGTCTTCGCCAGATTTCGGGAAAAACCAAGGGCGCTTCCACTGTCCTACATCTTCAAACTCAGCGCCTTGCTTTACATGCCAGTCGTGCATGGCAGTAAAACGAGCTGGGTCAAACAGGTGGTGCGCATTACGTCCAGCAAAGGCGGCAAAGGTCACCGGCGTGTAGTTAGGACGGAATACTGTGGTACCCGTTTCAGCAATGCTCTTATCCATGGCGCGGGCCGCAATGGCCATGCCGTTGATATTACCCAACTTGCCCTGATCAGTACCAAAGCCCATGGCGGTATAGCGCTTGATGTGCTCGATGGACTCAAAGCCCTCGCGCACGGCCAGCTCAATACCCGCTGCAGTTACGTCGTTTTGGTAATCCACAAATTGCTTGGGCGAGCGACTGCTCTTCAATGTGTGAGGCACCATAAACAGCGCTTGCGCCGCATCTTCTTTTGGATCTTCGGTAACAATATCGGCATCTACTACATCAGCAGAAATCTCGCCATAGCCAGTAGCCTCGGCGGCAGCTTTGCCCGCGGCCAGACCTTCGGCCAATACAGTCGATAACTGGTAGCTACCTTGTACACCACCGGCCAACAACTGCTTTTGCACGGTTTCGCCAGGTACAAAGCCAATAATGTCGTCGTTCCAGACGGGGCGCGAACCGGTGTGAGCCGACAAGTGTACTACCGGGCTCCAACCACCTGAAGTCGCGATAATGTCGCAAGCTAAGGTCTCGGCTTTACCGGTAACTTGGCTGGCATCGCTAGACAGTTTTGCCACTTTAGCCGCAGTTACTCGCTTCTTACCAACAGCTTCAATTAAGCCGTGACCGGTATAAATCTTCACGCCGCGAGCTTTGAGTGCCAAATAGCGCATGCCGCTCGGTTGAGGACGACTGTCGATCACTGCCACAACTTCGCGGCCCGCATCCAACCAATCGATAGCAGCTTGATAGCCGTAATCGTTACACGTCATCAGCACCAAGCGCTGACCTGGGGTCACGCCATAGCGGTTAACGTAGGTAGACAGCGCACTGGCTACATAAGTACCGGGCAAGTCGTTGTTGCCATAAACCAATGGACGTTCGTGTGCACCGGTGGCCAGTAGCACTTGCTTGGCGCGAATACGGTGTAAACGCTGGCGAGTTTTATCAGAAACACGCTCACCCAAGTGATCGGTACGTCGTTCTAATACAGTTAAAAAGTTATGATCGTAGTAGCCAGCCACCGTGCTGCGAGGCAGCAAGGTAACATCAGGCAACGCCTGCAGTTCTTTTACGACTGCCTGCACCCATAACTGCGGCGCTTGGCCGTTGATGGGCTGAGTGCTGTGCAGTAAATGACCGCCAAACTCGTTTTGTTCATCAACCAGAATCACTCGTGCACCACGTCGGCCCGCCGCTAACGCGGCCGCCAAACCTGCGGCGCCACCACCGGCCACCAACAGATCGCAATGGTGGTTCAGCTTGTCGTAGGTATCCGGGTCATTGGCTTTAGGCACGCGGCCCAGACCGGCAGCTTTACGGATCAAATGTTCGTATTTCGGCCACATGGACTGAGGATACATGAAGGTCTTGTAGTAGAAACCGGGGGGCATCATGCTGCCGCCGAGCTTACCCATTACGCCCATGATATCTTTGTCTACGTTTGGCCAGCCATTAGTGCTGGTAGCCGTCAGACCATCGTACAACTCGGCCTGAGTACCCCGAATATTGGGGATCATGGTGGCTTCTGAGCAACCTACCTGCAAGATGCAGTTCGGCTCTTCGGCACCGGCGGCCATAATGCCGCGCGGACGTGAATATTTGAAAGAGCGACCGACGACGTCGACGCCATTGGCCAGCAAGGCCGAGGCGATAGTGTCGCCTGACAGGCCCTGATAACGCTTGCCGTTAAAAATAAAGCTAAGCGTTTTACCGTGGTCTACTCGACCTTTGCCCTGAAGACGATGCGGCTGACTCATGACTGGTCTCCTTTCTGGGGCAGTTCGCCCACTTTGTAAGTTTCCTGAATTTCGTAGGTCACAGTGTGGCGCGTTGCGTTAAAGAACTTGCGACAACCTGAGGCGTGATACCACATTTCATGGTGTAGGCCACGCGGGTTTTTACGCATAAATAAATACTTAGCCCAATCTGCATCGCTCAGCGCGCTGGGGTCGGCCGGGCGGGCAATGTGTGCCTCGCCGCCATAGTGAAACTCTTCTTCTTCGCGAAGCTCGCCGCAATGCGGACAGTGAATATTTAACATTTCTATCTCCTCAGTGGGCTACGCCGGCCGCGCCGTGCTCATCGATTAAGTGGCCGCTGGTAAAGCGGTCTACGTGGAATGCCTTGGCCAGAGGATGCGGCTCATCCTTGGCGACAGTGTGAGCAAATACGTTGCCCGAGCCTGGAATGGCCTTAAAGCCACCAGTGCCCCAGCCGCAGTTGAAATACAGGCCCTTGATGTGCGTCTTGGAAATAATCGGACAGGCATCAGGACAAGTGTCAACAATTCCGCCCCAAGTACGGTTGAGTCGCACTCGGCTGAAAATCGGGAACAGTTCCACAATCGCAGCCATCGTTTCTTCCACTGTCGGGAAGGAACCGCGCTGGCCGTAACCCAAGTAACTATCGATACCGGCGCCAATAACTAGGTCACCCTTATCAGACTGAGAGATATAACCATGCACGTGGTTAGACATAACTACCGTGTCGAGTATCGGCTTAACCGGCTCGGAAACCATGGCCTGCAAAGGATGAGACTCTAGCGGCAACTGCATGCCGACCATTTTAGCCATCACACCCGAGTTACCGGCGGTAACACAAGCTACTTTAGGCGCAGCAATAAAGCCTTGCGTGGTTTCCACACCGGTCACGGCACCGTTTTCGCGGCGGATGCCGGTCACTTCGGTCTGCTGGATCAGGTGTACACCCAAAGCATCGGCGGCACGGGCATAGCCCCAGGCCACGGCGTCGTGACGAGCGGTACCACCGCGCGGCTGCCAAGAGGCACCCAGCACTGGATAGCGAGAGTTCTTAGAGCAATCCAGAATAGGCACTATGTCTTGCACCTGCTTAGGATTGAGTACTTCGCCATCAATGCCGTTCAGGCGATTGGCGTTTACCCGGCGCTCGATGTCGCGCATATCCTGCAGTGTGTGACCCAAGTTGAGCACGCCGCGCTGACTGAACATCAGGTTATAGTTCAGTTCTTGCGCCAAGCCTTCCCACAGTTTCATGGAGTGCTCATACAGCTGAGCCGACTCGTCCCACAAGTAGTTGGAACGTACGATAGTGGTATTACGGGCCGTGTTACCACCACCCAAATAGCCTTTTTCGATTACAGCAACATTGGTGATGCCATGTTCTTTTGCCAGGTAATAAGCCGTGGCCAGACCATGGCCGCCACCGCCAACGATAATTACATCGTAACCCCCAGCCTTGGGCTTAGGGTTGTGCCATACCCGCTGCCAGTTTTCGTGGTGCGTAAGGGCGTGTTTGATCAGCCCAAATCCTGAATATTTCTGCATAGTTATCACCTATCCGTGTTAATGCTGTCGGCGGCACTCTTGGCACCCCCTGCCTGTATTCAAAAAATTAGCGATATACTGGGAAGTTACTGCACAGGCTGGCAACTTGATCCTTCACCGCAATAATCACTTCCGGATCGTCCATATGTTCTAAAATGTCACAGATCCAGCCCGCTAGCTGGCGGCAATGCTCTTCCTGGAAACCACGAGTGGTCACTGCAGGGGTACCCAAACGCAAACCTGAAGTAACAAAAGGTGACTGAGGGTCGTTAGGCACGGCATTCTTATTTACCGTAATATTTGCATCACCTAACACTGCATCGGCGTCTTTACCGGTAATGCCTTTGGCCGACAAGTCGAGCAAAAACAAGTGATTATCAGTTCCGTTCGATACTACATCGAAACCACGGTCTTGAAAGACCTGAACCATAGCGCGAGCATTAGCTACTACCGCTTTTTGATAATCGACAAATTCAGGTGTTAGTGCTTCGGCAAAAGCCACGGCCTTGCCCGCAATAGCGTGCATTTGTGGGCCACCCTGGCTGCCAGGGAACACAGCAGCGTTAAGCTTCTTCTCGAGTTCTGGCTGGCCTTTAGTCAAGATCAAGCCGCCACGAGGGCCACGTAATGTTTTGTGAGTTGTAGTGGTTACCACATGTGCATGCGGCACTGGATTTGGATATTGACCCGCCGCTACCAAGCCGGCCACGTGAGCCATGTCAACAAACAGATAAGCGCCTACTTTGTCGGCAATGGCACGAAAGCGCGCCCAGTCCATTACTTTGGAGTAAGCAGAAAAACCGGCTACTATCATCTTCGGCTTGTGCTCAAGTGCTAGCTGTTCAACTTGGTCGTAGTCCACCTCGCCGGTAGCTTCGTCTAAACCGTACTGCACGGGATTATAAATTTTTCCAGAAAAGCTAACCTTAGCGCCATGCGTCAAGTGGCCACCGTGGGCCAAGCTCATGCCCAGCACGGTATCGCCTGGGTTACACAACGCCATATAAACGGCGGCATTGGCTTGAGAGCCAGAATGAGGTTGTACGTTGGCAAAATCGGCGCCGAATAGTTCTTTGGCGCGATCGATGGCTAACTGCTCTATTTTATCTACCGCTTCACAACCGCCGTAATAGCGTTTGCCAGGATAACCTTCTGCATATTTGTTAGTCAGTACCGAGCCTTGCGCTTGCATTACGGCCGGGCTGGTATAGTTTTCTGAAGCGATCAGCTCAATGTGTTGTTCTTGGCGAACGGCTTCTTCTTCCATGGCCGCCCACAATGTAGGGTCCATATCTTGAATACGGGTGCGGGTGTTAAACATCTTACGACCTCCTTGCTAGACTCGGGTGACGCCCGGTGTGGAAATATCCTTATTGGCTCAGCGTTGCTCACTACACTAATAATTTACTTAAGTGTTAATGAAATGCTTTGCGATAACTGGATACTACTGGCTGTTCATCACCAAGGGATGACTGGGTGCGGCTTAAAGCTATGTATTTGCGTCGCATATTCACATTTAAGTAACATTTGAGATCTAAATCGAACATTGCTCTGTGACAATCGACCTGATTGGGTAGGATTAAAGATGCAAAGCCAGATCGGGCGGGGTAATATTTAATACAAATTCACTAACCTTTAGCGGTTAACTCGGTACCTTTCACTTGGTGAGCATTTATACATGTCCAACAGTAATGAACAGCGCCATTTTAGCCATCGGCTGCGTGACACTAACAGTGCTTTTTTACCGAAGCGCGAAACGAATACCAAACCCATCAGCGTGGGGTTTGTACTGCAACCGCATTTTTCGATGATGGCCTTTACCGCCGCCGTGGATGCGTTAGTTACCGCCAACCTAGTGCAGGCCGCGCCGCTGTTCAGCTTTACGACCTATGGTTTGCAAAGCACACAAGTACAAAGTGATTTAGGTATCGAGATTTCGGCCAACCGCATCTTGGGCGAAATGATGCTGGAAGGTGAAGGTGCGTTGGATGTGTTGATTGTGTGTGGTGGCTTTCGCTGCAGTCTGAGTGAATACACGCCACTGAGCCAGCTGCTGAAGGCGACAGCCAAGCGACAAAAGATACTGGGGGGACTATGGAACGGCGCCGTACCTTTAGCTCACGCCGGTGTGCTCAACGGACTTATCTGCGCCTTGCATCCAGACAACCATGCCTTCGTGCAAGAGGGTTTTCCTCAGGTACAGGTGTCGCCTCACACTATGGTGATTGAATCGCGCATACTAACCAGTGCTGGCTCCAACAGTGCGCTAGAGATGATGCTGACGTTAATCGAACGACTGCACGGCACCAACACGGTGCGCGCCATTCGCGAAATTCTCAGCAGCGATGGCATTACCAACGACGGCCATACGTCGGCCGACAACGACCCAACCCTACCCGATTCATTGCGTACCCTGCTACGACTGATGAGCTGTAACATTGAAGAGCCACTCGGCATCGAAGAGCTGGCCGACTATGTGGGCTTGTCGCGTCGACGCATCGAGCGGCTGTTTCAGAGCCACCTCGAAACCACACCGTCGCGCTATTATTTAGAACTGCGTATTACCCATGCCCGTCGTTTGTTACTGCAAAGTAGCGTCAGTATTTCTGATATCGCCGTGGCCTGTGGCTTCGTCAGCTCAACCCACTTTAGCCACTGTTTCAAAGAGTTTTTTGGCGTTCCCCCAAGTCAGGCCCGTCTGAATCGTAGTTAAACCTAGTTAAACCTAGTTAACCTAGTTAAACGCCGCATGCATCACCGACCCCCAGCAAAGGCGGGGGTCACTACTCCTTTTCCTTTTGTTTCTTGCCTCTGCCCCCTCTTAACATCCATTTCTAAAAAATAATTAATCTTTAAAAACAAAACGTTAACTCTTTATCTGTGATCCCGCCGACATAAACTTGGCAAGCTGGGTTGATCATTCTCGTACCAGCCTCTAGGATTTATTTTTATTGAACGGTCAATTAATGAAAATAATATGCCTATCGTCGGAGTACAGGAAATTCGCAAGAAACAGCTAATCGATGCCACCCTAGCGTCGGTAGCCGAGTATGGCCTGCATAACACCACCATCAACAGCATCAGCCGACTGGCGGGAATGTCATCGGGCATCATCAGCCACTATTTTGGTGGCAAGCAGGGCCTGATGGAAGCCACCGTCAGACGGCTGCTTGAAGAACTGAAACTGGCACTGCTGCGCAAAATAGACGGCGGTGAACAACACTCGCCCCACCAGCGGCTGATGCTTATCGTAGAAGCCAACTTCACCGAGTTTCAACGCTCGCAGCCGACCATCAAATTCTGGCTCAGCTTCTGGGCCCAGGCGATGCACGATCCGGCCCTAGCCCGACTGCAACACATCAACAGCCGCCGTTTGTATAGCAATCTGCGTTATTCCTTCCGTCCGCTATTGGGCAACGAGGCGGCGACCCGTGCCGCCCAGCAGACCGCAGCCATGATCGACGGTTTCTGGCTGCGTAGCGCCCTGAGTACCGATCCGTCAGCCGACTTCGCCCAAGCTGAGTGCTTGTGCAAGTCCTTTATCGAACAACTGTTAAACTCGCATGGAGCAAAAGCATGTCATTAATGCGCTATCAGAATTTTGTCGACGGACGCTACCTAGCCAACGAAAGCGGCGATGCCTTCGACGTCGTCAATCCGGCCACCGGCGAGGTCGCCTACCAGATGGAAGTGGCCGACTCCTACATTCAACAGGCGGCTATCGCTTCGGCCCGCCGCGGGTTCGAGCAGTGGTCCGTTATGACCGGCATGGAGCGCAGTCGTATCCTGTTGCGAGCAGTTGCGCTACTGCGCGAGCGCAATGATGAGCTAGCCCGCATCGAAGTGCTGGACACCGGCAAACCCTGGCAAGAAGCCTCGGTGGTGGACGTAGTGACCGGTGCCGACAGCATCGAATTTTTCGCCGGGCTGGCCCCTTCCCTCGAAGGCAACCAGCAGGATCTCGGTGGCGATTTTTACTACACTCGGCGCGAGCCGCTCGGCATCTGTGCCGGCATTGGCGCCTGGAACTACCCGCTGCAAATCGCCTGCTGGAAAGCCGCCCCGGCCCTAGCCTGTGGCAACGCCATGATCTTCAAACCCTCGGAAGAAACTCCGCTGGGGGCGCTCAAACTGGCCGAAATTTTTATCGAAGCCGGTGTCCCCGCCGGGGTATTTAACGTAGTACAGGGTGACGGCGTCGTGGGGGCTTGGCTTACCAACCATCCGGATATCGCCAAGGTGTCCTTCACCGGCGAAGTAGGCACCGGCAAGAAGGTGATGGCCGCCGCCGCCAGCTCGCTGAAAGGGGTCACCATGGAGCTGGGTGGCAAGTCGCCGCTGATCATCTTCGACGATGCCGATGTGGACGAGGCCGTCTCCGCCGCCATGCTCGGCAATTTTTACACTCAGGGCGAAATTTGCACCAACGGCACCCGGGTGTTCGTACATAAGGCTATCTATCCGGCCTTTATGGAGCGACTGCTGGAGCGCACTCGCAACAACATCATCGTCGGCGACCCCATGGATCCGGCTACCAACTTCGGCGCCCTCATTTCCCATGCCCATCAGCAGAAGGTACTGGGCTACATCCACAAAGGCATAGAAGAAGGCGCCACCCTGGCTCACGGCGGCGAAGCGCTGCATCCGGCGGCGGCACCCAATGGCTATTTTGTGGCACCCACTATCTTCACCGATTGTCGTGACGACATGACCATCTGCCGAGAAGAGATCTTCGGCCCCGTGATGTCGGTGCTGACCTTCGAGCACGAAGAAGAAGTGATTGCCCGCGCCAACGACACAGAAACGGGTCTGGCGGCCGGGGTATTCACCAACGACATTCGTCGGGCACATAGGGTTATTCACCGGCTGCAAGCCGGCATCTGCTGGATCAACGCCTATGGCGCCTCCCCTGCCGAAATGCCGGTGGGCGGCTACAAGCAGTCCGGCATCGGTCGAGAAAACGGCATGACCACCCTTAATCACTACACCCAGCTCAAGGCGGTGTATGTAGGCATGAATAAGCTGGAAAGCCCGTTTTAAGACGTATGTGCGGGAGCCAAATGTCACTGGGCTCCCGCCTTCGCGGGAGTGACGAAAGTAGCGCGGTCACCGAACAGCATTAGAGGGAACTGATGAACAAACAATTCGACTACATCATAGTGGGTGCCGGCTCTGCCGGGTGCGTGCTGGCCAACCGTCTTACCGAAGACGGCACCCGCAGCGTGCTGCTGCTGGAAACCGGCGGCAGCGACAAGAGCATCTTCATTCAGATGCCCACCGCCCTGTCCATTCCCATGAACTCCAAGAAGTTCGCCTGGCAGTTTCATACCGAGCCCGAGCCCTTTCTCGACAACCGCAGCATGCACTGCCCCCGCGGCAAGGTACTGGGGGGCTCGTCCTCCATTAACGGCATGGTATATGTACGCGGCCACGCCCGAGACTTCGACGAATGGCAAGACAAGGGTGCCGATGGCTGGGACTATGCCCACTGTCTGCCCTACTTCAAGAAAGCCGAAAGCTGGGCCTTTGGTGGCGACGACTACCGGGGAGAGCAGGGCCCGCTCGGGGTCAACAACGGCAATAACATGAAAAACCCCCTGTATCAGGCCTTTGTCGATGCGGGACAAGAAGCCGGCTATTTCCATACCCCCGACTACAACGGACGTCAGCAGGAAGGCTTCGGCCCCATGCACATGACGGTGAAAAACGGCAGACGCTGGTCCACCGCCAATGCCTACCTACGCCCGGCCATGGACCGCCCAAACCTGACCGTGATCACCCATGCTCTGGTGCACAAGGTGCTGCTGGAAGGCAAACAGGCGGTCGGCGTGCGCTTTGAGCGTCAGGGTCAGGTGCAGGACGTGCGGGCCGGCAAGGAGGTCATTCTCAGCGCCGGCTCCATAGGCTCACCGCACCTGCTGCAGTTGTCGGGCATCGGTGCCAGAGACACCCTGCAGGCGGCCGGTATCGAGCTCAAACACGAGCTGCCCGGGGTGGGCGAAAACCTGCAGGATCACCTGGAGTTCTATTTCCAGTTTCGCTGCAAGCAGCCCATCTCACTCAACGGCCAGCTGTCGCCGTGGAGCAAGTTCAAGATAGGCACTCGCTGGTTGCTGAAAAAAGACGGTCTGGGGGCCACCAACCACTTTGAGTCCTGCGGTTTCATCCGTTCCAAGGCCGGCGTGGAATGGCCCGATCTGCAGTACCACTTCTTGCCGGGGGCGATGCGCTACGACGGTAGAGAGGCCTTTTCCGGTCACGGTTTTCAGGTGCACATCGGCCACAACAAACCGAAAAGCCGCGGCACGGTCAAGATAGCCAGCGCCGACCCTAAAGTGGCACCGAAAATCCGCTTCAACTATCTGGAGCACGAAGACGATCGCGAGGGCTTTCGCGCCTGCGTACGCCTGACCCGAGAGATCATCAACCAGCCGGCCATGGACCCTTACCGAGCGGAAGAGATTCAGCCTGGCGAGCAGATCAATACCGACGACGAGATTGATGCCTTCGTACGCCAGACTGTGGAAAGCGCCTATCACCCTTCCTGCACCTGCCCCATGGGCACGGATGAATGGGCGGTGGTGGATCCGAATACCCGGGTGCACGGCATACAGGGCCTGCGGGTGGTGGACTCGTCTATTTTCCCCACCATTCCCAACGGCAACTTGAATTCACCCACCATCATGGTGGCGGAGCGGGCTGCGGATTTGATCCGGGGCAAGACGCCACTGGCGCCCTCGGTGGCAGAAGTGGGCATGGATGAACAATGGCAGCAACGCCAGCGAGCAGCGTCTCCCTTACGTCACCTGTCCTGAACCCGCAGCCGTATTAAGCGGCCATGTGGTTGGCCGCCCCGACTGGCTCGGGCATCACCCGATACTTCACCTCCCAACATTCCATCCCCAACACGGCACCTATCTGGTGCCGTGTTGCCGTTTTATACCAAACTGACTCAGTAACTGATCTATTTAGCTGTTCTGTAAAGGCCGAACGAAGGGCCTTCTCCACCGACTCGCTGCAAGCACATCCTTGTGACGCTCAAACACATGACATCCTTGTCATGTGATGGCCTGTGGAGAAGATCCCTTCATCCGCCCCTATGCTACGGAGTCGCCTGTGGGACGGGGTCCAGTACGAATCTTCTTACCGCCACGGGCATCAGGCCTAGGCACCCTGCCCGAATACAGCAAACCGGCAAGCTTTCCCTCATAAACTGCTCACAACCCAACCAAATTGACACGCCCGCCTCGCAAAGTGACCTTTCACATTGCTTTTTCAGTCTCACACGACAAGAATACGGACTCAAACAAGTAAGACGGCATGCGCTTAAGCCCCATAACAGCGAAGGGCGGTAGCGTGGGTGAATGGCACAGTGACACCTGCCAACCTGGCCATCCAGACGACTTTGAACATACAGTATATTTGGCCTGAACCTTCCGCTGTGCTCAGAATAACCAAAGCAATGCGTGTTTTTCATCAACAAAAAACGTAAGGTTGCTATAAATCAATTCGTTGAAAAAAAACACCTGTAGATACTGCGCACACACCGGAACATATATGCGCATGCGCGTTATTCAGCGGCAAGACTAGCCAATAAAACGCTTAGCTCACTGATAAACATGGAGCAAAGCTACTTTTAACCAAGTCTGTGTATCCGACATTCCGCACCTAATTTTTAGATTTAAAATTGAGATTTACATCACAACTTTGACGCTGAGTACAGAATTTAGCTGACACCTAAAGTGGTGCCATGTATTAATAATCGGTTACGCTGTTTTTATCCCACATAAGGAAGCTGAGGAGCATGCATTACCATCCCGAAATTCGATTTTACACTTTGATTTCAAAACAGCTACTTTCCTCATTTTCTGCAAATGTGAAGGCATCTTCGTCGAATATAAATATTAAAACAGGTGCGGAATGTCGGGTGTATAAGTGTATATACGCATGCGCAGTATTATAATGTTATGTTCAAAGGAGTTTCCGTGACTGTTTCGTTTTTAGAGTATCGTGATGAAAATGCTAGCCATACTGTGAGAATGATGTCACCAATGGGGATGTATCCAAATCATAGTATTATTAATGAAGATTCCGCTCTTTATATAAGTAACCAAATCTGTTTTTCTATTGCCCCTGTAGATGCTGTTAAATTAGAGATAGACAACTATTACTCTGAGGTTGAGTGGGCTACCCTTAATGAGATCAAACTTTATTCATCAATCTTACTATGCATTGACCGAGACTATGGTTATTGCCGTCTTTTTCCATTTTCGATTTCTCACAGAGTAAATGTTGGAAACTCTATTCTTAACATTGAATATTTAGAACGTGTTGCCGCTGCTCTAATAAATATACTAGAAACCCCATCAACAACACGTAACTTTAAGGGGAAGGAATTTCCCATTGAAAATAAATATAAGAAAATGAGGGGGATAGAATTACCAACTATTCAGAGTGGTATTGAGTACGGTTTAAATGAAAGTAGGTTTAACCTAAAATTACAACAAAATATATACCAAGACTTCGATACCGAGGATCATTTAATGATTCGTGCGGTTTCAACATTATTTAGAAGTATTATGCTTGGAGCTTTATCTAATTTCTTGGAAGAATCAATCAACACTACTTTCATATCTCTTGAAGCGTCTTTTCGATTAGTGTTAAAAAGGCTACATAAACTTGGCAATAAAAACCCAAGTTCCAAAGATGCTGCAGAGTTTATCGGTAACGTTTTTAGTTCCGATGTTTCCGAAAAGTATTTTGGTGAGTATTATGAAAGTAGAATTATGTCATTTCACCCAGAATCTAGGTTTGGTGTATTTCCACATGCACCGCTAATGGCTGATGATTCTTACGATTTAGCAGATGATTTGATCGAAGTTTATTGTTACCTAATTACTGGGTACATTAAGCCTAATAGAAATTAAACATAACAAAAAATTAAAAAAGGACAAAAAACAGTTGGCTTTTTGTTCACTACGTTCACTTATTTTAGCCAACAATTTTTTGCCTGTTAATTGGGCGTTAGCCCTCTATGGAGAAATCGCATATGACATTGACTGTCGCAGAAACATTAATGCACACAACTGTAAGGTTGGAGTGTAAATTAAAGGATGGAAATTCCTCAACAGGTACAGGTTTCTTCTTTTCGTTTAAACTAGATGGCGATCAACATATACCTGTAATAATCACCAATAAACACGTTATAGAAAATAGTGAAATTGGCTCTTTTGTACTCACAAAAAGTGATGCTCAAGGTAAACCTTTGTTGGGGCAAGTTGAACGTGTTGTCTTAAATGGTTTCGAAAACCTTTGGATTAAACACCCTGAAAAAGATGTAGATTTAGCTGTATTCCCTATGGCTCCATTATTTAGAGAAGCTGAAGCCAAAGGGGTGAAGTTTTTTGCTCCACCTTTACAAGATGACTTAGTTGCAAATGAAAAGATCCTTAGTGATTTATCTGGTTTAGAGAATATAACGATGATTGGCTACCCAAATGGTATTTGGGATGAGAAAAATAATATGCCAATCATTCGAAAAGGAGTAACGGCTACAAGCCCTAAAAATGATTACAATGGCTTGCCTATTTTTGTTATCGACTGTGCTTGTTTTCCGGGCTCTAGCGGAAGTCCTGTACTGATCTTTGATCAAGGAGGTTACATGGACGCACGTGGTAATATGAATTTAGGTGGCAATAGAATAATTTTGTTGGGTGCTCTTTTTGCTGGCCCTCAGCACGTTGCGCAGGGTGAGATTCAAACAATTAATGTACCTTTAAAACAAGTCCCAATAAGCTTATCTAAAATACCAAATAATTTAGGCTTTGTTGTAAAAGCAGAAAAGATATTAGACTTCAAAAAGTTACTAGTATAAAGGGCTAACAAGTTACTCAAAAGGACAAAAAACAGTTTGCTGTTTTTCGTACCTCAAACATTTTAGCAAACTGTTTTTTGCCTCTTAGCAAGGCGTTATATTTACTCGCTTCTCCTCAAAGTAAGGAAGTCATATGACAAAAAAAGGAAGTAATATGTATCTACCAATCAAAGAACTTAATTTGGGGTTTAATGACGCTATAAACTACAGAAGGCGTGAAAATAAAGATGCCTTTAATCAGCTCTTTATTAAAAATGAAAAACTTAATGAGCTGATGGACTTATCAACTTATTTTTTGATTGGGGATAAAGGAACTGGGAAAACTGCTTACGCTGTATGGCTCAGTAACAATGAATATAAAAACACACGTTCGACGCTAAATTATATTGGCGAAACAGAATATCAAAAGTTTGTTACTTTAAAGAAGGAGAAAAACCTTAACTTATCAGACTACACAAACATCTGGAAAGTTATAATTCTCTTACTTGTTTCTAAGCATGTTTATGAAACAGAAGGCAAAGAAGGTCTAATTAACAAGTATATTAAATTCCGCGCCGTGAATAAGGCTATTGATGATTATTATGAAGGAGCCTTTTCTCCAGAAATTAGAAACGTTATTGAGTTTGTTCAAGACTCTTCTGTTTCTGCCGGACTGCTTTCAGAGCACGCTATTCTAGAAGGCATAACTAAAGTTAAGAAATCTTTTAGCGAAACTAAATATCAAACCAACCTATTATATATTCAAAGAAAATTCGAAGATTCTTTAAGGTCACTTAAACTTACAAAGAACCACACGGTATTTATTGATGGTATTGATTTAAGACCGTCAGGTATAGACTATGCTGATTATTTAGAATGCGTAAAAGGTTTGGCAAATGCTGTATGGTCAATTAACAATGAGTTTTTTTCTACTATAAATGATTCAAAAGGAAGGCTAAAGGCTACTATTTTATTAAGGCCTGACATTTTTAATGCGGTAGGCTTGCAAAATGCAAACAATCGAATTCGAGATAATGCACTATATCTTGATTGGCGCATTCCTTTTAATCGATTTGAGCACTCGGAGTTATATAGATTGCCGAATAGATTATTATCGATAGGTCAGTCTAAAGAATTAGACCCAGATAGTTTTTGGGATAATTACTTTCCTTATAAAGTACAAGTTCAAGGGCATCAAGAGCATTCATTTATATCGTTTTTACGTTTTTCATATTTCCGTCCAAGAGATATTGTAACTATGTTAAACATATTAAAGGAATTACATTGTGAAAGCGGCTCAAAAAGAAATTACTTTATAGAAGAGGACTTTAGAGACCCTCATTTCAGGCGTCGTTATTCAGAGTATTTACTTGGCGAGGCTAAAGATCACCTATCCTTTTATTATTCAGATAAAGACTATGAGCTTTTTTTAAAATTCTTTGAATTTCTAAGAGGGGATTATGCATTTAGCTTTGAAGAATATTCACAGTGCTTCCAAAGATACCTGGGGTTTATTGACAATCAAAATATAGATAGACCTGCATTTGTAAATAATGAAGTTGACTTCCTTCAGTTTCTATTTGAACTAAACATCATATTTTGTATTGAAGAAGCTGAAGATGGTAAAAAATTCTTTTTTTGGTGCTTTAAAGACAGGAACGTTTCAAATATTAACCCGAGAGTTAAAACTAATTGCCGATATGAAATTTTTTATGGTCTTGGTAAGGCTTTAAATATGGGTAAACAATTTATTGAATCATAAATATAACAAATTTCTTAAACGGAAACGACGCTGACCAGCCACCCATGCAAAACTAACAAGCCACCCATGTAAAAATTCAAGCAATCGTCATCCCTTCACCAACCGGAAACCTGGATTGATGACCACCATTTTCAGGATGAATGACGGAGTAACGCGAAATTATTGAGGATGGGCAGCTAATACTGCAGCAACACGCGAGCGCTACGCAGCACTCATTCACTCCGGTAGGAATGTGGCAAAGTACGCAAGATTCAAGCTGCGGCTAAGTCGTCAGCTCCAAT
>NZ_JBHTJS010000042.1:0-18110 GCF_042676125.1 Oceanisphaera ostreae
GGATGCGTATTCTACGCACTCCGTAGTATTCGTCAAGTGTTTGTTTCGAACTTAATTTCCGTTCTTACAAACCCTTGTGACCGTGAGCGTGTTGCCCCGTGTCAGTGGATGCGCATTATAGGGAAGCCTCGTTTTAGCGCAAGGGCTTTTTAGCGATAAATAACACTTTAACGGCTGACCGCTCAAACACCCAGCGTTAACACAGGTTACACACAGAGTTACCCACAAAAGGACCGTGAAGAGTTAAATTTAGAGGATCGGGTGGAGACATAAACCGGTAAAGACTAAAGTGTTAAGGATGAAGAGTACGACCTAGAACAATAGCTAAAGACAGACAGTGTTTTTGTAGGCTATCGCTTTAGCTGATAGCCCCGCCTCAGCGAGATTTAAAAACCATCCTGATCCGTAGGACCAACAGCTAAATCGTTGGACTAAAGAAAGCGGTGTTTATCTTTAACGTATAGCGTAAGGCGTATAACGATGTTTTAGCCGTGTATTTAGCTAATTGCTTAGAGCTGGCGGCTTACAGCTTTGCTTTCTATATATATAAGTCGCTACCATGCAACTATCCACCTACTCCCTATATGACACTTACTATGGCCTCACTAAAACCTTATAACGGTATTACTCCAACATTGGCAAGCCGCGTGTTTGTGGAAGCGTCGGCGGTTCTCTATGGCGATATCACCTTAGGGGAAGACTCTAGTATTTGGCCATTGGTGGTGGCCCGTGGTGATGTAAATGTGATTCGTATTGGTGCTCGCTCCAACATTCAGGATGGGAGCGTACTACATGTGTCTCGGCCAAGTGCGACACTACCTGATGGTTTGCCGTTGCTCATTGGTGATGATGTGACCGTAGGTCACAAAGCGATGCTGCATGCTTGCACCATTGGTAATAGGGTGTTGATTGGCATGGGCGCCATTGTGCTGGATGGAGCTGACATCGGCGATGACGTTATTGTGGGAGCTGGCAGCTTAATACCACCAGGCAAGCAACTGGAGTCGGGGTACTTATATGTGGGCAGCCCCGCCAGAAAGATGCGGCCATTAACAGTTGAAGAAAAAGCCTTTTTGCCTGAGTCGGCGGCAAACTATGTACAGCTTAAAAACGAGTATCTTAAAGATGATGAAGCGTAAGGCAGACAGACGGTCTGCCAGCTTGGTGTTTGGTTATTACTCCTTACCGCCACTATAAAGACAAGCTACCATCGGGCCCAAAGGCTTCTTGCCCGACTAGTTCGCTAACCTTCTCTTCAATATCAAATCGCACCGATTCGAAGGCCAGTATGATATTGGCCTCGTCTACCAAAGGTTGACCGGTTAGATGTTCGAGTTGAGATAAGCTGATGAAGCATGCCACTTGGCCGCCAAACCATTGGGCGCTAAACGCCACTCGTTGTTGTGCCGGTTGCCAGTTGAGATCGTCGTTAACAATAATATCCTGATTCATACTCTTTCACCTTCACACTGCAACCGCTAATTGCGAGCGCAGTGCCTTAAGTACGGGGGTCACATTAGGCCTAACACCACGCCATACGTAAAAGCTTTCTGCTGCTTGGCCAACCAACATGCCTAAGCCATCATATCGGTGCTCAAGCCCCAGTTCTCTAGCCCACGCTAGAAATGGGGTTTCGGTTTGGCCATACATCATATCGTACACGCGGGTGCCTGAATGACATATCTGACTATCTAAGGATAGCGTCTCGCCTTGTAAACTCGCGGAGGTACTGTTGATAATAATGTCAAAGCTTTGTGCCAACGCCTCTAATGGCATGCTGCTAATGTTGCCGAGCTCTGCAAAATGCAGGGCCAGTTCTTCGGCTCGCGCGGGTGTGCGATTCGCTATAACTACATGCGCCGGGTGCTCAGCCAATAACGGGGCTAAGGCCCCTCGCGCCGCTCCACCCGCCCCCAATAGTAATATTTTGGCTCCGTTCAGGTTAAAGCCCAAGCGTTTAAGATCCATGACCAAACCGGCGCCATCGGTGTTATCGCCTAACCAGCGCCCGTCGGGTAACAGATGCAAAGTATTTACAGCCCCTGCCAACTCGGCTCTGGCGGTCAGTTCATCAGCGATATCCATGGCCTGCGTTTTAAAAGGCACTGTGATGTTGCAGCCCTTACCGCCTTCGCGCACAAAATGATTCAAGCTATCGACAAAGCCATTGAGTGGAGCCAGTAATCGCTGATAGTCAACGGCTTGACTCGTTTGTTCAGCAAACTGATGATGAATAAAAGGCGATTGGCTGTGCTTGATGGGATGACCGATAACGGCATACTTATCCATGACTTTGGCTCTCACTTGCTATTAAATCAGGCTCTAATAAGCTCAAGTAGACGATAATAATCACGATATTGCCACCCATCATGCTTTTTAGGTTGCAAATACTGCCAAAACGAATAGATTTTGCGCTAACGAACAAAAAAATTGTGGCTAGCTTTGGATACTGAACTCTTAAAAACCTTCCTTGAAGTTTCGCGTACTCGCCATTTCGGTAAAGCAGCGGAACATCTGTACCTGACCCCTTCAGCGGTCAGCTTTCGGATCCGCCAACTGGAAAATCAGCTTGGCGTCACCCTATTTACTCGCTTGCGTAATAATATTCAGTTGACCTCTTCGGGTGATGCCTTAATCCCCCATGCCGAGTCCATGCTTTTAGCTTGGGCAAGGGCACAACACGAGGTTGCGTTAAGTGAGCGTCAAACTCAGCAGCTGGCCGTTGCCGGAACGGCAAATCTGTGGGATGCCTATCTGCAAGAAGGCCTGCATCGTTTGTATTGTGAATTGCCGGCATTGTCCTTACGCGCCGATATCCGCACTCCAGAGCAAATGACCCGCGCGCTGCTGGGCCGTACGCTAGATTTAGCATTTTTAACCGACCCGGCGCGCATAGAAGGAGTGCGTCATATTGCGATTCACACCATGGAATTACAGCTGGTATCAACCTACCAAGGCTTGGATACCGCCAAGGCGATGGCTCAGGATTATATTCGAATCGACTGGGGTACCGCATTTAACACTCAGCACGCCAAGCTATTCAATACGGCCACTCCGCCCATATTGCATACTGGCTCGGTACGTATTGCCCTTGAATATTTGTTGCATCATGGCGGTAGTACCTTTTTACCAAGCTCGATGATCAGCAATTATCAACAGCAAGAACAGCTGTTTGTAGTCGCCGATACGCCATCAATCAGCCGCGAAGTGTATGCGGCGTATCTACCCGGTGGGGAGCGCCAAGAACTAATAGACCAAGTGGTCGCCCTATTTGCTCCCCAAAGCAGTGAGAGTTAAATCCAGTTTCTGGGTACCAAGAAGTCATTTAGCTTGGCTTCATTGGTGCCCGGCTCTGGTTGCCAGTCATACTCCCAGCGCGCCAGCGGTGGCATCGACATTAAAATCGATTCAGTGCGACCACCCGTTTGTAAGCCAAACAGAGTGCCTCGGTCATACACCAAGTTGAACTCAACATAACGGCCACGGCGATAGAGCTGAAACTGGCGCTGCTGTTCCGTGAAAGGCGTGTCTTTACGCTTTTCCATAATGGGCAGATATGCGTCTAAATAACCGTTACCGACCGCCTGCATAAAATCAAAACACTGCTCGAACGGCCACTGGTTTAAATCATCAAAAAAGAGCCCACCGACACCGCGGGTTTCGTCTCTGTGCTTAAGGTAGAAATATTTATCGCACCACTTTTTATATTCAGGGTAAACCTGTTCACCAAAAGGCGCACATAAGTCATGGGAGACTTGGTGCCAATGTTGGCAATCTGCTTCTACCGGATAGAAAGGCGTTAAATCAAAACCGCCACCAAACCACCATACCGGATCGGCCCCTTCTTTTTCGGCGATAAAAAAACGTACGTTCGCGTGGCTGGTAGGCACATGGGGGTTTTTAGGGTGGATTACTAACGACACCCCCATGGCTTCAAAAGAGCGACCGGCCAACTCTGGCCGGTGAGCAGTAGCGGAGGCTGGCATGGCATCCCCATGCACATGAGAAAAGTTAACGCCGCCTTGCTCAATCACGCCACCATTACGCATTACGCGGCTACGACCACCGCCACCTTCGGCACGCTCCCAGCTATCTTCTTCGAAGCGGCCGACACCGTCTGCCTGCACTAAGCCGGCACAAATAGTGTCTTGTAGCTGTAACAAAAAGGCTTTTACGGCCGTAATATCGGGTTTAGTGCTCATTATTTTCCTCTAATTTACTCTTCAGGCAGGGCGCACTACCGCGCCGGTACTGCCATCTCTAATCAAGGACGGATTGACAAGGCCTTCCGTCTTTCCGGGTAATATATAGTCCAGTTCGGCTCCCATTTTCAGTGTTAGCTCTATGGCGCTTCTGGCTGGCGGCTCCCCGCTTTTATTCGCACTGCTCGATACCAGTGGCTTACCAAACCCTAAGCAAAGGTCGTGCACTTGGGCATGCGCCGTCACTCGTACCGCTAATGAACTAAAGCGCCCCTTTAGCCAAGTTGGTACCTCAGGTTTAGCGGGAATAATCCAGGTATTAGGGCCCGGCCAGCTGTCCAGTATCGCCGCCAACCGCCCTTCGGGGAGGGCGGCCAAATCAAGGTAGGGTAACAACTGGCTGAAATCGGCAGCGACTAGCACCAGTCCTTTGTCGATCGGGCGTTGCTTTATCTTGAGTAAGCGCGCTACGGCCTCAGCATGATCCGGATCGCAGCCCAAGCCAAAAACAGCTTCTGTTGCGTAGCCAATAACGCCACCTTGGCGCAATTGTTCCAAAGCAAATTGCAGTGATTGTGGATTCATTACGGTGCCATTTCCTTCAAAGACTCATTTATTAAATATAACGTCGCATAACTCGGGGAGTACTGTGGCTAACTTGCTTTAAGACTAAAATCTTCTTAGCCACGGAATACACTGAACTGATCGGAAAAGTGAAAGCCAGCCCCAAGACGAATTATTCTAGCTAACACCCTACAAACCATGGACGTTTTTACCCTTGATTTTTTGCTCTACTTCCGTGTATTCCGTGGCAAAAATATGTTTAACAAATATTTATTTTTGATAACCACAGCCTTTTTTGGGGCAATGGAGTAGGCCTTTACGCTCAATTAAAATAGCAAAGCCACAATCGGGGCAGCGCTCATCAACCGGTTTGTCATTCAGCACAAAGCGGCAATCGGGATAATGGTTGCAGGCGTAGAAGCGTTTGCCATAGCGCGAGGTCCTGGCCACTAGCTGGCCTTTATTACAAACAGGACACGGGGGGGCAATTTGTCCCTGATCGTTAATATCGGCAATGTGGTCGCAGTCAGGATAATGAGTGCAGCCAATAAACAGCCCAAATCGACCTTTTTTTAGCGCCAGCGGATGGCTGCACCGAGGGCACTCACTGCCTTCCAGCACTTTCTCTATGTCTTGATCGTGTTCAATTACTTTAAGCGGGCGCAAATAGTCACAGGCAGGATAAGTGGTGCAGCCAATAAAGGCACCATGTTTGCCATGACGTAATTCTAAGGTTGCACCGCATTGAGGGCAGGGTTCATTATCCCAAGCAGGGGTGGCTGCTTGGGTATTAAACAGACTGGAATCGATTTTCGACATGCCGCGCCTCCAAATTTATTTGGTAAATTCTATCAGCGCGGCCGCTATCAGTGAACCATCCCTTCTGGTTCTTCAAAAATGAGCTCTTCTAGCTGGTGATAAGCAGACTCGCTGCCGGGTATATTAAACAACACCATCATCACCACCCACTTAAGATCGTCTAGCTCTATCTCTGGGGGATCTAACTCCATCAGCCGGTCGATAACAATTTCGCGAGTTTCTGAATTAAGCACTTTGATTTGCTCCAGAAACAACAAAAAACCACGGCCTTGAGCATCTATTTTATACAGCTCTTCCTGCGTATAAATACGGAAGGAATCTGGCTCGGATCGGGCCCATTTGGGCGTTTCTTCTGCGACTTGCAGGTCGGCTAAACGCTCTAGCCACGCCAGCGCCTTTAGGATCTCTTGCTTATGAAAGCCCGCTTGGGTTAATTCATCGGCGAGAGCATCCTGCTCTACCTCTGCCTCTACATCGGTATGAATGTAGGTTTCGAATAAGTACATTAGTACTTCGAACATAATCAACCCCTCCTCGCTCTGACATAACCCCCGGGTACAGCTTCCACCCAGCCAGCCAATTCCAGCTCGACCAACCGGGTTAGCACTTCCTGCACCGGCTGTTGGCAACGGGACGCAATTAAATCTAGCGCCGTTACCTCTAAACCTACGTTATCCAACAACTCTGGATAAGGCAATAACTCCTCTTGTATCGGTGGCAGAATTTTGACCGCGGCCACTGAAAACGCCACTAATTCATCAAGAATATCGTTAGCCCCCATCACCAGCTTAGCTCCTTGCTGGATCAAGCGATTGCATCCTTGCGCCAAGGGGTTTTGCCAAGCGCCAGGAATGGCAAATACCTCTCGCCCCTGCTCGATGGCATAACGCGCCGTTATTAAAGAACCACTGCGCTGGGCGGCTTCCACCACCAACACCCCTAAACTCAAGCCGCTAATAATGCGATTACGACGTGGAAAATGATGCGCTAATGGCCCCAACCAAGGATAACACTCAGATAATAAGGCCCCACCACCGTCGATAAGATCGTTCGCTAACTTCTGATGCCGTTTGGGATAACACTTCTCTAGGCCTGAGCCTAGTACTGCTAACGTGACTCCGCCTGACTCTAATGCCGATTGATGACTCAACCCATCAATGCCAATGGCTAAGCCTGAGGTAACAATGGCTCCCGCTTCCACCAGTGCAGGGATCAACTTACGCGTATTTTCTTTACCTACGTAAGAAGGATGTCTACTGCCCACCACGGCAATTTGTGCCTGAGTCAGCCCCGCAATTTCACCTTCTACAAACAGCAACAAGGGAGCCGCTGGTGTGGCTTTAAGTTGCTCGGGATAGTCGGGATGATCCCAACTTAAAATATGGCGGTTAGTCGCGCCTTGTTGCCATTCAAGCAAAGGATCAAGCAGTTCGAAATGTGCGGTGTGTAATTGCTGTCGTTGCTCTTGGCTAAAGTTACACTGTTCAAGCTGCTCCGAGTGATACCATTGCGCCCCCAGCTTGCGATGTAATTGCACAGCTCGAACCGGGCCTATGCCATGAGTATGCTGTAGTGCCAGCCAGGGTAATAACGGGTGTTGCTGTAAATTCGCCGCTGTCATTTGCCACCTCATAATGTAATACGAGCGAGTCCAGTTAACCCTAGCGAGTAATCATTTAGCGCAGCTAAGTGCAGTCGCAGCCCTTTGTTTGGCTACTGCAGTGCCCTTCTGCCAACTCTTGCTGTTTTTTGTGCGCTGACACGGTTAAAATACTACCAATATCGACAGAAAATGAGTTAAGTCATCATGGCACAAGTATTAAAAGTATTACGTTTCCCCGATGAGCGACTGCGTACCGTCGCCAAGCCCATCACCGATTTCACGCCTGCATTACTGCAAATTGTAGATGATATGTTTGAAACCATGTACGCAGAAGAAGGCATTGGTCTTGCGGCGACGCAGGTAGACTTTCATCAACAGCTGATTGTGATCGACGCCTCTGAAGACAAATCGCAGCGGTTGGTTTTGATCAATCCCGAAATTTTAGAGCAAAACGGCAGCACCGGTATTGAAGAAGGTTGTTTGTCGGTACCTGGCGCTCGCGCCTTGGTAGAAAGAGCCGAGTATGTAAAAGTGCGCGCTCAAAACGAGCACGGCGAGACCTTCGAGCTAGAAGCCGAGGAGCTGTTGGCCATTTGTATCCAACATGAGATGGACCACTTAATTGGTAAGCTGTTTGTTGATTACTTATCACCACTCAAGCGCCAGCGTATTCGTCAAAAAATGGAAAAAATGACCAAGCAAGAAGCCCAAGAACTTCAATCATAAAAGGACGTCTTTTGAGCTCTCTCAATATCATTTTTGCCGGCACTCCAGACTTTGCGGCCCGTCACTTACAGGCTCTGCTCGATTCTGAACATAATGTAGTGGCCGTTTATACCCAGCCGGACAGACCCGCTGGGCGCGGAAAAAAGCTGACAGCAAGCCCCGTTAAAGTGGCGGCTGAACACGCAGGCATTCCTGTATTACAGCCACAAAGCCTACGTAATGAAGACGCGCAGCAAGAGCTGGCCAAGCTAAATGCCGATATTATGGTGGTGGTGGCCTACGGCTTAATTTTGCCCCAAGTCGTGTTGGATGCACCTCGACTAGGGTGCATCAACGTGCATGGCTCATTACTGCCACGCTGGCGGGGAGCAGCTCCTATTCAACGAGCAATTTGGGCAGGAGACCAAGACACTGGCGTGACCATCATGCAAATGGATAAAGGGCTGGATACCGGCGCTATGTTGCATACGGCCAGCTTGCCTATCTCCGACAGCGACACCTCGGCTAGCCTGTACGAAAAGCTCGCCGACATTGGTCCTCACGCTTTATTACACAGCCTTGCGGACATTGCCGCAGGCCGTGCCGTACCACAAGTACAGGACGATGCGCTGGCTAATTACGCAGAAAAACTATCCAAAGAAGAGGCTCGCATCGACTGGCAACAGCCAGCTGAACAGCTCGCTCGCTGCGTACGTGCCTTTAACCCTTGGCCATTTAGCTACTTTATGGTGGGCGAACACAATATTAAGGTATGGCAAAGCGAAGCCTTGAACAGCGCTGAGCCAACGGAAGGCAGCCTTGAGCTAATAAAAAACAATGAGCTGGCACCCGGCACCATTATTCAAGCGAATAAAGCAGGTATCGACGTGGCTACCGGTGCCGGCGTATTACGCTTGCTAAGCCTACAAGTACCAGGCAAAAAAGCCATGAGCTGCCAAGACCTCCTGAATGCCCGCAAAGACTGGTTCCAACCCGGCACCTGTTTAGCTTAAAACTTCTTTAACTCAGTGGAAATGCTATGAAAACCCGTGCCGCCGCCGCTAATATTCTGCATCAAGTGCTGAATCAGGGGCAGTCGTTATCCACGCTGCTCCCTCGTTACCAACAAGAGGTTGCCGCCAAAGATCGCGCCCTGCTGCAGGAGCTGTGTTTTGGTACGCTGCGCTGGTACAGTCGGCTTGATGCGATGACCAAGCCGCTATTAGAAAAGCCGCTTAAGGGAAAGTACCGTGTGGTGCATTCGCTAATCTTAGTGGGCATCTATCAACTGCTTTATACCCGCATTCCCGCACATGCCGCGCTGGCCGAAACCGTTAACGCCTGCAAAATCCTAAAAACTGAGCCGTTTAAAGGCATGGTCAACGGGGTATTGCGCAACGTGCAGCGCCAGCAAGATGAGCTAGCCGCCAAGGTCGACGCCCTGCCGCAGCTGCGCTTGGCGCATCCTAATTGGTTATTTAAGCGGATACAGCGCGCCTATCCCGAACAATGGCAAGATATTCTGACCGCTAATAACCAGCATCCACCGATGTGGATCCGGGTTAACCAAAATCTGCATACCACCGAACAATATCTGGCACTGTTGCAACAAGATGGCTTAGACGCTACTCCCGACGATCAAGCCCACAGCGCATTGCGCTTGGCGCGCCCAGTAGATGTGGCCACCTTGCCCGGCTTCGAGCAAGGTCATAGCTCGGTACAAGATGCGGCAGCACAAATGGCCGCCCAATTGCTGGATGCACAAGCGGGCGAGCTTATATTGGATGCTTGTGCCGCTCCGGGTGGCAAAACCGCACATATTCTGGAACGCCAACCGGTACTCGCTCAACTGGTAGCGGTCGATATGGATGGCGAACGTCTTAAACGAGTGCATCAAAACCTAGATCGTATTGGTCTGCAAGCAACGGTGCTGCAAGGTGATGCCGCCCAGCCTGCGGACTGGTGGCAAGGGGAGCTGTTTGATCGCATTTTACTGGATGCCCCCTGCTCCGCCACCGGTGTAATTAGACGCCATCCCGATATTAAATGGCTGCGTCGTGCCGAAGACATTGCTCAGTTAGCCCAGTTGCAGGCACAAATTTTGGATGCGCTTTGGCTGCAACTTAAACCCGGCGGCACCTTGCTTTACGCTACCTGCTCTATTTTGCCGGATGAAAACAGCGAGCAAATAACCGCTTTTTTAAGCCGGACGCCCAATGCTCGTCATCTACCGTTACACTCAGATGATACTCCCGAACAACCCGGCTGGCAGTTACTGCCAGGAGCCGAACAACGGGACGGTTTTTATTATGCCAAGCTGAGTAAGAACGCATGAAAATCATCATTTTGGGTGCCGGCCAAGTGGGAGGCACCTTAGCCGAAAACTTAGTCGGCGAGAATAACGACATCACCATCGTCGATACTAATATCGACCGATTACGCGAGTTGCAGGACAAATATGATTTGCGGGTGGTGAATGGCCATGGGGCTTACCCAAATATACTGCGCGAAGCCGGTGCCCAAGATGCCGACATGCTGGTGGCGGTGACCAGCAGTGACGAAACCAACATGATTGCTTGTCAGGTCGCTTTTTCGCTATTTAACACTCCCAACAAAGTGGCTCGCATTCGCTCCCCGGAGTTTTTGGCTGAGCGAGAGCGACTGTTTCTTAACGAGGCACTGCCGGTAGACAATCTGATTGCGCCCGAGCAGCTAGTCACCGAGTATATCTATCGCTTGATCCAGTATCCGGGAGCCTTACAGGTAGTGGATTTTGCCGAGGGGAAAGTCGGCCTAGTGGCCATTAAAGCCTATTATGGTGGCCCACTGGTGGGCAACGCCCTGTCTAGCTTGCGTGATCACATGCCCGGCATCGATACGCGTGTGGCGGCGATATTTCGCCAAGACCGGCCCATTCGCCCCCAAGGCACCACCATTATTGAGGCCGATGACGAAGTGTTCTTTGTCGCGGCCAGTGGCCATATTCGCGCAGTGATGTCTGAATTACAGCGCTTAGAAAGTGATTACAAGCGCATTATGATCGTCGGCGGCGGACACGTCGGCGCGGGGTTAGCCAAGCGCCTAGAAAAAAATTATTCGGTTAAGCTAATTGAGCACAACTTAAAGCGAGCCGAGCAATTATCAGAACAGTTAGAAAACACCATTGTTTTTTGTGGTGATGCGGCGGATCAAGAGCTATTGATAGAAGAGCATATCGATCAGATAGATGTGTTTATCGCCGTCACCAACCAAGATGAAGCCAACATTATGTCAGCCATGTTGGCCAAAAAGCTCGGCGCAAAAAAAACCATGGTGTTAATCCAGCGCAGCGCCTATGTTGATTTAGTACAAGGCGGCAGCATTGATGTGGCTATTTCGCCGCAGCAAGCCACCATCTCGGCACTACTAACACACGTGCGTCGCGCCGACATCGTTAACGTTTACTCGCTGCGACGCGGCGCGGCCGAAGCCATTGAAGCCATTGCCCACGGCGACGAAGGCACCTCTAAGGTAGTGGGCCGCCAAGTGGGTGAGCTGAAGTTGCCACCGGGTACCACGATAGGGGCAATAGTGCGTGGCGAGGAGGTGATCATTGGCCACGACCAAACGGTGATTGAGCAAAACGATCATGTGATCTTATTCTTAGTCGATAAAAAGTTTATTCCTGAAGTAGAGCGCTTATTCCAGCCTAGCCCCTTCTTCCTTTAGGGCTCATCTTTTTTTCTCTTAGGAGAAACGGATGTTTAACCTGAGACCCATCGCCTTTATTTTAAGCATGACACTGTCAACTCTGGCGGTATTAATGTGGTTACCCACTTTGCTCGCATTGTGGCTGGGCCACCACCAAGGGTTTCAGGAATTTTTACAGTCCACCCTGCTCACTCATGCTGCGGCACTGTTGTTATTCATCATTGGTCGACGAGAGCACATTCACCTCAGGGTGAAAGAGATGTTTTTTCTTACTACGCTAGTTTGGCTCTCTGTTTGCGTCTTTGGTGCCCTGCCTTTTGTATTTATCAGCCACATTAATTTTACCGACGCTTTTTTTGAAACCATGTCGGGGGTAACAACCACGGGGTCAACCGTATTAACCGGCCTCGACAGCCAACCTTTGGCGATCCTGTTATGGCGATCGGTGTTGCAATGGCTGGGCGGCATCGGTTTTATTGTCGCGGCGGTGGCCATATTGCCTTACCTCAACGTGGGTGGCATGAGGCTCTTCCAAGCCGAGTCTTCCGTCTGGTCCGATAAAAGCGCACCAAACATGGCCAAACATATCGTGCAGCTTTATCTGGCACTCACCCTACTCTGTATCGCCAGTTACTATTTGTTATCTGACATGAATGCCTTTGAAGCAGTCAATCATGCCATGACCACCCTGAGTACCGGTGGCTACTCCACCTCAGATACTTCCATGAATCACTTTTCGACTGCAGCCCACTGGGTAGGGATCACCTTTATGTTTGTTAGTGGCCTGCCTTTTTTGCTGATGGTTTTTAGCCTACAACAAAAGAACTTTCACCTGTTTAAGGATGCTCAGGTGCGGGGATTTTTTGTGCTGATAATAAGTACAGCCCTGATGCTGAGCCTATACCTTTGGCTCACCGGCCGTTACCCACTAGTGGATGCTATTCGAGTTAGCTTATTCAACTTAATATCGGTGATCACCACAACCGGCTATGCTCTGGACGATTTTGGCCACTGGGGTGCCTTTCCCCTCGTGCTATTTGGTTTACTCATGGTGTGCGGTGCCTGTTCTGGTTCCACTGCCGGGGGCTTTAAAATATTTCGCTTTCAAGTAGGCATCGTTTTATTCAGCAAACAGCTGCACCTATTGATGCACCCCAGAGCGATAGTGGGTCAGCGCTATAACGGCCGACATGTTAGTGACGATATCGTGCGCTCGCTGATTACCTTTATTTTTGGCTACTTCGCGACCATTGTTATACTCGCGCTGTTATTAACGCTGTTATCACTGCCGCCGCAAGTGGCCATCAGTGCCGCCATGACCGCCGTGGCTAATGTGGGTCCGGGCATCGGGGAAACCATTGGCCCCAGCGGTAATTTTGCAGGTTTACCCGATGCTGCCAAATGGTTACTGGCATTGGGCATGCTAATGGGCCGACTGGAGATCATGACGGTGATGGTATTGTTCTTCCCCAGCTTCTGGCGAAATTAGCTAAAGGCAGCATAACGATACGCTGTAAGTTAAAGACAAACACCGTCTTTTTTATTAACGACGTACGGCTTAAAGCGGACACAGCTCGAAGAGCTTGCTCTCTATTTTTCCGTGCTTCTCGTAGCAAAGAGTCCTGGCGAGAAAGTCTTTAATCTTTAAACGCCGTTTCGGATAGACGCTCTTCGCTGGCTCTTTCTTGTAGGTGTTCGGGTAGGGGTTTCGTCACTTCTACGCCTAGCTCGCGAAAGGCTTCGGCTTGGCGGATCAGGTTGCCGCGGCCACTGCTCAGTTTTTTCATCGCGCGCTGGTAATGATCTTCGGCTTTGTTTAATGACTGGCCAACGGCTTCCATGTCTTCCGTGAACGAGCGCAGCTTTTCGTAGATTTTACCCGCCGACTCGGCAATTTTACGCGCATTTTGGTTTTGCCGCTCGACCCGCCATAAGTTTTCGATGGTGCGTAGTGCCACCAATAAGTTGGTGGGGCTAACCAGCAAAATATTATGATCCAGTGCGTATTTGATCAGTGCCGGCTCAGCTTCTACTGCCACTAAGAACGCCGACTCTACGGCGACAAACATCAGTACATAGTCGAGAGTTCTTACCCCTTGCAAGTGCTGATAGTCTTTACGGCCCAGTTCGCGGATATGGCCACGCACCGAGGCGACATGGTCACGTAATGCTTGCTCGCGCGTTAGTGCATCGTCGCCATTAAAGTAGCGTTCATAGGCGGTTAACGAGACTTTGGCATCAATGATAATGTCTTTGTTTTGCGGCAAATGTACGATCACATCGGGCTGATAACGCTTGCCCTCGGCGTTGTTTAAGCTCATTTGCGTGCTGTATTCGTGGCCTTCGCGTAACCCGGATTCAGATAATACTCGAGATAACACGACCTCGCCCCAGTTACCCTGCTGCTTACTATCGCCCTTTAAGGCACGAGTAAGGGCCGTGGTATCGGCGCTCATCTGTTGGTGTAGTTCAGACAATCGCTCTATTTCAAACTTTAGGCTATGACGCTGACGGCTTTCATCGGCGTAAGTTTCTTGCATATTGCGCCGAAAACCTTCGAGCTGCTCACGCAAGGGCGACAGCAACCCATCTAGGCTGTTTTGATTCAGCTCCCGGAAGTTATGGGTTTTTTGCTCAAAAATACGCTGAGCCACATTTTCAAACTGCTGACCAAGTCGGGCTTCACTGGCACTTAACTCGGCTTGTTTTTCAGCCGCCCACTGCCGCTCTTGGCGCAACAGGGTTTCGTATTCTTTCAGTCGGCCATTCATTTTTAGCAGCAGCTGTTGCTGTTGCTCTAGCTTTTTCCTGGTCTCTTGTAGCTCGTCCGACTTATCACTTAACACCGTCTGTAACTGCTGGTTTTGCTGAGCCTGTAGTTGCAAACGAGTGCCCAAGATCAAGCGAGTGACCCCCCACGCGCTAAGGCTGGCGAAAACCGCTAATAAATAGGGCCAATTATCCGTCAGTAAGGGCATCATTAACGCCTACGTTGTTCAAGAAACGCCAACACCTGGCGGTTAAAACGCACCCAAAGCAGCACGTAAAGTAGATAAAGTAAGATGATTACCCACTTATGTTGGTTAACACCATTATCGAACTCCGCCAGTGGCACGCCCCGCAATTGCACGTAGAGCATCACCATTAAGGGAAACATCAAAAACACCGACCAGCGCCAGCACTGTCTCAGCAAGGAGATTATAAAACTGTTATTCACGGTGACTATCCAACGTATCTATCTGATAAGCAGCAATTAGCTTAACAGTGACGACCATATAATTCAGCCATTCACTTGTAGGTAGTGCTTCAACTTCTCTGAGGGAATGGAGCTACTAGAAGATAAAGTGTAAGCCGCCCATTGGCTGGCCTGAGTCAGCACGGTCGCCATCGGCAATCCGGCAAGCAAGCCATGAATGACACCGCCGGCAAAGGCATCACCGGCTCCTGTTGCATCAACGACAGACACCATTCTAGCCGGGATTTGTAAATGTTGCGTGGCAGAAAACGCTTCAACCCCCTGCTCTGCGTGTGTGACCACCAACCATTGTAAATTCGGCCCTGCCAACTGTTGGGCATGGCACCATAAGTCTTCTTTTTGTGCCAGATCAGCTACAGAAGCAATCATCACCTGGCACGGCCTTAAGCCATGGCCGCCCTTGGGATATTGGCTAACCACCAAATTATGCGCCACCATCTGTGCCATATAAGCCGCAGCCTCAGCGCCCTCATAATTCACATATAAGCAATCTACCTTGTCGAGTGGCAGCTTGCTGGGCAACGCTAAACGTCGATGTTGGCGTAAAATAGTGCGTTCACCTCGGTCGTCAACAAGCACCAATAACTCGCCAGTTTCACCATCAAACTGTTCAATATGACTAATATCCAACCCCAACGCTGCCGCCTCTTGTAACAGCCAGTTACCAGTACTGTCTTGCCCTACTCGAGCCAGAATGCTTACTTGGTGCCCCGCCCACAACAGCCCCGTCCCGGTATTTGCTCCACCACCGCCTAGCCGACGTCCCTGATCTTTATAGTGTAAGCGCCCTCCCACATTAAGCGGTTCATCTAGCAGCAACACATGATCACAATTTAAATTAGCCAGCAGTCGTATTTTTGCCATGTTACACCCTTACAGTTAGCTTGGTTCGCCGATTAATCGGTACGGCTCACGTAACGTTTATCTGTAGTATAAATACGCACTTTATCGCCTATCTTCAAATGTTCAGGCACCGATATTGTAAGCCTAGAATCAAAGTTAGCCAGTTTGGTACGTACAGAGGCCGATGCACCTTTCAGCTCTGGAGCAGTATCGATAATGACAATGTCCATCGTTTGTGGCAGCTCGAGCCCAATAATCTGCCCCTCAATAAGCAACGCTTGGATGACTTAACATAAGATGAAGCCGCATCTTAGCCAAGAGCAATGGCGGGTGCCATAGCACTATTACAATTTGAGGATGCATTATCGTAAATTGTTAAGCTGCTCCCTATTACTATGATTATTATCAATAAAACCACACTTTTAACGCTATATCTTATAAGTAGGCACTGTTAGTCTGGCACTTGCTGGTAACATTAATAAAACATGTATTAACCAGCTGTAATAACACAATAATAAGCACGGGACGCTTAACTTGATGAATGGAATATCAGCATAATGTGGTTTGTGCCGATGTCATTTCTGATCATAAAAATCTTCTGTCCGCAGCTTCAATATCACATCGCAAATAGCGATTGCCTAGTTGGAAGAATGGATATGCAATTATTAAATAACCTAAGTCTGCGTTATAAATTACTGGCCATGGTCGCCAGCTTATTTATCGGTATATTACTGGTACAAGGCTCAGCCATGATAGGGCTACGTTATGAGCTGCTGGATGCACGAAAAGAAAAGGTCCGAGAACAAGTAGAGACAGCCGCATCTTTGGTTAAATACTACTATGACCAGCGCCAAGTATTAGGCGACTCAGAAAGCCAGCGCCTAGCGAAACAGGCAGTAGGTGCGTTGCGCTATGGCGATGAAGGCTATATGTGGATCAACGATATGCAGCATCGTCTGATATTGCATCCAATAAAGCCTGAGTCTGAGGGCAAGGACATGACTCAGGTGACCGACGCCGACGGCCATCACCATTGGCAGGCCATGGTCCAGCGAGTGCAACAACAAGATGCCGGTTTTGTCGAATACAGCTATAGCGGCCCGCAATTCAGATCTCCACAGCATAAGGTGTCTTATGTTCAAGGGTTTACTCCGTGGGGTTGGGTGGTTGGCAGCGGGGTTTATTTAAGTGACGTAGATGCAATTTTCTGGCAACAGGCCACCAAATCATTATTGCTAACGGCGCTGGTAATGGTACTTGCCTTGATCATTGTGGTGCTAATTAGTCGCTCACTCACCTTTTCTGTGGCAAGGGTGCAAGAGGTAGTACTGCAGTTTGGCAAAGGCGATCTCAGGGTGCGCACACATGCCACCCGCACCGATGAAATAGGCCAGCTTTCCCGAGGCATAGACAATATGGGTGAGCAGCTTTGCCAACTGTTGCTACAGGTACGTAATGCTTCAAGCACGCTGGATGACGAAGCTGAAGGACTAAGCGTGAAGAGCCAGCAAACGCGCGCTAGCATGCAAGCTCAGTTTTCTGAGGTTGACCAAGTAGCAACTGCGATGAATGAAATGAATACCACCGTCCAAGAGGTAGCGCGCTATGCCAACGATGCCTCTGAAGCAGCCGACCATGCCCATAATGAAGCTCGTATGGGCAACGACGATGTGGCTCGCAGCATAGAATGCATGTTGCAACTAGCAGAGTCTGTCACTAAAGCCGACAGCGCCATGCGCGAGTTAGAAACCCAAACTCAGAAAATTGGCTCGGTGGTAGAGGTGATCAGTAATATTTCTGATCAAACTAACTTATTAGCCTTGAATGCGGCCATTGAAGCGGCAAGAGCCGGTGAATCCGGTCGTGGCTTTGCGGTGGTGGCCGACGAGGTGCGCTCACTGGCTAAGCGAACTCAGGAGTCGACCGGCGAAATTCAGCGCATGATCCAGCAATTACAGAATCATGCCAGCACCGTCGTAGGTCATATGCATACCAGCCAAGAGCAAGCAGGCAGCAGCGTAGAAGTGGTTCGCGCCGCGGGCAATGATCTGGAAAGAATCTTGGAAGAGGTGCAACGTATTAACGATATGAATGCCCAAATAGCTACCGCGTCAGAAGAACAGTCTGCGGTCGCTGAAGAGATTAATCGTAACCTCACGCAAATTAATAAAGGGTCACAAGAAGCGGTGCAGGTAAGCGAGCTTATCTCACAAACTAGCCACCGAGTGCTGGGCGCTTCGCGAGACTTAAGCCTGCAAATAACGCACTTTAAATTACAAGAAAACGAGATGCCAACCCCAGCTCGTTTAGCGATAATCGACGCCGCGATACAAACAGTCTAATAAAATAAGGCCGCTCGAGGCGTAACACCGATCAGTTAAGAAATTTTGGCGATCGGTTGACCGATCCTTATACGGCGTCAGAATAC
>NZ_JBHTJS010000043.1:0-10725 GCF_042676125.1 Oceanisphaera ostreae
GGATGCGTATTCTACGCATTCCGTAGTATTCGTCAAGTGTTTGTTTCGAACTTAATTTCCGTTCTTACAAACCCTTGTGACCGTGAGCGACTTGCCCCGTGTCAGTGAGGTGGAGTATAGAGATTTGCGCTTTTAGCGCAAGCACTTAATTGCTAGAAATAGGCCTTTGGTGACCGTTAGGTCAAATACCCAGCAAAAACACAGGTTATATACAGAGTTATGCACAGCGCATAGCGCCAAGCTAGACTGAGATAAGATAAATCCAACCCTTTTAGCAACGGAATACACGGAAAATAGAGATAAAATCTGAAAAGGGATCTTTAGAGACAAGGGTTTATCATTTGTAGGCGAACGCTTACTCTCGCATTCCGCCGAAGGCGGAGCGTTTAAGCATAGTGAGTCAACAGTGCAGATCCGGTCGCAAGTCCGGTCAGACGGAAAAGACCGTGCTTGTCTTTAAGACTGGTTCAGCTCGTCCTCTTTACACATTACTCCCGTAGCAAAACAGTTTTTGGCCTTTAAGATCCGGTGCTGGATGTTAGATTTTATCTCGCCCAGCCTTCACTCGTTACCCTTCACCCTTTACTAACAAGGCTTTTTAGATCACATTTATTACGCTTATTGACATCAAGCGTTACTCCGTAGCTCAATTGAGGCTATGCTGTAATCGATGGCGTGTGCTGCATTAGGTTAATGTGGGCATGCCATGCACATTCATCCACTTTGAGATTGGACTGCCGATGAAGTTATCCCATTATCCTGTTTATATTCAGTCTGCCCTTTATGCTGTTGTGTTGGCTCTAATTGGCTATTTTGTTGTTGGCTGGGCTGCGCCTTCACTTTCTGCTGACGTTCTTTTTGCACTTGGTTTATTGTTGGGCGGTTTCTTGATTCCTTTAATCACTCGCCCTGCTGTGCCTGCAGAAATTCCCACTACTACCTTATATGTAGGAAACCTGCCTTACCGTGCGAACGAGGCTTCGGTAAGAGCGCTGTTTGAAGGCTTTGGCCAAGTATTATCGGTCAGGCTGATGAAAGACAAGCACACCGGCAAGCGCCGCGGCTTTGGATTTGTTGAAATGCCAAGTGATGCCGCATTAGCGGCACAACAGGCATTAAACGATTCGGAGTTTCAGCAGCGAACGCTGAAGGTGAGAGAAGCAAATGAACGTAAAGATGACGAAGAAGGCAACGGCGAACAAACTCAGTCGTAATTGCACTTAGCTTGGCTATAACTCATTAAGCCAAATTAAGGGGTAAAACACTCGAGTGCACCAAACCCTTCTTTACTAAAAGCCCCGGCCTGTTGCCGGGCTTTTTTTGTTAGCCGAGTACAAAATAATCGCCCTGCTTGATCTCCTCGCTGACAGCCCTCTTCTTGCTCTACTAATAAAGTGATCACTCGGCGCGCGATAGCGGCCCCTGAGTCAATTAATTTGGCATTAGGTAAGCATTGGCTAATTTCAGCGGCCAACAGCGGAAAGTGGGTGCACCCCAACACCAAGGTATCTGGCCCTTGCTCGCCAAGCCAAGGGGCTAACACCTTATATAGCTGTGGCATATCAACAGGCAGACCTGATAGCTTGTCTTCGGCCATTTCTACCAACTCGGTAGTGCCCAGCATAGTTACTTGCAAGTCGGCGGCAAAGCTTTGAATCAGCTCGGCAGTATAGCGACGAGATACCGTGCCTGGCGTGGCTAACAAACCGATATGACCGGGTTTGCTAGTTGAGGAATTAGCCGCTTGATGTTGACGACTGTATTCGGCTGCAGGTTTAATGGCAGGCACCACGCCCACTACCGGAATGGTGAGACATTGGCGTAAGGCTGGCAGCACATAAGTGCTGGCGGTGTTGCAGGCGATAATGGCGATATCCACCGGATGGCGCGCGACAAAAGCCGTAAACAACTCGACGACCCGCTCTACTAAACGCGATTCTGTTAACTCGCCGTAGGGAAAGCAGGCGTTATCAAATAGATAAAGGTACTGATGACCCGACAGGGTCTGCCTGAGCTCGCGATACACAGACAAGCCGCCCATACCGGAGTCGAAGATTAAAATATTTGCCACTGCCCGTCCTCAATGCGTAAAGCCGCCCTCACTGTGCAAGGCTGTATGATAGCGCCAAAGGCAAGAATGAAAAAGCCGGCACTAAGCCGGCTTCGAAATTACGTCGTGTTCAGAAATAAAAATTTAGCTGCGATTAGAAACGGTAATCGGCACCGACGTAGAATTCCATGTCTGGGGCGTCGTAGCCACTAACTACCTGATAGTCTTTATCGAACAAGTTGTTGATCTTGCCGTTCAGGGTCAACTGCTGCGTTAGTGGGTAACGAGCACCTATGTTCCAGATGGTGTAAGAAGGGGTGTACTCCTTATTAACTGCGCCATAGGTCTCCCGATTACCCATATATAAAACTTGGGCAAACAGATTAGCTCTCGCTATATTCATATCAGCAGTCCAACTGAATTTACGTTTGGCACGGTTGAGTAACTGCTTTGTAGTTCCAATATCTTTAGCATCAGTGTAGTCAAAACTAGCAGTATGATTTACTGGACCAGTAGTCGCTTTCACTACTAACTCAACACCTTTGATTAAAGCATCTGTATTCTTTGTCGAGTTAATAAGCGAATAAGGAGGTGTATTAGAATACACCATTAAATTACTTATCTCATTCCGATAATAATTCAACTGCCAATTTAATAAATCATAATCACCAGTAAGGCCTAACTCCCAGTTTTTCGACTTTTCTGGTTCCAGAGAACCTACATCTTCTGCTGAAGCGATTTCACCAAAAGTTGGAGCCCTAAACCCGGTACCGTAACTCAGCGTAGCTGCATGCTCTTCAGTTAAAGCCAGTGACAATGTACTTTGCCAAGTGCCATGAGTACCAAATTGCTCGTTATCATCCACTCGACCAGTTAGTTCAAAAGAAACAGGGTTCCAAGCATGAAAGGCTGAGGCAAACACGCCAGTATTATCACGATCCGGCTGCAGTGTTCCTGTAGAATCAGACAACTGGCGGTCTTGCTGCCAATCTATACCAGCTAACCCATAACTTTGCTCAGAGTAGTGGTACTGCATTAATCCATCTAAGCGAGTAGTAGCAAAGCTCTTATTGCTATAACTACTACCACCTTCTTTATTCCAATCTTCAGCTTTATACTCGCTATAACTGGCATTTATCTGACTAGTTAATTGTTGCGTTTGATATTGTAGTCCAGTGTCAATTTGATAGGTTTCAGTATTATTTTTATTAGCAGAAAAACCAAGCCAAGCCGGCTCACCAAAATCGTACTCTAAGTTATTTTCCCAACCATTAAGATTCGCATCCCAAGTCCACGCTTGATTCAGTTTATGCTCGATGCCTAACGTCAGGTTTTTGCTCTCAAAACCATCGCGATCTGACTGGCTATTATTAGGCTGCACATCGTAGCCACGTGTTTCTCGATAGCCGGTAGCCAGTTGAAGGCGAGTGGCGTCCGTAACCCACTGGTTAATGGATACATCAGCTGCATAATAATCATTGCTGCCACCGGTCACACTCAGCTTCGTATCATTCACTTGCGAGGTGGTAATAATGTTAACTACGCCACCTATGGCTTTAGAACCATAAATAGCAGCACGAGGGCCACGAATATATTCGATGCGCTCGACGTTATTCACCGGCAACTGGCTAAAATCGACGTTAGAGTTGACCATTTGTGCCATGGGGCGACCATTGAGTAACACCAACACTTGATTAGAGTTAGTGCCTCGCACAAATAAGCTACTGGTTTGCCCAATACCACCGCTCTGGCTACCAAACTGCATGCCCGGCAGGGTTTCTAGCAGATCCACTAATGATCGCGGCTGGCGGCGCTCGATGTCAGCTTTGGTGATTACTGTTACTGGCGCAAGGGCGCTGGTAGCTGATTGTTTAACTTTGTTGTAAATGGTGATCTCGGTAGCATCATCATTTTGAGAAAGAGTTGAGTTTTGGGCAAGCGCCGCCCATGGCAACAGAGCCGCTGCCGCCAGCCATTTTTTAGACATTGATATACTTCCCTAGTACGCGTAGTGATGGCCTGCTGGCCTTCCTGTGAGCGCTTTGGCAGGTTTTCGGACTTGGAGGCTCGAGCCTGAGCTCACCTAAACGACGGCTTCCCACTCTTTATTGAGCAGTGCCTGAGTTACCCCGTGTCGTGTCGTTCCTCGTTACCGCTGCGCGCCAGCTCCGGATTTACACCGGATTCCCGTTTATGCCAGTTGGCACCAAAGCGCGCGCATTATAAGAAAAGTCAGCCTGACTGTATATGCATATACAGGGGGAGAGTGTCTATACTTCCTTATAAAAATGAATATGACCTAGGTCTCAGTTCATTAATATTTACATAACAGTAACATTTAGTAATTTGCTAGGCTGCTTCAACTATGGTTATGGTCAGACGCGGTGTGCGTACAAGGAGAGAGCGAGATGGAAAACGATCCAAAGAATAAACATGACCAGCCCAGCAGAGGGCTGCATGAGCTTTACGCAGAAGATCCAATTAAAGCCGATGAGTTGGTATGGAACCGTGAAACTGACAAGGGCAGCCGCCGAGGATTTCTTAAGCGTGGCGGCCTGCTTGCTATGGCCACAGCAATCGGTGCCAGCATCCCCTTCTCTAAAAATATGCCGGCTGGGCTAATTCCAGCCGCCTTTGCCCAGTCTAATGAACCTTTTGCCATTCCAGGCAAAGAAGGCCTGATCATTCTTAACGACCGGCCGCTTAACGCCGAAACCCCACCTCACCTGCTGGACGACGAAATTACGCCAGCCAAGCATATGTTTGTGCGTAACAATGGCATAGTGCCCGATAGCAAATTATTGGATCCGGCGAGCTGGACGCTTGAAATCGCCGGCGAGTCTTGTGAAAAACCCACCACCTTCACTATTGCCGAACTGAAATCTCGCTTTAAACATTACAGCTATCAGCTAACGCTGGAATGTGGCGGTAATGGCCGCAGCGAATTTGTGCCTGCTGCCAGCGGCAACCAGTGGACTACCGGCGCCGTGGCCTGCCCTAAGTTTACCGGGGTACGATTGAAAGACGTGCTAGAAGCCTGTGGCATTAAGAAAGACGCGGTTTATATCGGCTATTACGCCGCAGATTTGCACCCCAGTGGCGATTCCAGCAAAGAGGCTATCTCGCGAGGGGTTCCCATGTCTAAGGCACTGGAAGACGAAACGCTGATCGCCTGGGCCATGAACGATGAAGACCTTCCGTTATTGAACGGGCATCCGTTACGTTTGGTGTGTGGCGGCTGGCCGGCTTCAACTTCGGGTAAGTGGCTGAAAAAAATAGTGATACGCAACAAGGTACACGATGGCAATAAGATGGCAGCCCCGTCTTACAGTGTACCTAAATATCCGGTCGCACCTGGTACACAAGTGCCCAATGAAGACATGGAAATTATTGGTTCTATGCCGGTTAGGTCGCTAATCACCTTTCCAAAAACCGGTATCAGCCACAAATTAGGCGAACCTTTCCCAGTACGCGGCCACGCTTGGGCGGGCGATCTGGAAGTAAAAGACTTCCATGTTTCTATGGACTTCGGCATTACTTGGCAAAAAGCCGAGCTGCGGGCACCAGCAAATCGACTAGCTTGGCAGCATTGGCACAGTGAGTTTAACTTCCCTGAAAAAGGTTATTACGAAATCTGGGCAAGGGCAGTAGACAGTAAAGGGCAGTCTCAACCCATGGTAGTAGCTGGCTGGAATCCAAAAGGCTATTTAAATAATGCTTGTCATCGTATCGCGGTACAAGTGGTCTAGGAGGCGTAATGGCACACCCTATTGCTGTGAGTTTATTATTGTTGGGGCTGGCGGCGACTCCTGCTTTGGCCGCAGAGCAAGACCCACAAACCGGCTTTATTATTGCGCCAGGTTGGGAGACGGTGCGTAATAATTGTATTGCTTGCCACTCGGCAAGCCTAGTAACGCAAAATAGTGGTAGCCGTGAACACTGGTTATCGTTGATCCGCTGGATGCAGAAAAGCCAAGGGCTATGGCAGTTTGATGCCAACACAGAGGGGACTATTTTAGAGTATTTAAGTAGCGCCTACGGCCCCAAGCAAGACGCTCGACGCCCACCGCTGCGCGCCGATCAATTGCCAGAAAATCCATATCGAAAACCAGCCGAGGTTAATTAACTCAGCAAGCGCTACCACAAGGAAATCCATATGCAACGCCGCCACGCCACAAGCGCGGCGGCGTTTTTATTTAAGCCGACACCCTTCCGTTCGTCTGATGCAGGCGAAGCAGCTGCTCAATAAGTATCAACAGATTAACAGCGACACATTAAAGATGAATGAAGCCGTGAATGATTTGAATACCCTAAGCCGCTGGGGCTTTGACGAGCATGGCCGTCGCTTAGAGCAGCGCATCCGTGAGCAGCTTGATAACGAACGCCGTCAGGCATTCGATCGCCAGCTAACTCAGACGCTAGCAGGATAGGTGCCTCGGCCGCAGTTTAACACTGCGGCCGACTTTTCCATCATGGTATAGCGGCTTAGTAATTGATGCTGATATAAGGGACTTCGGTAACGCCCTGACGATGCTTGATGGCGACGGTCAGTACAAAGAAAAAGTTAGCTAATACGTTGGCAAACCGAGGCAAAGTTTCGTCGAACTTTCTACCCTCTTGCTCTAATCGCACTAACATACGTACTATTTTTTTACCGATGCAACGGCACAAGTGTAGCTGGGGTACTGGCGCTGGCCCTCTGGGTAAAACAAAGCCCGTTACTCGCCCTTCACTAGCCTGCTGATAGTAGGTGTATCTGGCTTTTAGCCATTCGATATCCTCCTCAAAAATACCATGTTTACCCCGCACCGACCCATTCAAGTTGTAGATCAACGGTTGTAGCTGCTCTAGGTCGGCACGAATGTCGGCAAACTCTTCCGGCAACATCGATAGCACCACGCCAATATGACAGCAGAGTTCGTCGGTGAGAATTTCATAATCACAAGTCAGACGGGTCTCGTAGATAAATGGATAACACCATTCACGTAAATCATCAGGTTTAGGGCGGCGCATGTTAGCTCCTTGGGAAAAATCTAGAGACTAAGGATTTTTCGCCACGGAATCCACGGAAGAATTACGATGGGATAAAAACGAACGGTGACTTTTAATGGCAAGAGCTAAACATGAATTCTCTGTAGCCGTAGTTTTAGCTGCGAGGTCTGTGCCAACAGGCAGACCTTTAAACAAGGCCAAACCGGCCTAAAAAATAAGGTGCTTTCCGCTATTATCTCTATTGTTCTGTGCTCTTTTGTGAACTGCGTGGCAACATTTTTCACGATTACTCTGCTGCGCAGACTCGTCGAATACTCTTTGTAAAAATACGGCGGCTTACATAGATACTAAGACGTTGCGGTGTTTTTGGGCAAACTCAGCATTCAACACTCACAACTCAACACTAATTACTGCTGGTCCGTGCTAGAATTTGCGCTTCGTTTTTAAGAGAGGCATATCATGAGCACAGTGGTTAACCCGCACACCTATCAGGCCCAGCTGGATGCTAAAGTAAGCCAGCTGCAAGATACCTTTGCGCCTTTTAATCCGCCGAGCTTAGATGTGTTTGCCTCTGAGCCCGAGCATTATCGGATGCGCGCTGAGTTTCGGGTATGGCATCAAGATGATGACTTGTACTACATCATGTTTGATCAGGCCACCAAACAGCAATACCGCGTCGACCACTTTCCGATTGCCTCATTGTTGATTAATCAGGCCATGCCGGCGCTGTTAGAAGCCTTAAAGCCCGACCCTGTGCTGCGCCGTAGCTTGTTTCAAGTAGACTTTTTATCGTCACTTAGCGGCGAGCTAGTGATCAGCCTCTTGTATCACCGCCAGCTAGATGAAGTTTGGCAAGACGCCATGCAAGCGGTACGCGAGCTGCTACAACAGCAAGGTATTCATGCCAGCATTATTGGCCGCGCTAAAAAGCAAAAGTGGGTGCTGGGCCAAGATTATGTTGTAGAAAAACTACAGGTTGCGGATAACGAACTGATTTATCAGCAAGTAGAAAATAGCTTTACCCAGCCAAACGGCCGCATGAATGAAAAAATGTTGGGTTGGGCGTTGGAAGTCACACAAGGTGCCAGCGGTGATTTGCTGGAATTGTATTGTGGTAACGGTAACTTCTCGCTGGCATTAGCGCCTAATTTTAATCGGGTGCTAGCGACCGAAATTGCTAGTTCCTCGGTGAAGTCTGCACAATATAATATTGCGGCTAATAATATTGATAATGTGACTATTTTACGAATGTCGGCCGAAGAGTTTACTCAAGCTATGCGTGGCGTGCGCGAGTTTCGCCGCTTAAAAGGCATCGACTTAAGCAGTTATAACTGCAATACCATTTTGGTCGATCCACCTCGAGCCGGGCTAGACGAAGAAACCGTTAAGCTGGTGCAGGAATATGACAATATTCTTTATGTCTCTTGTAACCCAGAGACGCTGCAGAAAAATTTAGCAACTTTATCCCAGACGCACACCATCAGCCAATTTGCGCTGTTTGACCAGTTCCCTTATACCCATCATGTAGAAGCTGGGGTTTATCTTAAAAGACGGTGAAGGGTAAGCGTGAAGAGGAAGACATAAGAGTATCTGCGAAGCGGCTAAACATAACTAATGGTAGGGTCGAATTCATTCGACCTCTTTTATGCCGTGCTGCAGTTTTTGGTTAGATACTCTTTGCCTAAATAAAGCGATCAAAAAAGGGAGCCGAGGCTCCCTTTTTTACTATCATGCGCGGAGGTTAATCCAGCATGTAGTTTTCTGGCAGTTCGAGAGCAGCAACACCAGAGGCAACGGCAGCAATTGCTACGGCGCGTGCAACGCGAGGTAGCAAACGTGGATCCATTGGCTTAGGAATGACGTAGTCTGCGCCAAACTCCAGCTTCTCGTAACCTGAAGCGTCTAATACCGCTTGTGGTACGGTTTCTTTCGCTAAACCACGAATTGCATCGACGGCAGCTACTTTCATCTCGTCGTTGATGCAAGACGCACGAACGTCGAGTGCACCACGGAAGATGAATGGGAAACACAATACGTTGTTTACCTGATTTGGGTAGTCAGAACGACCGGTACCCATAATCAAATCTTGACGTACAGAGTGCGCCAATTCTGGCTTGATTTCTGGATCTGGGTTAGAGCAAGCGAAGATAACTGGCTTGTCAGCCATTAATGCTACAGCTTCGGCTGGCAATACGTCTGGGCCAGAAACACCTACGAATACGTCGGCGCCAGTGATCACGTCTTCTAGCGTGCGCTTGTCGGTATTGTTAGCGAACAGTGACTTGTACTCATTCAGGTCTTCGCGACGAGAGTGGATAACACCATTACGATCCAGCATATAGATGTTTTCACGCTGAGCGCCACACTTGATCAGCAGTTGCATACAAGCAACGGCGGCAGCGCCAGCACCCATACACACTATGTGGGCTTCTTCGATACGCTTGCCCTGAACTTCCAGTGAGTTGATCAGGCCAGCCGCAGTTACAATAGCGGTACCATGCTGGTCATCGTGGAATACAGGTACGTTACAGCGTTCAATCAGTGCCTTTTCAATTTCAAAACACTCAGGTGCCTTGATATCTTCTAGGTTGATGCCGCCAAAAGTATCGGCAATGGCTGCTACTACTTGAATGAATTCTTCCGTAGTGCGGTGCTTAACTTCGATGTCTACTGAGTCGATGTTAGCGAAGCGCTTAAACAGTAAAGATTTACCTTCCATTACCGGCTTAGCAGCCAGTGGACCTAAGTTACCTAGCCCTAAAATGGCGGTACCGTTGGTGATAACGGCAACCAGGTTACCTTTAGCGGTATATTTGTAGGCGTTGTCTGGGTCAGCAGCGATTTCACGCACTGGCTCGGCCACACCTGGGCTGTAGGCTAAGGCGAGATCCTTGGCGGTTTCTGCCGGCTTACTGATTTCAACAGAGATCTTTCCCGGAGTAGGGAAAGCATGATAATCGAGTGCTTCTTGACGGAAATCGGACATTCTACGAGTACCCTGATGTAATTGTTGACATTTAGACGATTTTTGTGCGAACAAGTTTATCACAATGTTTATACAATGTGATAGTAATCAACTTATTCGATATTGCCTAGTAAAAATCATTGCTTTATTTTTACAAGCAGATATAGCTTTTTCAGCTGGCATTTTAATCGTCGACGGCCATTACATAGTAGTTAGCCCGAAATATATAGCTGATTACGCTGTTCTAAGGTAGTCCCAATTTGAATAAGCCCCTTAACTGACAGCTCGAAGCTGTAAGCTATAAGCCTGTCACTTAATCACATCTTTTTGTTGAAGTTTGAGTGGAAGTCAGGCAGAGCGCACTACTCCGCTCGACTCGCCGTAAACCCATCCATGGGAGCTCCGCCGCGCCCTCCCTGGCGCGGAGGGTCGACGGAGCAGACACCCTCTGCCTTCCCATGAGCACCGAGTTTCCTGAATGTGTAGGCGAACGCTTGCTCTAGCATTGGGCCGCAGGCGCAAATCAGTTTTTGCTGCTAGGGGTAGATTTATCCGTACGCTGGTCGTTTAAATTAATGACACCCATTCAAATTGGTTATCGACATTTTACTATTTAAATTAGATCAACTATATGATCTAATTACTCTTTTACCTTTCAAGGTGCATTATGTTTATCGCTGATGAAACGAGTTGGGCCAAGGCTCTCTTTGGGCACGCC
>NZ_JBHTJS010000044.1:0-55985 GCF_042676125.1 Oceanisphaera ostreae
GGATGCGTATTCTACGCACTCCGTAGTATTCGTCAAGTGTTTGTTTCGAACTTAATTTCCGTTCTTGCAAACCCTTGTGACCGTGAGCGACTTGCCCCGTGTCAGTGGATGCGCATTATAGGGAAGCCTCGTTTTAGCGCAAGGGCTTTTTAGCGATAAATAACACTTTAACGACTGACTGCTCAAACACCCAGCGTTAGCACAGGTTACACACAGAGTTACCCACAAAAGGACCATGAAGAGTTAAATGTAAAGGGCGGGGTGGAGACATAAACCGGTAAAGACTAAAGTGTTAAGGGTGAATAGGATGAGATAAACCCACGCCTAGCATCAGCCACCGAGCTCAACCAAAGACGGTGTTTGCTGTGATATAGGTGCTTGGTCTGCTGCTATTACATTGGCCAATGATTCTCGCAGCTCAAAGCAGCAACTACTATAAGTAGCGTCTAGCTATACATGAAAGCCGTGGCTGTCTTTAAACTTGGTGTGAGACGCTGCACTTCAGCCATCATCCTGAGATCGGTCAGGCTCTCACTTTAGCCTTTAATACATATAGTGCTAGCTACTGGGGCAAGCTTGGCAAAGAGTAGGGATTTAAAAGCCCCCCAGCTCCGCAAAATATCGCAGCCGTCGCAGCGACTACAAAATACAGGCCTGCCTTTGGCTTGTCCTCTTCACGATAGATTGGCGCTGTTATTCGGTTTTCACGGGTGCGTCCGTTGGTTGCTTGCGGTAAGATAACGCCCCTTTTTTACTCCCCTCTTCAGCTTGGAGATTTGAATGCCTTTTTCCCTCGGCCAACGTTGGATCAGTGATACAGAAACCGATTTGGGACTAGGCGCCATCGTGGCTATCGATGTGCGTATGGTGACCATGCTATTTCCGGCCTGCGGTGAAAACCGTATGTATGCCAAAGGTGACGCCCCTATTACTCGCGTTATGTTCAACCCGGGTGATGTGATCAGCAGCCATGAAGACTGGGAGTTGGAAGTCGTATCCGTTAGTGAAGATGATGGTCTGTTAACCTACCATGGCACTCGCGTAGATAATGGTGAGGATGCCAGCCTGAGGGAAACCTTCCTTAACCACTTTATTAAGCTGAACAAACCGCAAGAGCGACTGTTTGCCGGTCAGATAGATAAGATTGGCCGTTATAATTTGCGTTATCAGGCGCTAATGCATCAGTTTAATCGCCGTCGCTCTCCATTACGGGGCATGGCAAGCGGTAAGGTAAGTTTGATCCCCCATCAGCTACACATTGCCAAAGAAGTGGGTAGCCGTTATGCGCCCCGCGTATTGTTGGCCGATGAGGTGGGTTTAGGTAAGACCATTGAAGCGGGCATGATCATTCAACAGCAGTGGCTGTCGGGTCGTGCCAGCCGTATTGTTATTTTGGTGCCTGATGCATTAATACATCAGTGGCTAATTGAAATGATGCGTCGCTTTAATCTGCATTTTTCCATTTTTGATGAAGAGCGGTGCGTAGAAGCTTTTGCCGATGCCGCCAATCCGTTTGATACCGAACAACTGGTGCTGTGTAGTCTCGACTTTATTACCAAGAAGCGTAAGCGCTTTGAACAGTTGCATGAGAGCGACTGGGACTTATTAGTGGTCGATGAAGCCCACCATCTGATTTGGGATGCCGAAAAACCGAGCCGCGCGTATCAAGTAATAGAAGCGCTAGCCGAAGACACCGCAGGGGTGCTGCTACTAACTGCAACGCCAGATCAGCAAGGCCACGAGAGCCACTTTGCTCGCCTGCGCTTGCTCGACCCCGAGCGTTTCTACGATTACGAGGCTTTTTTAGCGGAAGAAGAAGAATATCAGCCCTTGGCTGCTGCCGCCGAAGCACTGCTGTCTGATGAGCCTATAGATGAAACGGCAATGGCACGTTTGACGCCATTTATGGACGGTATGGATGAAAGCGCGTTAAGCGAGCCTGCCGCGCGTCAGCAATTATTAGCACAGCTATTAGACAGACACGGCACCGGCCGTTTGCTGTTCCGTAATACTCGTCATGCCATCAAAGGCTTCCCGTCTCGGGTATTACATCTACATCCGCTACCTTTACCTAGCCAATATAAGACCGCTATTAAAGTGGCCGCTATGATGGGCAGCCGCCAAGATGTGGCTGCCCAAGCCTTACAGGCCTTGTATCCGGAAGAAATTTATCGCCAGTTTGAAGGCGAGGACAGCTCTTGGACCCAGTTTGATAGCCGCGTTGAGTGGTTACTGGAATACACCAAGGCCAGACGTAACGACAAGGTATTGGTCATTACTGCCAAAGCTGGTGTGGCGTTGGCATTAGAAGAAGCGCTGCGTACTAAAGAAGGGATTCGTGGCACCGTATTCCACGAAGGCATGTCATTGCTGGAGCGAGATAAAGCCGCCGCGTATTTTGCCCAGCAAGAAGGCGGTGCTCAGGTGATGATCTGTTCTGAGATTGGCTCGGAAGGTCGTAATTTCCAGTTTGCGCATCAACTGGTGCTGTTCGATTTACCGCTCAACCCCGATTTGCTGGAGCAGCGTATCGGTCGTTTAGACCGTATTGGCCAGTTACATGATATTGATATTCATGTGCCCTACCTTGAAGGCACCGCGCAGGCAGCACTAACTCAGTGGTATTATCAGGGCATGGATGCGTTTAGCAAACCCAACGCCGTGGGCCATCCAGTATATCAGCAGGTATCTGAGCCATTATTAGCTTTGTTGGCCGATCACGGACAAGACGAAGCGGCACTTGCACAGCTCATAGTAGAAACGCGCACCCTCACTACCGAACTAAACAGCCAAATGGAGTTGGGTCGCGATCGCCTGCTGGAGCTTAACTCCAGTGGTGTAATTCTTAAGCGTGACTTGGCTGGTGAACTTAGCGAAGTAGATGATGATCCGACGCTGGCGATTTTTGCCATTAAGATGTTTGATGAAATTGGGGTTAACCAAGACGACCGCGGTGAAAATGCTATTGTGCTGCGCCCCACTGAACACATGCTGATCCCCAGCTTCCCAGGCCTACCAGAAGATGGTGCCAGCATTACCTTCGACCGTGATACCGCGCTAAGCCGAGATGACTTGCAACTGTTAACTTGGGATCACCCGATGATCCGCGGTGGTATCGACTTGGTATTGGGATCTGAGATTGGCAGTACTTCGGTGGCGATTCTTAAAAACAAAGCCTTACCCGTAGGTACTCAGTTTTTAGAACTGATTTTTGTGGCCGAGTCTGCACAAAACGCCCAGCTGTATCGCTTCTTGCCGCCGGCGCCGATTCGCTTATTGCTGGACAAAAATGGCAATGACCTGGCCGAAAAGGTAACGTTTGAGTCATTCGACCGTCAGCTAAGCCCAGTAAATCGTCATTTAGCCAGCAAGCTGGTGAGCGCCTCGCAGGCCGTTATTCATCATTTATTACAGCAAGCAGCTCCAGTGGCCGAGCAGCAAATGCACACCTTGGTTGAACAAGCCCGAGCGCAAATGCACGAGTCGATTGGCCAAGAGTTAGCACGCTTACAGCAGTTGGCCAAGGTCAACCCTAACGTGCGTGAAAGCGAAATTACTCATGTGCAAGAGCTGCAAGACGAGTTGAATGGTTTGTTGAATAATACGCGCTTAAAACTGGACGCGATTCGCTATATCGTAGTCAGCCACCAATAAGGACAAGAGCCATGGCGTTATTGCCTTACGATCCACCAATGGATCCCCAGTTTGACGTCTTGTATCAGGATGACAGCATTATAGTGCTGAACAAACCCAGCGGCTTGCTCAGTGTACCGGGCCGTGACCCTGTGCATTTCGACAGTTTGTCGCTTAGGGTGGCGCGGGTTTACCCTACTACTCAAGTAGTGCATAGATTGGACATGGCCACCTCGGGTGTCATAGTGATGGCGTTGCACCGCAAGGCACACAGCGAATTGAGTCGACAATTTCGCGAGCGTGAAACGGTAAAATGCTATTATGCTTGGGTGTATGGCAACCCAAAACAAAGTGCGGGCAGCATTGATTTGCCGCTGTGTTGTGACTGGCCCAATCGGCCACGGCACATGGTCGATCATGAAAATGGTAAAGCGGCGTTAACCCATTGGCGTTGCATTCGTCGCTTAGAAGACCGTTGCCTGATCAAGTTGATCCCGATTACGGGCCGCTCTCATCAATTGCGAGTGCATATGAAAAGCTTAGGCCACGTTATTTTGGGCGATAATCTGTATGCAGAAGGCGAGGCGCTTACCATGGCTCCTCACTTACAGCTGCATGCAGCCGAGCTCGAGTTTCGCCATCCTAAAAATAAAGAATGGCTGAAATTTACCGCCCCTGCCCCATTTGATATTACCTAGTGTGCGACAGATGAGCCTGCAGGTGCGCAAGCTTCTTAACTGCAAAAAAATAGCAGGGTGGGCCTTATTTGCCACCCTGCTATTATCAGCCCCCAGTCAGGCGCAACTTAGCTGGGCGAGCATTGAGCAATACAATGTCGATGCTCGCTTGTTGCACTATCAGTCTCACGGCTCACCGGGGGGCACTTTGCTTATCTGGCCCGAGCTTGGGCAAACCCATCTCTGGCTGCCCATCGCCAATGCGTGGCAACAACGGGGCTGGCAAGTGTTATTGCTACAACCCGATGAGCGCCAACAACAGTTCGATCCCGCCAGCGAGCAACCTCCCCCGCAACAAAGCCAATGGCTTAAGCAGTTGAGTACGCAGCTAGCGGGTCTGTTACCCGATAATTCACTACCTAAACAAGATAAAGAAAAAGAGCCGTCTCCGCTGGTAGTGATCACTCAGGGAAGCGCGGCATTGTGGTATCAGCAGTTAGTTGATGGTGATGAGACTGCACGCCCCCAAGCATTAATCTTATTTGATGCCTTACCTAGTCAGTTTAGCGAACAACAAATGCTGGCCATTAGCTTAGCTCGCAGCCCCTATCCTATCCTCGACATTTATAGCCGGCCCGACAGCCCTTTGGCTTGGCATAATCAGCAACGTCGCCAACAGCAGCTTAGCCGACGAGAAAAAACCGGTTATGCCGTGCAGCGCTTTAATGGCGCCATAGTATTGAATAAGCAAATAGCGGGCTGGCTAGTTCGGCTTGGCTGGTTACCCCTTCCCCCTAGTGCCCCCCATTATTTAAAGGAGCAACATCGTGAATTTGGTATTTCTCGACCAAGAAACCCTACCCCCTCAGGCGCACCTGCGTCGCCCTGAGTTTGCGCACCATTGGCAAAGTTATGACGATACTCTGCCTGAGCAAGTACAAGCTCGCTTGGCCGAGGCAGATATTGTACTGGTTAATAAAGTCACCCTTACCGCACAAATGCTCACGACCTTGCCACGGCTCAAACTGATTGCGCTAGCTGCGACCGGGAGTGATAACGTGGATCTTGAAGCTTGTCGCCAAGCGGGCATCGCGGTGTGTAATGTGCGCAATTACAGCAAAAGTTCGGTGCCTGAGCATGCGTTGTCGTTAATGATGGCGCTGAATCGCAGCCTGCATGCCTATCGCAATTCCATAACAGAAGGACGCTGGCAGCAAAGTGGGCAGTTTTGCTATTTTGACTATCCAGTACGAGACTTGGCAGGACAAACGCTGGGCTTAATTGGCTACGGCACTATTGCTAAAGATCTAGAAAAGATGGCACAAGCGCTGGGAATGAAGGTCATAGTGGCGGCGCGCAAAGGCCAAGCTCCCACAGAGGGCCGAGTAAGATTTGAGTATCTGTTAGAAAATGCCGATGTGATTAGCCTGCATTGCCCGCTTAATGATGACACCCATCATTTAATTGCCGAGCCTGAATTTAAGCTGATGAAGGACGATGCTTTGCTTATTAACGTCGGTCGCGGCGGTTTGGTAGATGAAGCCGCTTTGTTATTGGCGCTAGAGCACCAACAAATTGGCGGCGCCGGTTTTGACGTGGTAACGGCTGAGCCGCCGGCTGCGGATAATCCATTAATGCACGCATTGGCTTACCCAAATTTTATATTAACACCCCACGTTGCCTGGGCCAGTCGCGCTTCTATGCAGCGCTTAGCCGATCAGTTAATTGATAACATAGAAGCTTTTGTAGCTGGCAAAGAACAGAATAGATTGGTTTAAACACAGCTAACAGCGGTAAGCCGTCAGCTATCAGAAAACACACCTGTTATCTTTAACTGACGGCTGACAGCTAATCGCTTAAAGCTGTCAGTTATTTTATTTGGCGCGCACTTTTAATAGTTTCCCAAGCTTGTTGGATGTCTTGAGCTTTTTCTTTGGCCATGTCCATCATCTCTTTCGGTAAACCCTGTGATACCAGCTTATCGGGATGGTGTTTTGACATCTGTCGACGATAAGCCCGTTTTACTTCACTGTCATCCGCATCGGCCTCCACTTCTAGAATGCGATAAGCATCGCGCAATCGGTCTGCGGGAGGTTGCGGTTGTCGGCCACCACCAGCATGACTAGAGCCATGGTGAAAGCCTTGATGAGAGCCATGTAATTGCGCCTCGGCAAACGCCAGTAACCGTGCGAGTTCAGTTTCGGAAAAACCCAACTCTCGAGCGATAGTGAGTAATAAGCGGTGTTCTGCCGGATGCAACTCACCGTCGGCAAACGCTAGCTGCAGCTGCACTTCCATAAAAAAGCGTAACAGATTGCGACTATCTTTGACCCGTGCGCGAAAGCGACGCAAAGTTTCCTGCAGGGGAAAGTCGACATTTTTACCCTCACGAAAGGCATTTTGTGCCTGCACTCGCCGCTCGCCTTGCAAGCGCATTTGATTCATTAGCTGCTCAGCGAGGCGAATTTCTTCACTAGACACCTGGCCGCTCGACTTAGCCATGTGCCCCATAGTGGCAAACGTGGTGTACAGAAATTCAGATTGTGCGCTTTTATTAAACACCCAAGCATTGGCCAATTTTTTATCAATCATATGGCCTAACCACAAGCCCAGTAGTGCGCCGGGTAGGTTGCCAATTAAAAAGCCAAACACACAGCCAATCAACTTACCCTTAATGTGTGCCAACATGAGTTATACCTCGATCACATTTATTAAAATATGGGGATAACTGGCAAGATCAGGGCATACCGGTTGCAAAAACCGATAGAAAGGAGCGAAGCGCATGAGCGGAGTCCTAAATGAAAAATGACGTTAAAGCAGGGTCATAGTGCTGACCGCAAGAATGCTTTATCATAGCCCGATACAATAAAGTAATGACACCCAAAGCTCAACTAGCCATAGAAGGCGGTGTCGCCACCAGGATGCGAGCGTCAACCCATGAGAATACGGATTATAGGCTTACCTCTGTTGCTGCTTTCGGGCCTGTCTCAGGCTCAAACTCAAACACAAGATGCAGCGGATGCAGCAACAGCCGCTGCCTTCAACTTTGGCCGCTGTTTTAGCCATGTTCCGCTACGCGTAGAGTCAACATCTGCCAATAGTAACAATGTGCCTATTACCGTTACCGCAGAAACGTTAGATGCCACTCGCGATGGCAAAATTTTATATCGTGGCGACGTGCTGGTTGAGCAAGGTCAACGCAAATTTAACGCCGACTACGTAGAGCTAGAGCAGATTAGCCGCGATGTACTTGCACAAGGCAATATTCATTATACCGATGGCACTATTAGCGTAGACAGTGAACAGCGTCTTACCGGCAACCTGACCACCAAAGATACTCAACTTGAAGATGCGCAATATCAATTTCATGGTGATCCGGGCCGAGGCCAAGCCAAACAGGTTCTGTTAAGCGAGAATACTAATCAAATTGATTTAAAAGGGGCAAGCTATACTACCTGCCCACCCAATGCAGAGGCATGGCAGCTAAAAGCCAGCACGGTTCAGGTTGAGCAGGATGAGCCCTTTGGCGAGGCATGGAATGCCGTCCTCTGGCTAGGTGACGTGCCCGTCTTCTACTTCCCCTATCTCAGGTTTCCGGTCAAAGATGAACGCCTCAGCGGCTTTTTATATCCCAGCTTTACGCTTGGTGGTAATAATGGCACCGATATCAGCGTGCCCTATTATTGGAATATCGCCCCCAATTACGATGCCACCTTCACGCCTCGCTACATGGAACAGCGTGGCACCATGGCGCAGCTCGAGTTTCGCTATCTGCCGGTGGCAGGTCAGAGCGGCACTTTATATGGGGAATATCTATCCAACGACAATAAACTCCTCAACACCGAGTGGGAAGACGATCCCCGCTGGCTATTAAATTGGAGTCATACAGCTCGCTTTGATGCCGAAGGCCACTGGCGCGCCAGTGCTGACTATACCAAAGTCGCAGGTTGGGATAATGGCTACTTAGATGACTTCTCGCCCCCTGTAGGCCAAATCGTTGATGATCAATTAATGCAGTCATTTCTTGGCGGCTACTATGATAAACATTGGCAATTAACTACCGAAATTCGTGATTATCAAATCTTAAAGACAGGTTTGGATACCATGCCATTCCAGTTAGCGCCCAGCGTGGCATTAACCAGTTATAAAGGGTTTGGTAGTTTTGACTTAGGTTTAGAGACTGAAATAACTCAGTTTAAAAACGACGCTGATGGTGTGTATGAAGCCACCCGTGTTCATATTGAACCCAAACTGGTGTATTCGGTGGTGAATCAGCCTGGAGCCCAATTAACTGCAGATGTAGGTGCCTACTACACCCATTACGAGCAGGATATTCCCGATACCCTATCAAGCTACTACCAAAACACCCAAGGCTTTACTGCCGATAGCCTTGATAGCAGCGTGGATCGATTATTGCCGCGTTTTAGGCTTAACGGCACCTTGGTATTCGACCGAGAAACCCAATGGTTTGCTCAAGACTTTACCCAGACCTTAGAGCCCCAGCTACAATACTTGTATGTGCCATTCAAGGATCAGAACAATATTGGCTTGTATGACACCACGGATATGCGCCAAGACTACTACAGCCTGTTTAGCGATCGCCGCTTTGCCGGCCTAGACCGGATCAGTGATGCCAATCAAATCACCGCCGGCTTTACCAGCCGTATTTATGACGCCGACAGTGTTGAACGCCTGCGCTTGGCTCTAGCGCAATCCTATAACTTCACATCTCCCAAAGTACAGTTATTTCCTAAGGAAACAACCAGTGATGCCAAGCGCTCTTTTTTAACCTTTGAGGGTGATCTCAATATAGACGGTGACTGGTTTGTGCATACCGAGGCGCAGCAAGACACCCGTAACCATCGTTTTGCCGCCGGTAATATTACCCTTGAATACAACAATCAGGGCCGTCTGGCACAATTGGGCTTTCGTCATCTGAATCAGACCTACTTCCCCGATGCCAATCTCCGAGGAGATGACCTCAATCAACTAGGGGGAACTTTTTCTTGGCCGCTGAACCCGCAGTGGCGTCTAATTGGCGGCCATTATCGGGATATTGAACTCAATCGCAATATAGACACTCTGATAGGCCTGCGTTACGACTCTTGCTGCTGGGCAGTCAGCCTAGTATGGGAACAATCGCAAAAAGAAGAAACACAGACTAACCCGGGTGAAGTACAGCAGGAAACACTGATCGGGCTACGATTCGAACTTAAAGGGCTGAGCTCATTTGGTACCGGCGACGATGATTTTTCACCGGGTACCAGCTTGCTGCCTTATTATCGCCCCTTTAATTTAAATAACTAATTATCATTGCGCACAGGATTTGTCATGAATAAAAAATGTAAAAAACTGTTGATTGCCGCCGGTTTTGGGCTACTTTCAACTACTAGCCAAGCAGTTGAATTATTAGATAAAGTGGTGGCCGTAGTCGATAAAGACGTGGTGCTAGAAAGCCAACTGAGCGGTTTGGTCGGTCAGGTGAAAAATAGCGCAAACGCAGCGGGACAATTGCTACCCGATGAGCAAGCACTGCGCAAGCAGGCTTTGGATCGCTTGATCCTCGAAAGCTTACAGCTACAGATGGCCGAGCGTTTAGGGCTACGTATTACCGATACGCAACTAGAGCAAGCAATCGCCAATATGGCGCGCAGCGAAGGCAAAACGCCTGAACAACTGCGTGCTGGAATTAAGTCTCAGGGTATTACTTATAGCCAATTTAGAGACCAGATACGTAACGAGATTTTACTCAGTGAATTGGCCCGCAATCAGGTACGCCGCCGCATTAATATTTCTGATCAGGAAGTAAAGCAGGTGGTGCAGATGATCAAGGATCAGGGGCAAAATCAACAGCGCTACCAAGTGGGCAATATTTTGTTAGCGCTGCCAGCCAACCCCAGCACCGAGCAGCTGCGCCAAGCCAGTAGCAAAGCAGAGACGTTAATTAAACAACTCAAGCAAGGCAAAGACTTTCGCCAGCTCGCCATTGCCAACAGCGCCGGGCCAAAAGCACTAGAAGGCGGGGACTGGGGCATGATGGGTATTAATGAAATGCCCTCATTATTCAGCGAAGCGGTGAAGAATAACCGTAAAAGTGATATTATTGGCCCTATCCGTTCCGGTGCTGGTTTGCATATCTTGACAATTTTTGATGTGCAAGGAGCGACGGCCCAAACCGTGCAAGCGGTAGAAGTGCGCGCTCGCCATATTTTACTTAAACCCTCCATCATCATGAGTGAAGACAAAGCTCAATCGATGCTAGCCGAGTTTGCTCGCTCAATTGGTGCAGGTACGGCCAACATGGCACAACTAGCAGAACAATATTCTGAAGATCCAGGCTCTGCTATTAACGGCGGTGACCTAGGTTGGTCGGCACCGGAAATGTATGTAAGCAGCTTTCGTGACACCGTCACTCAGCTTAAGGTCGGCGAGCTTAGCGAGCCGTTCCGCTCAGAACACGGGTGGCACTTGGTTAAGTTAGAAGATAAACGAGTCACTGACGCCACCGAGCAAGCTGCTGAGCAACGTGCCTACAAGCTAATTTTTAATCGTCGCTTTACTGAAGAAGTGCAAACTTGGCTGGACGAGCTAAAGGATGAGGCTTATATCCGTATTGTCGACACCAATTTATCAAACGGTGACCTGTGATTTGTAAACGTATCGCGATAACACCAGGCGAGCCGGCCGGCATTGGCCCCGAGCTCATGCTGGCCTTGGCCGAACAAGATTGGCCAGTAGAGCTGGTAGTCATTGCTGACCCCGAGCTTATTCAGGAGCGAGCAAAGGCTCTTGGTAAAACCTTTACTCTGTTGCCCTATCGGGCCGACAAGGTGCCTCAACCTCAACGGGCAGGCACCCTTACCATTGAGCCGGTCAAACTGGCCAAACCGGCGATTCCGGGTGTATTAGATGAAGCCAATGGCATGTATGTGCTTGAAACCTTAAAACGCGCTTCAGATGGCAACATGAGTGGTGAATTTGCCGCCGTGGTCACGGGACCAGTGCACAAGGGCATTATCAATAAAGCAGGCGTATCCTTTAGCGGCCATACTGAATTTTTTGCTCAGCAAGCTAATGTGCCTGATGTAGTGATGCTGCTGGCCGCGCCTGGGCTGCGTGTGGCGCAAGTTACCACGCATATTCCGCTGGCCTATGTTGCGAAGGCGATTACCGAAGATCGGCTAAGTAAGATCATCCGTATTTTGCATGCCGAGCTACAGAGCAAGTTTGCCCTGCCTAACCCACGAATTTATGTGTGTGGATTAAACCCGCACGCCGGTGAAGACGGTCATCTAGGCCGTGAAGAGCTGGATATTATCATTCCAACGCTCGAGATACTGAGAGCCGAAGGCATGGACTTAGTGGGTCCATTGTCGTCTGATACGGTGTTTCAGAAAAAATACATGGACGATGCCGACGCGTTCTTGGCCATGTATCACGACCAAGGACTACCAGTACTGAAATATATTGGTTTCGGCCAAGCGGTTAACATTACGCTGGGCTTACCGTTTATTCGCACCTCTGTGGATCACGGTACCGCGTTAGAGTTAGCCGGAACCGACCAAATCGATGCGGGCAGTATGCTGTGCGCACTTAATCAAGCCATTGAAATGATAAGAAAACGCGATGAATAGTAAAGTTCACCAAGGGCATAAAGCCCGTAAACGCTTCGGCCAGAATTTTTTGCACGACGAGTATGTGATTGATCAAATAGTTGACGCTATACATCCGACTGATGATTTCACCATGGTTGAAATTGGCCCGGGTCTTGGTGCTCTTACTGGCCCTGTATGTGAGCGTATTAACCGCTTAAACGTAGTGGAGTTAGACCGAGATTTAGCAGCACGCTTGGCCACTCATCCCATTTTGAAAGATAAGTTAAATATTCATCAAGCAGATGCGATGAAGTTTGATTTTACCCAGCTACAAGAGCCGGGTAAGAAAATGAAAATTTTTGGTAACTTGCCATATAATATTTCTACTCAGCTAATGTTTCATCTATTTGAGTTTGCTGCGTGTGTTGAAGACATGCACTTTATGCTGCAAAAAGAAGTGGTTAACCGCTTGGCAGCAGGCCCTGGTAGCAAAACCTATGGTCGTCTAAGCGTGATGGCACAATACTATTGCCAAGTAGTACCGGTGCTAGAAGTGGGCCCAGAAGCCTTTAAACCTGCGCCTAAAGTCGACTCTGCAGTGGTTAAGTTACTGCCTTATGAAACGCCACCGCATCCAGTAGAAGACATACGTTGCTTATCTCGTGTTACCGCCGATGCCTTTGGTAAGCGCCGCAAAACCATTCGTAACAGCTTAAGTCATTTATTCAGCGCAGAGCAGCTCACCGCTCTTGGGCTGGATCCCACGGCTCGGCCAGAACAGCTTGCACTAGTGCAATATGTTGTATTGGCTAACGCTTTGGCTCAACGTAAGGAATAATTATGACTCCCGGTGCCATCCACATTACAACACAGCCGCATTATTTAGCCGAGCGCTCCACGCCCGATGAGCAAAATTATGTGTTTGCCTACACTATTACCATTGCTAACCGTGGTAGTGAGCCCGTTACCTTAGTCAGCCGGCGTTGGATAATTACCGATGCCAACGGCAAAAAAGTAGAGGTAGAAGGCAGTGGTGTGGTGGGTGAGCAACCAAAGATTGCACCGGGAGCCCAGTTTACTTATACCAGCGGTGTTAGTTTGGCAACTGAGGTGGGAGTAATGGAAGGCAGTTACACCATGAGCCAAGAAAACGGCGATGAGTTTCAGGCACCCATTGCCCCTTTTCGGCTCTCCCTGCCCAACCTGATTAACTGATGGCTAATTATGTTATCGGCGACCTGCAAGGCTGCCTTGCCGAACTAAATATTCTGTTAGCAGAAGTTGCATTTAATCCCTCACGGGATCATCTGTGGTTAACCGGTGATCTTGTTGCGCGTGGCCCAGACTCATTAGGCTGTTTACGCCGCGTTATCGCGCTGGGTAATGCCGCCACTACCGTACTGGGTAATCATGATTTACATCTACTGGCGGTAGCTAATGGTATTGGCAAGCCTAAGATCGCGGATAAAATCAGCCCTATCTTACACGCAGCCGACAGCCGCGATTTGCTCTATTGGCTACGCCAGCAGCCGCTTTTGGTTGAGCATGCGTTAGCGGGAAATAGCGGCGAAGCGTCGGATGCTCAGGGGTTTGTGATGACTCATGCGGGTATTGCGCCCCAGTGGAATATCGAGCAAGCACGAACTGGTGCTCGTAGTGCCGAAGCACAATTGCGCTCAAGCAACTATAAAGAACGATTGGCACAGATGTATGGCAATGAGCCTGACTATTGGCAGCATGACTTGTCTGAACTTGAGCAATTACGCTTTACCATTAACTCTTTTACTCGCATGCGCTTATGTCATAAAGATGGCCGCTTGGACTTTGCCCATAAAGCCACGGTAAGCGAGGCGCCCGATCATTTAGTCCCTTGGTTCACCTTGCGTGAAGATCACCAAGATCCGCCACTGATCTTCGGTCATTGGGCCGCATTAGAAGGTCAATGTGATGTAGCACATATTCATGCGCTGGATACTGGCTGTGTGTGGGGTGGCTGCATGAGCATGTTGTGTTGGGAAACAGGCGAGCGAATCAGCACGCCCTGCCCTGTGTATGCGTAAAGAAAGCTGGAAGCCTTAAGCTAGAAGCGATCAGTTAAAGACAAGCACCGGCGGTAAATAGGCAGTAAAAACAAAGCCGGAAGAAAACACCATTCGGTTTTTTCTTCCAGCTTTCAACTTCAAGCTTCAAGCTTTTTTTCATAAACCTGAAATCGACAGTCATATTGATTACGGTCATCGGCAATGCGCACTTGCTCGGACGTTAATTGCCAGTCTGCTGTGTGAAACGGAAAGATGGTATCTCCGTCTATCTCGGCTTCTATCTGAGTAAGATATAACCGCCGTGCTAGAGGCATAACAGCCTGATATAGCTGGCCGCCGCCCATCACCATCACTTCTGCTTCATCTTGCAACAAAGCAAATGCCTCTGCGGGCGATGTCACCAGCTCAGTGCCAGCTGGCGCTTGCGTTAAGCTGCGACTCACAATTACATTGCGGCGCCCTGGTAAGGGTTTACCGATAGAGTTGAAGGTGTTACGCCCCATGACTATCGGTTTACCCAGCGTAGTTTGCTTAAAATACGCCAAGTCTGCGGGCAAGTGCCAGGGCATGCCATTGTCTTTACCGATGACGCCATTACGCGTCATCGCAACAATCATCGACACTAACATGACCTATTCTCGAGTATAGACAACGTGGCCGTCATCTTCTTCTTCGTCCCAGTCATCGTCGTCTTCATCTTCTTCTTCAGGTACCACACTCTCATTAATCGTAGCTTCGTGATACTCGTCCCACTTGAAGTTAACGGGCTCGCGCGCATCTTCCAGTTCTTTCTGCGTACGAGGATTTTCTTCTAGGAAGCTCATCAAAGCTTCAGTCAAATCTTTAGTACCGTCTTTGCTAATAGCGTTGATACGGAATACCGGACCTTCCCAGTCTAGATGCTTGATCACACGTTCAATAATCGCTTGCGCTTCGTCTTCTAATACCAAGTCGAGCTTGTTGAAGATCAACCAGCGGGGCTTGTTGGCTACTGTATCGCTGTATTTCATCAACTCATTAATAATAATGTCGGCGTTATCGGCAGGATCCGTTTCATCGACCGGTAAGATATCAACCATGTGCAACAACACACGACAGCGCTCAAGGTGCTTCAAAAAACGAATACCCAAGCCGGCACCGTCTGCTGCACCTTCAATCAAACCAGGAATATCAGCCACTACAAAGCTTTGATGGCCACTACAACGCACTACGCCTAAGTTAGGCACGAGCGTGGTAAACGGATAATCGGCGACTTTAGGTTTGGCCGCAGATACTGCGCGAATAAAAGTCGATTTACCGGCATTAGGTAAACCCAACATACCCACGTCAGCTAACAATAATAACTCGAGTAATATTTCCCGAACTTCACCAGGGGTACCATTGGTTTTCTGGCGAGGGGCGCGGTTAACTGAGCTTTTAAAGCGCGCGTTACCTAGCCCATGAAAGCCACCTTTAGCGACGAGCAGCTTTTGACCATGACGCGTTAAATCACCTAAAATTTCGCCGGTCATTTCGTCTCTAGCGCGAGATCCAACCGGTACCTTTAGCACTAAATCTTGGCCGCGCTTACCGGTACAGTGACTACTGCGGCCGTTTTCGCCTCGCTCGGCACGGTGAAAACGCTCAAAATGATAGTCGATTAGGGTGTTAAGGTTGTCATCGGCCACCATGTATAAATCGCCGCCATCGCCGCCATCACCGCCGTCAGGGCCACCATTAGGGATATATTTTTCACGACGAAAACTCACACAACCGTTACCGCCATCACCGGCTTCTACCTGGATTTGTGCTTCATCAACAAATTTCATTGTATTGCTCTCCCACTCGCTTCCTGATCCCAGTGTATCTGGTTCGAATGCTGAATGTGCTTTTTATAAAACAAAAAGCCCCGCCTGTAGGCGGGGCTTTTTTTAGTCCAGCTTGAAGCTTACTCAGCTTCAATGCTTACGAACTTACGGTTCTTAGGACCTTTAACCTCAAACTTCACCTTGCCTGTAGCTTTGGCGAATAGAGTATGATCTTTACCTAAGCCTACGTTGTCGCCGGCATGGAACTTAGTTCCACGTTGACGAACGATGATGTTGCCCGCCAGGACACTTTCACCGCCGTAGCGCTTAACACCAAGACGTTTGCTTTCTGAATCGCGACCGTTACGAGTAGAGCCGCCTGCCTTTTTTGTTGCCATGGAACTTTACTCCCCTTAAGCGCTGATAGCAGTGATTTTCACTTCTGTGAACCACTGACGATGACCCTGCTGTTTGCGAGAGTGCTTACGACGACGGAACTTAACGATCTTGACTTTTTTGCCACGACCGTGAGCCACAACTTCAGCTGTAACTTTGCTGCCGTCGATGTAGGGAACACCCACTTTAACATCTTCACCTTGTGCAACCATAAGTACTTTGTCGAATTCGACAGAAGCACCAGTTTCAACGTCCAACTTCTCTAGACGAAGTACTAGACCTTCGGTTACACGGTGCTGTTTTCCGCCGCTTTGGATTACCGCGTACATGATTTAACTCCAACTTATTGGCACTGTTACCCACTTAGGGGCGTGCACTAAAACTGTTCTACAATGGTCGCGTATTGTACGCAGATTGCGCGGGTGAGACAAGAGTGAACATATAAAAAAATGTGTCTTATCTTTGATAGTACTAAAGCGGGGTTGGGTGGCTTTAACCCTTTAGTAAATAGTGTAAAATCGAGGCATCAATGGTTTTTTGACTGCGTCGTTTGGCTATAACTTTATGGTAGATATTAATAAAATAAAACAATTAACCGAGCAAGACATGCAATCGGTGAACAATTTAATTATGTCACGACTGCAATCAGACGTGGCCTTAATCAACCAGCTTGGTTTTTATATTGTGGGGGCCGGCGGCAAACGTATGCGCCCGCAGCTCACCGTGCTGGCTGCCCGTGCGCTGGGTTATGGGGGCGAAGCCCACATTACGTTGGCCGCCATTATCGAGTTTATTCACACTGCGACTCTGCTGCACGACGATGTGGTGGACGAGTCAGACTTGCGCCGTGGCCGAGACACCGCTAATGCGCTGTTTGGCAATGCGGCCAGCGTATTAGTCGGGGACTTTTTATATACCCGTGCTTTTCAAATGATGACTGAGCTGGATAACATGAGAATTATGAATATTCTCAGTGATGCCACCAATATTATTGCCGAAGGTGAGGTGCTGCAGTTAATGAACTGCAACGATCCCGACACCACCGAAGACAGTTATATGCAGGTTATTTACTGTAAAACCGCCAAACTGTTTGAAGCGGCCACTCGCCTTGCTGCCGTGCTTACTCATCAAGCAGCCGAGGTTGAGCAGGCCATGTTGGATTACGGTAAATATTTAGGCACGGCCTTTCAGCTAGTCGACGACATCATGGATTACAGTTCTGATGCAGGCGACATGGGCAAAAATGTCGGCGACGACTTGGCCGAAGGTAAGCCTACTCTACCTTTATTGCGCGCCATGGCGGTAGGTAATGAGGCTCAGCGCGAACGTATTCGCGATGCTATCGCCAATCGTACCGGCATGGAACACCTCGCAGAGATCATGGGGATCCTCACCGATACTCAAGCGCTCGAGTACAGCCAGCAAAAAGCCGAGCAGGAAGCGCAAAAGGCCATCGACAGCTTGAGCATCTTGCCCGACTCCGATCACAAGCAAGCACTGATCGATCTAGCACACATGGCGGTTGATCGCAGCAGCTGATGCGGCTTCACCCGAGAGGAGTGAGGGGTAAGACGTAAGGAACCAAAGATAAGAACAGATACCTATATCTGAAGGTTCGGTTTTTCACCTCACATCTCATACCAATCACATTAAGTATTTGATCAAGTGTTGGGTCGGAACGTCAGAGGTAACACAGCCGCTTCCCATGACACGCTACGAGTACATCCATGTAAGCTCGGACATGTCATGCAGCGTACCGGTGGAGTAGATTATTTTTCGACCTTTACATGAAATAAAATCAGACCATTTGTTTAGTGTAATTGGTATCACCCTTCACTCCTTACGTTAAAAAAAACGCCAGCTCAATGAGCTGGCGTTTTTGTTCGCGCAAGTGTGATAATTAGGCATCAAAAGGATGACGCAAAATCATGGTCTCGTCGCGATCTGGGCCGGTAGAAATAATATCAATTGGCACACCAGTTAGCTCTTCAATGCGCTTGATGTAGTCTTGAGCGGCTTTTGGTAAGCCCTCTAACGTCACTACACCAAAGGTATTGTCGCTCCAGCCAGGCATAGTCTCATACACGGGTTTAACTGTGTCGTAGTCTTCTGCTGCCATTGGCGGCACGTCTTTAACTGAACCGTCTGGCATTTGATAACCAACACAAATCTTGATTTCTTTAAGACCGTCCAGTACGTCCAGCTTGGTTAAGCAAAAACCTGAAATGGAGTTCACTTGAATCGCGCGCTTGATAGCAACCAAGTCTAACCAACCGGTACGACGTAAACGACCGGTAGTAGCGCCAAATTCATGGCCCACAGTACCGAGGTGTTTACCGTCTGCATCTAGCTTATCTTGACCGTCGTAAAGTTCGGTAGGAAACGGACCAGAACCCACGCGCGTGGTATAGGCTTTGATGATGCCCAGCACGTATTCGAGGTAGCAGGGGCCAAAACCAGAACCGGTAGCAACGCCGCCTGCTGTAGTGTTAGATGAGGTCACAAAAGGATAGGTGCCGTGATCAATATCTAGCAAGGTACCTTGTGCGCCTTCGAACATGATTTTTTCACCGTTTTTACGGGCAATATCCAGCACGTCGGTTACATCAATCACCATGTTGGTCAGTAATTCGGCGTAGCCTTTAGCTTCTTCGAGCACTGCTTCGTAAGATACGGCTTCAACACCATAAAAACCGGTTAACTGGAAGTTGTAATACTCTACAATTTCTTTCAGTTTAACGGCAAAGGTGTCCATGTTAGCAAGGTCGCCCACGCGCAAACCGCGACGAGCTACTTTGTCTTCATAGGCAGGGCCAATACCACGACCAGTGGTACCAATAGCATTAGCACCACGTGCAATTTCACGTGCTTGGTCCATGGCTACATGGTATTGCAGGATCAGCGGGCAAGCTTCACTGAGTACCAAACGCTCGCGCACTGGCACACCCCTGGCTTCCAGACCCGCCATTTCCTTAAGTAAGGCTTCGGGCGACAGCACCACACCATTTGCAATAATGCAGATGCAGTTGTCACGCAAAATACCTGATGGAATTAGGTGGAGAACGGTTTTCTCACCGTCGATAACAAGAGTATGACCCGCGTTATGGCCGCCTTGATAGCGAACAACATAACGGGCTCTGTCAGTCAGAAGGTCTACAACCTTCCCCTTGCCTTCATCACCCCATTGGGTGCCGAGTACAACAACGTTTTGTCCCATTTTTCCTTTCACTAACTGTTAAGTTATTAAAAACCGAGTCTATCAAATTTTGACCAAAGTCGGAATAAAGTAATGCCAATAAAAAACGAGACCCGCTGTAAGCGATAAGCTATCAGCCTTCAGTTACAGACGAACAGCGCCTTTTACCCAGATTGCTGCAGCCATAAAAAAGCCCGGCGAACCGGGCTTGAGGTGCTTATTGAGTATTACTGAGCTTTCCCTGATGGATCTTTAAGGAAGCGGAAGAAATCGCCATCCGGCTTCAAGACCATCAAATCACCACCGTGCTCGAAGCTTTTTCGATAGGCTTCAAGGCTACGGATAAAGCTAAAAAACGCAGGATCAGCTGAGTAAGCGTCAGAGTAAATACTGGCTGCTGATGCATCACCTTCACCACGCAAAGTACGAGAGTTACGCTGGGCTTCAGCAATCATCACGGTTACCCGACGATCCGCGCCCGCTTTAATAATTTCAGCTTGCTCTCGGCCTTCTGAGCGGTGCTCACGTGCCACGGCGTTTCGCTCGGCGCGCATCCGTTGGTAAATAGAATTAGACACCTCGGTTGGCAGGTTGATCTGCTTGATCCGAACATCTATTACTTTAATACCTAACTCAGAAGACGACTCTAACAGGCCGCGCAAGGCGCTTTCCATCACGTCGCCGCGCTCGCCAGAGACGATATCGCGAATAGTGCGACTACCAATTTCTGAACGCAGGCTGTTGTTGATACGACGACGCAGCAGGTTTTCTGCTTGCAGACGATTACCACCACCGGTAGCCAAGTAATAGTTGGCAAAGTTGTCGATACGCCATTTTACATAGGAGTCGATAATTAAGTCTTTCTTCTCCGAGGTAACAAAGCGATCCACTTGATCGTCTAGTGTTTGTAAACGTGCATCAAGTTTACGCACTTGGTCGATCATCGGTACTTTAAAGTGCAAACCAGGCCCATAAAGGGTTGGCAGCTCAGTACCTTGCTCACGTTTTACCTTGCCAAACTGCAGCACTATGCCCCGTTCGCCTTCTACTACCACGAACACCGAGGCATAAAAAACGATAGCCACCAGGGCAAGAATAACAATTAAAGCTCTTTTCATGGCTTAGTTTCTCCCTGTTGGACGAAGCGAGCCTTGCTCAGAGCCGGATCTTGCTTGACCACTATCTGAACCCGATTGCTTTTGAATACCATTAATATAATCAGAAGTGATGATATTAGGATCTACCTTTTTTGCTCGGTTAGCATTTTGCTCAACTAGTTTGTCTAGCGGCAAATACATCAGGTTACTGCTGCCCTCAGGCGTATCGACGATCACCTTGTTAACCTTGCTGTAGATCTCTTCCATGGTTTCCAGATAAATACGCTCGCGCATCAACTCGGGCTGCTGCTGATATTGTGGCAACAACTGACGGAATCGAGCGACTTCACCTTCGGCACGCAAAGCGATTTGCTCTTTATAACCTTCGGCTTCTTGTAGCAAGCGCTTAGCTTGACCTCGAGCTTTTGGCTCAATTTCACGAGCATAGGCTTCGGCTTCACGAATAAAGCGCTGTTCGTCTTCTTGTGCGGCAATCGCATCATCAAAGGCGTCTTTTACTTCTTCAGGCGGGCGCGCCGGTAGGAAGTTCAGATCCAGCACCGCAAGGCCTAACTGGTAAGGCTCGATGATTTCTTCTAGCAACACACGGGTTTCCTGACGCACGCGTTCACGACCCACGGTTAATACGTCATCCATGGTGCTGTGACCCACTACATAACGTAGCGCACTGTCTAGTGCCTGATGCAGACTGTCGTCGGCATTGGTTACGTTAAACAGATAATCACGAGGTTCCATGACCCGATACTGCACGTCCATTTCAACGCGCACCAAATTCTCATCTTTAGTCAGCATAAAGCCAGACGCAGGCTGTGAACGCACCGACTCTACATCTACCGGGAAAACCCGATCGATAAAGGTCGCCTTCCAGCTTAGACCGGGATCAACGGTTTGGTAGTAATTACCAAAGCGCAATACCACGCCGCGCTGTGCTTCACCTATGGTGTAGAAACCACTAACTACCCACACAACGAGGGCAATGATTAGGGCCACTATAACGCCGAAAGAACCGAGACCACCTCCACTACCGGAGTCGGTACCACGACGACCTAGCAAGCCACCGAATTTATTACTCAGGTTACGAATTACCTGATCCAGATCTGGCGGGCCTTGTTGCTTGCCGTTGTTCCCCCAAGGGTCACGGTCTTTGCCACCATTTCCAGGCTCATTCCAAGCCATTTGTCTCTCCGTCTTTCTGGTTTATAAAAGTAACTTTACCAAGCAATCGATCGCTTATAAAGCGCTCTAACGGCTCATCTTCTTGCTTAAGCAAACGTTGCCAATCGGCTTGTCGCAATCGAATATCGACTACAAACTCACCCTGCTCGCCAAACGACTCGCTTATTACTCCTTTCATGGCATAAAGCCGACTGCGCAGCTTTGATGCCGACGCCGGTAACGTCAACCTGTGTTCTACCAACACACCAGCCAGTAACTGGTTTAGTACATCAAGCAGCTCATCGATGCCCAATGCCTCTTGTGCCGACAGCCAGACGGCCCGCGGTTTTCCTTCTTCATCTAGCTCAACTCGACAACTGGGGTTATCCAACTTGTCTATTTTATTAAAGACCATGAGCACAGGGACATCATCGGCTTCAATTTGTTCTAATACCGAATTTACTTCATCGATATTTTCCCGCATTTGCTCATCCGCGCAATCCACTACGTGTAGTAATAAATCTGCATCGCGCGTTTCTTGCAGCGTTGCCTTAAAGGCGGCAATTAAATCGTGCGGTAAATGACGAATAAATCCAACGGTGTCAGCTAGGATGACCGTCCCCGCATCGGGTAACTCCAGCTTACGCAGTGTTGGATCCAAGGTCGCAAACAACTGATCCGCCGCATACACGTTTGCGTCAGTCAGCCGATTGAATAAGGTCGACTTACCGGCATTGGTATAGCCAACTAATGACACGGTAGGTAACTCGTTACGTTTACGTGACCGTCGACTTTGCTCACGCTGACTTGACACTTTTTCTAGCCGCTTTTGAATATATTTAATGCGCTCACGCAGTAAACGGCGGTCAGTTTCAAGCTGCATTTCACCGGGCCCACGTAACCCTATGCCCCCTTTTTGGCGCCCAAGTTCTGCTCTACTGCCGACCAAGCGCGTAGACAGATGGCGAAGCTGCGCCAATTCAACCTGTAACTTACCTTCATGAGTACGAGCGCGCTGGGCAAAAATATCCAAGATAAGACCGGTACGGTCCAGCACTCGACAGTGAATTACTCGCTCTAGGTTACGCTCTTGAGACGGCCTTAAACTGTGGTTAAAAATGACCACATCAGCGTCGTACATTTGCACTAAGCTTGCAAGTTCATCCACTTTACCCGTGCCAATAAAAAATTTGGACTGTGCCGACGACCGACTACCGGTCAGCACGGTGCACGTAGTAACGCCTGCCGAGTCGGTTAGCAGCTTTAGCTCTTCGAGATCTTCTCGTTCATGATCGCTCGTAAAATCAACATGAACCAGAATGGCAGACTCGCCCCCTTCATAACGCTCAAGCAAAGTGCGCCCTCCGTTGTATTACACCGGTGTATGGCAAAATATGGCGCGATGTCTGTATCAAATAATGGCTCAATCTTCACTCTGCTCAGAAGCCACCGCATCGGCATTGCCATTAGGCAAGGTCAGATGGTGCACGGGCCGTGCGGGTACCACGGTTGAAATCGCGTGCTTATATACCATTTGGCTGACGGTATTTTTTAGCAAAATAACGAATTGATCAAATGACTCGACCTGCCCTTGTAGCTTGATGCCATTGACTAGATAAATAGCGACTGGGACTCGCTCTCGTCGCAGCGCATTCAAAAACGGGTCCTGCAATGATTGTCCCTTAGCCATGTTGTTATCCTTATTTTTTATCATTATGGAAATTGTTATTATTATATTTCATTATGAGCGCGTCTAACTTGTGCAATCACATCCAAACTTGCCGTTTTATTATGAGTATCTAACCATTGTACATCTGGCCATCCTCTTAGCCAGGTCAACTGTCGCTTGGCTAATTGTCGAGTGGCGGCAGTGCCCCGCTCTATCATTTCAGCATAGCCGATATCATCGCTCAGGTAATCCCACATTTGGCGATAGCCAACACAGCGAATGGATGGCAAGTCTGGATGTAAATCGCCGCGTTCATACAAGGCTCGAACCTCCTGTTCAAACCCCTGCGCCAGCATCAGACGAAAACGTTCGCCAATACGCTTGTGCAATTCGGCTCGCTCTAAAGGCGCAATAGCAAACTGTAACACTTTGTAAGGCAAGGGATCACCCTTACGCTGCGTTAATTCTGTTAACGTTTTACCCGAAATACGAAAAACCTCTAATGCGCGCGATACTCGCTGCGGATCATTAGGGTGAATTCTGGCCGCCGCAATAGGATCAATCCCAGCCAATTGCTGGTGCAATGCGTCCCAACCGAGCTGCTGTGCTTGTTGCTCAATTTGCGCCCTAACGCCAGCATCGGCACTGGGCAGCGGCGACAACCCTTCTAATAATGCTTTAAAATACAGCATGGTACCGCCTACCAGCAAGGGAATGCGCCCAGCAGCCGTTATTTCGGCCATAGCCGCTAACGCATCACGTCTAAAGTCGGCGGCAGAATAGGCGTCTGTGGGATCAAGCAAATCAATCAGCCGATGGGGAGCCAACGCTTGCTCTGCTGCCGTAGGCTTGGCCGTGCCGATATTCATGCCTTTATAAACCAATGCCGAGTCAACGCTGATTAGCTCGCAGGGCAAAGCTTGGCACAGCTCCATGGCGAGGCTGGTTTTACCGGATGCCGTTGGGCCCATTAAAAATATTGCCAGGGGTTTAGTCCCCATTTATCCACCTATCTAATTGTTGCTCTAGGGCTAACGGTTGCAAAAAGGGCAACTCATCTGCTTGTGGTACTGATTGTTGCTCTGGTTCTTGTGACCATGGTTGCGCCGCTAGCTGTGGCTCCAGCCGTTGCCATAACGCCACCGCGTCTTTCATAGACCACGATTTGCGGTGCGTATTGCCTTGGGCACTTAACCACTGGCATAACGTTGCCGGCGCTATGCCTTCGTCTAACCGCGTTAATAGCTCGGGAAACAAACGCGCCAAATCCGCATGACGCAGCGGTTGTGGTACCCGTGTCAGAATAATGGTGTCGTTGGGGGCACTTTTCAACTCCAACCCCAGTTTTTGCAGCTGTGCCTGATGTTCGACCAGCGCTTGTTGTTGCGTTGGCGCTAGACTGAGTCGAATAGGTAATAGCAACGGTTGCGGCGTAAGGCCTTGCTGCCAAACCGCAAGTAAGGCCAAACCATCCGCATAAGCACTGGCACGATTAAGACAGCATAACCACAGTTGCTCTTGATACCACAACACCAACGCTTGTTCTTTAACTAGCTGTAAGGGCTGCCCGCTTTCAGAATGTAATGATAACGTCGGTGGCTCGCCTGCAAGCGGTGCCTGGCTATCAAGCCGTGATGCAAAATCAGTGGCCGGTGACGCAGTACTAGGCTCTGCCGCCAAGGTCGTCAACAAGCCATCTATGCCCTGCCACTCGCCACGGCTAATGTTGCTGGGTGCACTTTCTCGGGCTGAACCACCATAACCGTGGCGCGGAGCCTGATACCTGACGCCTTCACTTGGCGCGCGAGCAGGCGCAGCTGCTTCATTCCAGTTGATCTCAGCCTCATTACCGTCATCGCCCTCGCCATGGCTCTGAGTATGATTATCGCCCTCCGTACCATCCTCAGCATCGTGAGTGGCAAAAGGCGCAGTCTCAGATAACACTAACGGCGCCTGCTCTAGGGCTTGCACCAGTACCTGATAAATAAAGTCATGCACTAGACGTGACTGATGAAACCGTACTTCGTGCTTAGCAGGGTGCACGTTAACATCCACCTCGGTCGCATCCAGTTCTAAATACAGCACGAAGGCGCCGTGGCTGTCGGTAGGCAGCCGCGCACCATAGGCTTGGCGCACCGCATGATTAAGCAGCTTGTCGCGCATCATGCGGCCATTAACATAGGTGTATTGTATGTCGGCCTGAGTCCGAGCCGCACTGGGTGGCGCCAGCCAGCCCCACAGTCGAAATCCGTGGTGTTCGCAGTCGAGCTTAAGTGCCGTATTAATAAACGCGGGACCACTAACAGCCGCGACGCGCTTATCTTGCTGAGACGGTAGGCGAGCGGCGCGGTATTGGCGTATCTGCTTGCCGTTATGGCGCAGCGTCAGGTCGACATCGAAGCGGCTGAGCGCAATGCGGCGCACCACTTCATCAATGTGACCAAATTCGGTTTTTTCGGTGCGCATAAATTTGCGCCGCGCGGGCGTATTAAAAAACAGGTCACTCACTTCAAGAGTGGTGCCTTGCGGATGCGAAGCGGGCATTAACTTCACTTCCATGTCTCGCCCTTGTGCCATGGCTTGCCATGCTTCACTTTGCTCAGCGGTTTTAGCGGTTAGCGTCAGACGAGCCACCGAGCTAATAGAGGCCAAGGCTTCGCCACGAAAGCCCAAGCTCATAATGCGCTCAAGATCTTCCAGCGTGCTGACCTTAGAAGTGGCATGGCGCGATAACGCCAGCGCAAGCTCATCTTTACCAATACCGCTGCCATTATCACGAATGCGGATAAGTTTAGCGCCGCCTTTTTCGATATCGACATCGATGCGGGTCGCCCCTGCATCTAGGCTGTTTTCTATTAGCTCTTTTACCACCGAGGCCGGCCTTTCTACTACTTCGCCGGCCGCAATTTGGTTTGCCAAGCGGGCCGGCAAGATCTGAATTGCCATATCAGCTCCCTGGAATATCCAACACCTGACCGATACGCACCACATCGCTTTGCAAGCGGTTATGCCCTTTTAGGCGAGTGACACTCACCCCATAACGCGTCGCGATCAGTGATAAACTTTCACCAGTGCGCACCGTATGCTTTTGTGGCTTACCCGTGGCCTGACTTGCCATCATGGTGCCACTGGGCGGGTTCTGTCGATAAAATGATTTAACACCATTAAACACCGCTTGTGCCACTTTTTGCTGATGGGTAGCCGTTAACAGTAACTGCTCTTCTTGGGGGTTAGAAATAAAGCCGGCTTCAATAAGCAATGAAGGAATATCTGGCGACTTCAGTACCGCCAAACTGGCATGTTCTGGCTTACTTTTATGTAAGCGTACGACCTTGCCCATGGCTGACAAAATATGCTCGCTAATGGCATAACTGTCGGCACGCGACTTATCCATCGATAAGTCGAGAAAGGTGCGAGTGAGATACGGATTACCGTCAGTTTGAGAAATTACTTCGCCCACCCCACCCAGTAACTCAGACTGACGCTCTTGTTTCTCTAGCCAGCCCGCCATTTCTCGGTTAGCTCGGTTAGACGATAACACCCACACCGAGGCACCACGGGGCCCACTGTTGGCCACGCTATCGGCATGAATTGACAATAATAAGTCGGCTCTGCCCTTACGAGCAATTTCTGAGCGGCGGTTCAGGTTGACGTAATAATCCCCGGTACGGGTCATCACTGCGCGCATGCCCGGCTCTTTATTAATGAGATCGGCTAGGCGTCGAGAAATAGCCAGCGTTATGTGTTTTTCATGATTTTTTTTCGGGCCCACCGCCCCAGGGTCTTCGCCGCCGTGACCCGCATCAATAGCAATCACCACTTCTTTTTGTCCCATGGGAGCCGGTTTGCGCGCTATCTGTTGCGGCGCACGACTTGAGTCACTGTAGGGCAAGTCCACCACTAACCGATGACCATAATCCCCCGCCGGCGATAAGGGAAACACCACCGGTTTTACGCTATTTTTAAGCTCAAATACCAAACGATAGCTACTGGCAACGGGCGGCGTGCTGTTACGCACGGTAGTGATCAACTTACTGTTATTGTTAATGGTGGAAAACTTCACTCGACTTTGAGTTTGCCTTAAATCCACCACCAAACGATGGGGGTTAGTGAGCATGAAATATTCGTATGCAGGTGCCGAGCTCATATCAAGCACAATGCGGGTGTTGTCTGGCGATGGCCAAACTCGAATGCTTTCTAACTGATTTGCCCAGGCCGATACGCTGAACCAAAAACAGATGAATACCAGTATCGCCTTCACGTGATTAGTTTCTCCAATAGTGCCACCCCAACTGAGGTTTTTGCTTCAATTAGCGCCACTCGCTGCACGCCCTCATATTGCAGTGTGATTTCCATATCAGGTGCTGGCAGCAGGCCATGGCCTCGCTCTGGCCATTCAACCAAGCAGAGACTGTCTGGAGTAAAATAATCACGAATACCCATATACTCCAGCTCTTCTGGATCGGCCAAACGGTATAAATCAAAGTGATACACCTGCCAACCGCCCACTTGGTAAGGTTCAACCAGAGTATAAGTTGGGCTTTTCACTTTACCTTGATGCCCAAGCCCTTGAATAACGCCTCGGCTGAGCGTGGTTTTGCCTGCACCCAGATCTCCATGCAGAAAAATAATGGTGGCAGCACTAAAATACTGAGCTAGTTTGCTCCCCAGCGCCAGCGTTTGCGGTTCATCGGCCAGAGTCAAATTTAGGGTGTGTGTTGTCATAGTCATCATCTTGATTGATTAGGCTTCTAAGTGGAGACAATAAATCCGAGGCCAGCATGCCTCGCATTCCTTGGGCGGCGGCCATATCACCGGCTAAACTATGTAAGCAAACCGCCAATGAAGCAGCATGGAAAGGAGCTAATCCTTGAGCCATGAAAGCGCCGATTATACCAGATAACAAATCACCCATCCCACCCGATGCCATGCCTCGGTTGCCATAATGACATAATCTGACATTGTGCTCATCTGCGATTAGGCTACCCGCGCCCTTTAATACCACCACAGCGCCATATTGTTGTTGAATGGCTTGCACCGCCGCCAGCCGATTGGCTTCAATTTCCGCCACCGTGCAATGCAGCAGTGTCGCCGCCTCGCCCGGATGAGGCGTGAGCACCCAAGGTTGTGGCTCAGACAATGATGCGCGCCGCTTGGCCAGCCACCATAACGCGTCTGCATCAATCACCATCGGCTTGCCACTTTCAAGGGCCGCCGAAAATAACGCGTGAGCCCAATCATCTCGCCCCAATCCTGGGCCCAATATCAATGTATCCGCCCACGCCCAGTCACTAAAGTCAGGGAAGCTGGCGGTCATTAACTCGGGCCGCATCATATTCAACCAATGTGCATGACTGTTATGACTCACTAAACGCACTAGTCCGGTAGCACTGCGCAATGCCCCCTCACCTGCCAAACGAATAGCGCCGCTCATGCCTTGGTTACCACCGGCAATTAATAACCGTCCGGCTTCCCCTTTATGGGCTCCACGACGCCGAGCAGGTAAAGCGCTTCGCAACTCATGCCAATGCATCAAGCTTGCCACCGGCATTTGCTGCAACTCTTTATTTAATAACGGCTGTACGTCTAAGTCGGCCAGCTGCACGGTGCCAACCACATCGGGACCGCGTCCAGTCAGTAATCCGAGCTTCAGCCCAATCACACACAGGGTCTGGCTGGCGATTACCGCCTCCGTTAAGATCTGGCCGGTGTCGGCACACAAGCCTGACGGTACATCGATAGCCAATACCGGAACTGCGCTTTGGTTAATGTGGCGAATATGTGCCGCCATCTCGCCGGTTAGCGGACCGGTTAAGCCGGTTCCTAACAAGGCATCGATGATCAAGTCTGGCGTCCCTTGCGCGCTATTCAGCTGTTCAATAACACCACCCTGCGCCTGATAATAATCACGCGCCGTGGCTGCATCACCAGTTAAGCGCTGGCCGTCCCCCACTTGTATCAGCTGCACCTGAATACCGGCCTCTTGTGCCAACCGCGCCACTATATAGCCATCACCGGCATTATTACCGCCACCGGTAAATATCCACCAACAGTGGGCATCAGGCCAAGTGCGACGGGCTTGTTCAAATACTGCTTGGCCGGCACGCGTCATTAACTCGAACAAGGTAATACCAGCATTGGCGGCGGCGAGCCGCTCGCCGATGCGGATCTGTTCTGAGGTCCACACCGATTGTGTTAGACTATGAGACTTTTCCAGACTGATAATATCCATGACCGTTCCCAACTTTGAGACCTTAGCGCACGATATCAAGCTCTGGGCAGCAGAGCTAGGCTTTAGCCAAGTGGGTATAACCGATACCGACTTAACTGATCATGAGCCATTATTGGCCGATTGGCTAAGCAAAGGATATCACGGTGACATGGACTATATGGCGCGCCATGGCATGATGCGCGCCCGCCCTCACGAGCTGCTGCCAGGCACCTTGCGGGTGATTTCGGTGCGCATGAATTATCTGCCAGAACAGGCAGCCATCGCAAGTGTACTTAGCAATCCAGAGTTAGGGTATATCAGCCGCTACGCCTTAGGCCGAGATTATCATAAGCTAATGCGCCAGCGCTTAAAGAAGCTCTCGGATCGCATAGAGCTGCACGCCCAAGAATTAGTCGCACGCCCCTTCGTCGACTCAGCCCCCGTATTAGAGCGCCCACTAGCGGCCAAGGCCGGATTAGGCTGGGTGGGTAAGCATTCGCTGTTGATTAATCACCAACAAGGCTCGTTTTTCTTTATTGGTGAATTACTGGTCAACCTACCGCTCCCCATAGATCAGCCTGTAGCAGAAGAAGGCTGTGGCAAATGCGTGGCTTGTATTACCGCTTGCCCGACCGGCGCTATTGTTGAGCCTTATGTGGTGGATGCACGGCGTTGTATTTCTTATCTCACCATAGAGCAAGATGGCCCTATTCCCACCGAGCTACGCCCGTTAATGGGTAATCGCATTTACGGTTGCGACGACTGCCAGCTGATTTGCCCTTGGAATAAGTTTGCCAATGCCAGCCAAGAGCCGGACTTTATAGCTCGCGACAATCTACATGCCCCCGAGCTACTCGCTTTATTCGATTGGAGCGAGACTTACTTTTTGAAGCAAACCGAGGGCAGCCCTATTCGCCGCATTGGTCATCGCCGCTGGTTGCGTAACTTGGCAGTGGCACTCGGCAATGCACCGGTTAGCCCCAGCATTATCTTGGCACTGGAGCAAAAGCGTGAGCAAGCAGATATGGATGTCATGGTGCTGGAGCATATTGATTGGGCATTGGAGCAGCAAAAAATTGGGCTAGCTAAAGTAGGTCGTAAGACCGAACGTTTGATCCGCGCCGTAGATAAGGGTATGCCTACCCACGCCCGTTTTGAACACGAAGAATAAGGCGTGAAGAGTAAGCCTTTTCGGGGGTAGCGGTAAGCCATAAACGATCAGCTCAACAAACACCAACAATAAAAACCAAGGGTCGAATTCATTCGACCTCTTTTAGCCGGTGCTGCAGTTCTTGGTCGAATAAACTCCGCCCTACACAGTCTATGTTTTTACTTCATTCAGCATTAAAAATTAAAAACTCAGCATTCCTGCTCTGCAGGTGGCGTTGCTTTCCCTTCACGCTTGAACTAATTACTTAAGTGCAGCACTTGAGAAAGAAGGAGCATAGATATGTCTTTCCACTTAGAGCGTCGTACGCTTTATACGGTGTTATATAACTATATGGCGCATTACGGCCACCTGATCAACGATGCCGAACAACTTAGGCTGGCACTCAACGATACCGAAGCGTTGATCGACTTTTCCCTATATCAAGAGGATGTCGCCATTGATGTGGATGCGGCAAATAGGATCAGCCGTGTGGGATTAGCATGGCTAGACTATGCGAAATCACACCCTGACCATCCCGACGGCTACGCCGACACCGCTCAGGCGGCATTGGAAAATACTTCCACACCTTAAAGAATGCATAGAAGCAGCAATCACCCAGAACACAGGTTGACGCATATATACGAAAAATAGACACAAAAAAGCCGACCATAAGGTCGGCTTTTTTGTTATTTGGAGCGGGAAACGAGATTCGAACTCGCGACCCCAACCTTGGCAAGGTTGTGCTCTACCAGCTGAGCTATTCCCGCAATAAAACTTTTACTACTTACTTTAACTTTCAAAACACCGGTCTGGTAAACCCATGTTCTTAATTTGGAGCGGGAAACGAGATTCGAACTCGCGACCCCAACCTTGGCAAGGTTGTGCTCTACCAGCTGAGCTATTCCCGCAATAAAACTTTAACTACTTATTTTAACTTTCAAAACACCGGTCTGGTAAACCCATGTTCTTAATTTGGAGCGGGAAACGAGATTCGAACTCGCGACCCCAACCTTGGCAAGGTTGTGCTCTACCAGCTGAGCTATTCCCGCTAAACTTTCTTTAAACTCTGTGCGTGGGGTCGCGGCGACCCTCTTCAACTTCAGCAAGGTAGTATTCTACCAGCTGAGCTATTCCCGCTAAACTTTCTGTAAACTCTGTGCGAGGGGTCGCGGCGACCCTCTTCAACTTCAGCAAGGTGGTATTCTACCCGCTGAGCTATTCCCGCAATAAAACTTTAACTACTTATTTTAACTTTCAAAACACCGGTCTGGTAAACCCATGTTCTTAATTTGGAGCGGGAAACGAGATTCGAACTCGCGACCCCAACCTTGGCAAGGTTGTGCTCTACCAGCTGAGCTATTCCCGCTAAACTTACTTAAACCTTTTACACTTCACGATATCGTTCTGGCAACGCTACCGTTTAATTTGGAGCGGGAAACGAGATTCGAACTCGCGACCCCAACCTTGGCAAGGTTGTGCTCTACCAGCTGAGCTATTCCCGCTAAACTTTCTGTAAACTCTGTGCGTGGGGCGCTCTGACCCTCTTCGACTTCAGCAAGGTAGTTCTACCAGCTGAGCTACTTCCACACTTTTATTTTCAACTTCCGTAGCCAGCGACGGGCTGATTAATTACCAGTGGCTACGGGTGGCGAATTATACGAGGAGAATAATTGAATGCAAGACCTTTTTTGCCTTAGCCTACTGTTTGGTTATTTCCTCGACAAATATGCCAATTTTGCTTAAATGATGAGCTTAAAAATTGAATTTATATTTTAAAGACGGTCTTGCGATAGAACTGTAACTCGGCAATTGACTCGCGAATATCGTCTAACGCTTGATGGCTACCTTTTTTAGTAAATTGCTCTAACAACTCAGGCTGCCAGCGACGCACCAGCTCTTTAATGGTGCTTACATCTATGCTGCGATAATGGAAGAAGGCTTCCAGCTCTGGCATATGGCGCACTAAAAAGCGGCGGTCTTGGCCAATAGTGTTACCACATAACGGTGAAGTCTGCTCGGGCACCCATTGGCGCAAAAACGCTAATGTTTGGGCAATGGCTTCCCCTTCGCATACCTGACTTTCTTTGATGCGAGCCACCAAACCAGAGCCGGTATGGGTACGCACATTCCAGTCATCCATTTTTGCCAGTTCGGCCTCGCTTTGATGAATCGCGAGTACCGGCCCTTCGGCCAAGATATTCAACTCTTTATCGGTAATGATGCTGGCGATTTCGATGATCTTATGTTCATCCGGCTCAAGACCGGTCATTTCCAGATCGATCCAAACCAAGTTTTCGGCATTTTGGCTCATATTATCTCGCAAAGCTCAATGGCAATAGGGACAAGTGGAAACAGGAAAGTGTATCATAGCCACTAATAAATACCGATTTAGGAATATCATGACCAAGAGAAAAAAGCTCAACAAAGGCCAGTCGCGGCGGGTCACTGATAATCACAATCGCCGTCTTAAACGTAACGTCGCCGATACCATAGATGACAGCCAGCTTGGCCCTCAACAAGATGGGCTAGTAATCAGCCGCTTTGGTCAACATGCCGATATTGAAGACGGCGAACAGCAAATTCACCGCTGCAACCTTAGACGTACCTTAGGTTCTTTAGTCACCGGCGATAAAGTTGCTTGGCGACCAGGCCTTGACACCAGCCACGGCATCAGCGGCGTAGTCGAAGCGGTGCATCCGCGTACCACAGTACTGACGCGACCGGATTTTTACGATGGTGTTAAACCCGTGGCCGCTAATATCGACCAGATAGTGCTGGTCTCTTCCGTGTTGCCGGAGCTGAGCTGTCATGTGATTGACCGCTATTTAGTGGCCGCCGAAGATGTAGATATGCCGCCCATGATCGTATTAAACAAAGTCGATTTATTAACCGAACAAGAGCGCTCTCACGCAGAAAAACTGCTGCAACGCTATTGTGACATTGGTTATCAAGTGCTCTATGTGAGCTGCGATACCGGCGAAGGGCTCGAGGAATTAAAGCAAGCGTTCAATAATCATACCAGTATCTTCGTCGGCCAATCGGGCGTGGGTAAGTCGTCAATCGTGAATGCGGTGATGCCAGAGGTAGGCGCCGTCACCGGTGCCGTTTCTGATAACTCAGGGCTGGGCCAGCACACTACCACCACAGCGCGCCTGTATCACTTTCCCTCGGGCGGTTCATTGGTCGACTCGCCGGGCATTCGTGAGTTTTCACTCTGGCATTTAGCGCCCGAGCGCGTGGCGTGGTGCTTTCGTGAATTTAGAGAATATCTGGGTGGTTGTCGCTTTCGTGATTGTAAACACGGCACCGACCCGGGCTGTTTAATCCAGGAGGCAAAAGAAAACGGTAAAATTCATCCAGAGCGACTGGAGAGCTATCACCGCATTATGGCGGCCATGGCCGATAAGCCCACTCGCCATCACCCTAATTCGCTCTAACTATTTGACTTTAAAATCTAAATTATACTAACCCTTCCTATATAACTCATGTTGATAGTTAAGGGTTACTTTTCGGAAGCATATTAATGACAGATCATTTGAAAATTTTACTGCAATATTTACTGCCCAAACACCTGTTCTCGCGTTTGGTGGGTCGGTTAGCCGCCAAAGAAGGCGGCCGCTTATCTCAGTGGCTTATTAAGCGCTTTATTCGCCAATACAAAGTCAACATGAGTGAGGCGTTGCACGAAGACCCCGCTCATTACCAAAGCTTCAACGATTTTTTTACCCGCGCCCTTAAAGCCGATGCCCGCCCTGTAGTGGAAGATGAGCATTTGCTGGCCATGCCGGTAGATGGTGCCATTAGTCAGCTCGCGCCCATTATGCAAGGTCGTATCATTCAAGCCAAAGGCCACGATTACAGTGCCCGCACCCTATTGGGTGGCGACAAGGCGTTGGCCGAACCTTTTATGGACGGCGACTTTGCTACAATTTATCTGGCACCCAAAGATTACCACCGCATTCATATGCCAATAGACGGCATACTAAAAACTATGATTTATGTGCCTGGTGAATTATTTTCCGTGAATCCGCTTACCGCATCCCGCGTGCCGGAGCTGTTTGCCCGCAACGAACGTGTAGTGTGCTTGTTTGATACCGCGGCCGGTCCCATGGCCATGGTGTTGGTAGGCGCGACTATTGTCGCTAGCATAGAAACCGTGTGGTCAGGCACTGTCACCCCCCCGGCAGGAAAGCGCATTCAGCGCTGGGATTATGATGCAGCCATCGCCCCTCGCTTGGCCAAAGGCGCAGAAATGGGACGCTTCAAGCTGGGTAGCACTGTGGTTTGTTTGTTTGCCCCCAGCAAGGTTACACTGTCGGAACAATTACTGCCCGGCACGCCTACCCGTATGGGAACCGAGTTTGGTCGTATAAATCAGCACTAACACTGATTGCCGCGGCTGAGTGACCAGCCGCGGTCTGATATTTCTTTTTGTTGAGAGCCCGCCGTGTTTGCGCCCATCCTGTTGTTACTCGCCTTATTACTCCCCGCTCCGCTATTGGCGGATCAAAGTGTTGCCGATATTGAAGCGCTGTTAGCCGAGGTTCCCGAAGGCGACCAACCCGAGCTAAAAAGGCTACGCGAAGACTATAAGCAGGCATTACAGCTGGTGCGTGAAGGCGAACGCTATAAAGAACAGGCAGCAGGCTTCAAGACGTTTATGGATGACTATCCGTCCGAGTTGAAAAAACTCGAGCAACGGCAAGCCAATATCAAACCGACTAACCTGGATTATATCGCCGAGCTGGATGAAGAAACGGCCCAGCAAGCATTAGTAGAGGCTCAGGCCCAGCGTCTCGGGCTCAGGCGACAGCGAGAAGAGCTGACCAACGCCCTTAACCTGCAAGAATTAAGTAACAGTGGCTTGCATGATTTACTGGACGATCTGCGCCAGCAGCTACGTGATACCCAGCAATCTCTGGATAAACTTCAGTTCAGCGATACCCGGGGGCGACAGGAAAAAGCCGTTCGCACCCAGATCATCGCGCGCGAACAAAACCTGCAGCACCGTATCCAGGCTCTGGAGCTGGAGCAGCTGTCTTCCAGCAACAAAGACAGCATCAATCGATTGAAGCTCGATATTTTACATCGTCAGCTGCAAAACATAGACATAGTGATAGAAGCGTTACAGCAACGGCAAAATGAGTTGCGACGCGCCACCACCGAAGCCGCGATTGCCGAAAGCGACCGCTTGCTCGATGAAGTGGAAACCGACTCGAAACTGCTGGTTGAGCAGCAAACCATCAACCAACGCCTGTCGGCCTCGTTAAGTGAAAAAAGTCGAGAAGTAGAAGCGCTACAGTTAGAGTACCAAACCGTAGAGCGTGCCGCTTCTGAGCTCGCCGACATGAAAGTGAATCTTAAAGAACAATTGGAGTGGTTACAGGTGAGTCGCGGCTTTGGCGAAAACCTGCGTCACCGTCTCAGTGAACTCCCCCAACCCTATTCCCTGCCACAGCTTGAGGCGCGCATCGTTCAAAGCCGAGTCGACAAATACGGTTATCAGGAGTCACTGGATAGCCTCAGAAACAATAACTATCGCACCGAGCTATTACTCAGCGACAAAGCCCAAGGCATTACGGACATGCAGCGCCTGCAGATTGACGAATTGCTGGCCACCCAACAGCGGCTGCTGGAACGGCTGATCAGCGCCATCGACAATCAGATCCATGAACAAACACGCCTGAAGGTCGCATACAGTCGTCAGAACAGTCAGCTGCACGAAATTCGCGACCTGACCGACGACCGCCTGTTCTGGCTGCCGGATCTCAGGCCCATCGGCAGCCAGTTTCCTGGCGCCTTGATGGAGACAGCAGGTTGGCTATTAACCCTGTCGACCTGGACCGCATTGCCACAGACCTTGCTGCAACAAAGTGTTGCCAGCCTGACCTTATATGGTTTCAGCTCACTGCTCGTTATTTATCTCTGGTTCATGAGTCGTCGCAGCCTGCTAGCCTATCTGGAGAAAATCAGCACTCGTATTGGTAACGTGACTCAAGACAGATACGACTACACCTTTAATACCCTGCTGCTCAGCCTGTTAACGGCTATGCCTCTACCGGCATTGTTGTCCTTGCTCAGCAGTGCCATCGACTCCCCCTGGGCACCGCCCGTAGTGCAGGCGTTGGCTCACGGCCTTAGTCAATTGATGCTGCCGGTGTTCATTTTATTGTTTGCCGGCAACCTGATGATGAGCAAGGGCCTGCTGATAATGCACTTTAATCTGCCCCATGACAGAGTGCGGCGCATTTGGCGTCAATTTCAAAGTCTGATGCTGACGCTGTTGCCCACCTTGCTGGTGCTTTATCTGGCTCGCGATTATCGGGAATTTTCCTTGTACGACACCTTGGGGCGCTTGAGCTTTATTATCGTCTGCCTGCTAACCAGTCTGTTTTCCTGGCGCATGTTCCGAGAAGACATGCCACTGCTGGTCTCCCCTCCCCGCCAAGAGCATTTAACCATAGTTAACCATTTTTTATGGGGAGTGCTGATCATAGCTCCGCTGCTGGCGTTGGTGGGCGCCTTGATGGGGTACCTGTATACGGCACACACGCTATTGCGCCAGCTGGAAGTCTCGGTATTGGTGGGCATGGGCTTCTTGATGTTTTATTACCTGGTACGCCGCTGGATGCTGATCCAACGTAGACGGTTGGCCTTTGATCGGGCCAAAAGCAAGCGGGCCGAAATTCTAGCCCAGCGCAAAGAAAAAGGTGACCCTACCGAAACCCCGGCTAGTCCGGAAGCAGAAGCGGCTGCCGTGGCCGAAGTAGATCTGGATATCATTAGTGCCCAGTCGTTGGGGCTACTGCGCTCGGCGCTCATGCTCGGTTATCTGCTTAGCCTGATGCTGTTATGGTCGGAAATTAATACCGCCTTCAGCTTTCTCGACAGCATAGAGGTATGGCAGGTATCCAGCTCGCTGGCCGGTGAAGACGCCCTGCTTCCTATTTCGCTCAAGGATCTGGTGATTGCCCTGTTCGTCGTCGTGCTCACCTGGATCACCGCCCGCAACCTGCCAGGCCTGATGGAGCTGAGCGTATTACAGCATCTGGACTTATCACCGGGCACCGGCTTTGCCATTACCACCATCTCTAAATATATAGTGCTGGTCATTGGCGCCTTTACCACCTTTGCCATGCTGGGTATCGATTGGTCGAAAACCCAGTGGCTGGTGGCGGCACTGTCGGTGGGGTTAGGCTTTGGTTTACAGGAAATTTTTGCCAACTTTGTATCTGGTCTCATTATCTTGTTTGAAAAACCAATTCGCATTGGCGATACCGTCACCATTCGCGAGCTGACGGGCACCATCTCTAAAATAAAAACCCGTGCTACAACCATAGTAGACTGGGACCGGCGGGAAATTATCGTCCCCAACAAAGCCTTTATTACCGAGCAGTTCGTTAACTGGTCATTGTCCGACGCCATTACCCGTATCCGACTCTTGGTGCGGGTGCGCCTCGATGCAGATACCGACTTGGTACAGCGCATTACGTACGAGGCCATTAACGAATGCAGCCGGGTTCTCGACACCCCGGTACCCGAAGTATTTCTGGTCGAGCTGACTGACTCGGCACTGGTTTACGAAGTCCGGGTATACGTAGAAGATATGAGTTATCGCATGCCCATGACCCACGAGCTGCATAACCTGCTGTTGACTCGTCTACGCCAGTACGACATCAAAATCCCCCATCAACAGGTCGATATTCGTCTATTGGGCGAGCAGCCGATGGCAACCATATTGAAAGCTAGTAATCTCAACAAGGCAAGTGACATAGACAACACAAGCGACTAGGGTCTGTTGCCCTTGCTTTTTAACGTCGGCTGGTAATAAATATAAAGACCATCCAGCCGGAGTTAAACATGCAAATTCTACGTCTGTTGACTATCGCACTACTGCTTAGCGGTTGTACTCCCGCTTACGACTATGCAGAGGATGTTGATTTTACTCGCTTTAACAGCGCATCTTTGGCGCCAGACAGTGACCTCGACTCGCTGGATGGCGCGCGCATTGCCGCCGCCGCTCGCACACTACTGCCCACAAGAGGGCTTGAAATAACCTCCTCCGAGCAGGCATCCCTGTGGTTACACTACCAGTTAAAACCAGAAACTAAGCTGCTGACCACCATGCCGCGCATGTTGTCTCGCCATGGTGAGTTCTGGGATGATGAAGAAAGAGTGTACGGTGCCGTGCGCCAACTTAAGCTGGTGCTATGGCTGGCAGTGCCCGCAAGCGAGCGCGTTATCTGGCGCAGCAAACACAACTCAGCTTTCCCTGGTGAGAAGCTCAGTGGTGGCGAGCGTAGTCGGCGTATTAAACAGCAAGTGACCGAGCTGCTATCAACCTATCCGCCTAGTAAATAACACATCAGGCTCGAGTAACGGGAAAGGCAATCACCTGCTCAAGTCGCTCAGCACCCACTGCCAGCATCACCAAGCGATCGATGCCCAATGCTACACCGGCACAATCGGGCAAACCGCAAGTCAAGGCGGCCAGCAAATACTCATCTATAGGCCGAGTCACTAAACCTCTGGCCGCACGCTCTTGGTTGTCACGCTCGAATCGACGACGCTGCTCGCTAGCATCACTTAACTCATTAAAACCATTGGCCAACTCAATGCCCTTAAAGTACACCTCAAATCGCTCGGCGACTCGGGTATCAGCCGGACTAATGCGTGCCAGCGCTGCTTGACTGGCAGGAAAGTCATATACAAAACAAGGTGTAGTCTGGCCAATTTTTGGCTCGACTCCCAATGCAAACAACAGCTGCAAAATGGTATCGCGGTCTGTTTCTCGCGCCAGTAAATCATCGGCACCCAGACCAAGTCCTGCTTGGCGCAATGTATTCAATGACGCCGTTAACGGGCATACACTTAAGATGTCATTAAATACCTGCTGATAAGTAGTGCGGGTAGGTTGGTCGGTATGCAGTACTAGCTGCAGTAAGTCTGCCATTTCATCCATTAATTGATGATGATCAAATCCCGGGCGATACCACTCCAGCATGGTAAATTCAGGATTATGTAAGCGACCTGACTCTTCGTTACGATACGCCTTGGCGATCTGATAAATAGCCCCATAACCTGCCGCAAGCATGCGTTTCATGTGAAATTCGGGTGAGGTTTGCAAATATAGTTCGAGGCCATTAGCCATGCCAGGGCCCACAAAGTGGGTGCGAAAGTTCTCTAGGTGTACATCGGTAACACCGGCGCTGGCCATGGTGGGCGTATCGACTTCCAGCACCTGACGCTCGGCAAAAAAGCCACGAATAAGCGCCAATAACTGGGCGCGCTTTTGTAATTGCGCAAGAGAAGCCGTGGGTAGCCAGGCGATTGAGGTCATGAATATCATCCCAAAATAAAGGGAATGTTACCCTTAACCAACCGGTTAGGCAGCCTTTTAATAAGGGGAGTATAGCGCCGAGCTAATTCAACACTCGGCTCACATTCATGGCTCTGCGTGGATGCATACATTGACCGCTCTGCGGTCGGTGTTATCTCTTACTGACAGCGTAAAGCTGAGCACGGCTGAAAGGTTACCCTTTCAGCTCAACTTGGTTACCTTCTGGATCGTAAAGGTACAACGATAATCCTTCGCCTTGTGCACCGTAGCGTGTCACCGGTTTCTCACAGATTACTCCATTTTTTTTCAAATAGGCTCTTATCTCATCGGGCTGAAAAGGGATAATTTGCAGACAAAAGTGATCAAGATTAGCCTTACATTGCTCCGCCGGCTCTCCATCGCCCCCCAGTGGACCTCTAATATCCACCAAGTCGATCAATTGCGCCCCCGCGCGTAATTGATACAAACCAATGTCCGTTTTTTCTCTCTCTAAGACACAACCTAGTACCCGACAGTAAAAAGCTAGCATCCGCTCCGGGTTTCGCACCCTTAGCACCAAATGATCTAGCCCTACTATTTTGAATAGCGACATAGACAACACCTCATTCCCTCACCAAGCTTGCTAACAGCATGACTGAACATTGTACAAAATAACAGCAACAAGCACTGTTTATGTGAGAGTTCCAACGACAAAAGCGCATTGATAAACTAGCTTGAACAAATTATTTCCTGATTATTAGGTCAAGATAGTTGCAAATACATTTCAGAAACCTAGAATGCTGAAAACCGAGGGCCTAAGAAACCCTCGGTTTTTTTGTGCCTGTCACTTACTGAGGTTATACCGCAATGCGTATCGAAGAAGACTTGAAACTGGGCTTTAGCGATGTACTGTTTCGCCCTAAGCGCTCCACCCTTAATAGTCGGTCTCAAGTAGAGCTGAACCGCGAATTTGTGTTTAAGCACTCAGGTCGTCGCTGGTCTGGCGTGCCAATTATTGCGGCCAACATGGATACAGTAGCAACCTTCGCCATGACCCAAGCTCTAGCTCAGCATCAGATCCTGACTGCAGTGCACAAGCATTACTCTGTGGACGAGTGGCAGGCCTTTGTCGCAGCCCAAAGCAGTGAAGTGCTAAAGCACGTTATTGTATCCAGCGGCATCTCTGACAAAGAGTTTGAAAAATTACAGCAGATTTTAGCGCTGTCGGATGAGTTGACCTTTATCTGCATCGACGTGGCTAACGGCTATAGCGAGCACTTTAGCTCTTTTGTTAGCAAAGTCCGTAAACAGTGGCCGACTCACACCATTATTGCGGGCAACGTAGTGACCGGTGAAATGGTAGAAGAGCTGATTTTATCCGGCGCCGATATCGTTAAAGTAGGCATTGGCCCAGGCTCAGTTTGCACCACCCGTGTTAAAACCGGTGTGGGTTACCCGCAGCTATCGGCCATTATCGAATGTGCCGACGCGGCGCACGGCTTAGGCGGTCAAATTATTGGTGACGGTGGCTGTACCTGTCCTGGTGACGTTTCTAAAGCCTTTGGTGGTGGTGCTGACTTTGTGATGTTGGGCGGTATGCTAGCTGCACACGAAGAATGCGGTGGCGAGCTAGTTGAGCGCGACGGTAAAACTTACATGAACTTTTATGGCATGAGTTCATCTAGCGCCATGGACAAGCACTCAGGTGGCGTTGCTAAGTACCGTGCAGCCGAAGGAAAAACCGTTGCATTAGCTTATCGTGGCCCGGTAGAAGGAACGATTCAAGATATCTTGGGTGGCGTACGTTCAACCTGCACTTATGTGGGTGCAGCTCGTTTGAAAGAGCTAACGAAGCGCACTACCTTTATTCGCGTACGTGAGCAGGAAAACGTTGTATACGGTAAAGAATAAACAAAGCTGTCAGCGGTAAGCTGTCAGCCATCAGATAACAACAACCGATGACAAGCTTTGTCTTGGCTGATCGCTTAAAGCTGACGGCTTAACGCTTTGCCAATAAAAAACGGCGCCCTTGGGCGCCGTTTTTTTATTGGGCTAGTACTTATTTTACGCGTGATACATATTCGCCAGAGCGAGTGTCTACTTTCAACACTTCGCCAATTTGAATAAACAGCGGCACTCGAACAACGGCACCGGTGGCTAGCGTAGCGGGTTTACCACCTGTGCCGGCGGTGTCACCTTTTAGACCAGGATCGGTTTCAACCACTTCTAACTCTACGAAGTTAGCGGCGGTGACCGAAATGGTGGCACCATTCCATAGGGTTAAGGTGCAAATATCTTGCTCTTTTAACCACAGCTTGGTGTCACCTACCGCTTTATCGTCGGCGGCAAGCTGCTCAAAGGTCTCGTTGTCCATAAAATGGTAGAATTCACCATCGTTATACAGATAGGCCATTTCCATATCGACCACGTCGGCCGCATCAAAGGATTCACCCGATTTAAAGGTTTTTTCCAACTGTTTACCATTAAGCAGGCGACGCAGTTTCACGCGGTTAAACGCTTGACCTTTACCTGGCTTAACAAATTCGTTTTCAAGAATAACGCAAGGCTCGCCGTCCAACATAATTTTTAGGCCAGAGCGGAAATCATTGGTACTATAAGAGGCCATATAACCCTCGTGAGTTTGACAGAGTTGCAGAAAATGCCGGCAATCATACCCCTAAAACAAGGGAATTTACATATTAACTGGCAAAAAGAGCTTGCCCAAGCCTTTACCACTCCAGAGCAACTGCTGCACTACCTACAGCTTGATGCAGCGCCTTGGCAGTCTGGCTTTAAAGCGCGCCGGCTCTTCCCTATGCGAGTGCCACGGCCTTTTGCCGCTAAAATGCGCAAAGGGGACGCCAACGATCCGCTGCTACGCCAAGTGTTACCTTTAGTGGCGGAGTTTGACGAGGTGCCCGGTTTTGTAACCGATCCACTTGAAGAACACCACAGCGCCCTGCCCGGTTTACTACATAAGTATCGCTCTCGGGTACTGTTAGTGGTGCGCGGCGGGTGTGCGGTGAATTGCCGTTATTGTTTTCGGCGTCATTTTCCCTATGCAGATAACAGCCCCAATCAAGCAGGCTGGCAAGCCGCACTTAACTACATTAGCGAGCATCCCGAGATCAACGAAGTAATTCTCTCTGGTGGTGATCCCTTAATGGCAAAAGATGCGCAGCTGGCCACGTTGCTGGACGGCCTAGAGGCGATTAAACACCTAAAGCGAGTACGCATTCACACGCGCTTACCGGTGGTGATTCCTGCGCGGCTCACCGATGAGTTACGCCAACGCCTGAGTACGAGTCGCTTGCAAGCAGTTATGGTATTACACATTAATCATGCTAATGAAATTGACGATAACTTAAGCCAACGGCTTAGCAGCTGGCGTACCGCGGGCATCACCTTACTTAATCAAAGTGTGTTGCTAGCTGGCGTTAATGACAGCACCAGTGCCTTGTGTGAGCTGTCGGAACGCTTATTTTCAGCCGGTATTCTACCCTACTACTTACACCAACTAGACAAAGTAGCCGGTGCCGCACATTTTGCGGTGGATGACCTTACAGCAACTGCGCTAATGGCCGACATGCTCACACAGCTACCCGGATTTTTAGTCCCGAAGCTGGTGCGTGAAATTGGCGGTGAACACCATAAAACTCCCATCGATCTTGGCCTAGCGCCACGTTAAATGCTTTCTCTTGAATGAAAAGGTCAAACTGATGAATGATTCTGTTACCAATAAATTAAACGACACTTTAAAAGAGCTGTACCATCAGGCGATTGATGCCGATAAAAAACTGGCCGAGCTACGCACTAAAGGTCAGGCCAAGTTTAGTGCCGTGTTACGCGAAGACAGCCAGTTTATTACCCATGCCGATCACTTTATGCCCTACGTGGCCGAACTGGCAGAAGAGTTAGAAATCTTGCTCACCGCCGCCGAGGAAGAATACCAAGACTTGCTATCCCGCATGATACAAAAAATTCAGCTGCTCGCAGAAACCCTTAGCCAGTTTATGCGCCTGCCTGCGATGTAACATGCGAAGCGTGAGAAGTAGCACCGAGTGGCTCAACTTGAACGTACATCTCACGCTTTACTCCTCACTGCTACTGCTGACCGCTTTTTTTAGCCATGTTTCTACTTCTGTTATCAACAAGGGTTCACTTATGGTGTCACCTTGCACTAACAGTGTACTGGCTAGTTCTTCCAACACCACCAGCTCGGTAGGGTGGTCAACCCCGGTGCAAATTACAGGATAATTAAGTACGTCAGCGATAGAAAACAGCGTCTCCAGCTGACTACGAGGTCCTCCCTCATACTCAATACCACTGCAAAAAGTAGCATCAAGCTGCAGCCAGTTAATGGGCAGTTGAGATAAATAACCCAAGGCAGAACTGCCACTACCAAACTCGGTTAATATGATACGCATGCCGCTAGCACGTACCCCCTGCATAATACGCACAGCTTGGCGCGGGTCTTTCATAGCCACGCTTTCGTTAACTTCGAGCACCAAGCTATGGGGGGAAATTTCGTGCTGCGCTAATATTGTCAGTAGTGATTGTTCCATGCCTAGCCTAAAAATAGCGGCGGGTATTTTTAAACTAACAAATAACGACATCGTGCTATAGCGTTGCCAAGTGACTAGCTGGGTACAGATAGACTGCAACGCCCAGAAGGTAAGCTGTTCCGAGCGTTGGTATTGCTCAGTAACTCTCAATAATTCGGTAGCCGATATATTCCCAAATGTAGGATGATGCCAGCTCATGAGTACCTGCAACCCGATACAGTGCTGGTTCGGCCATTCAACAATCGGCTGGAGTTGCAATGTTAAGGCATCACTGTCTAGTGCTGCGGGTAAATCTTTAGCTAACTGCTGGCGGCGGGACATTTCTTTTAATAAGGAAGGATCGAAAAAGACATAGGGTAATTGCTGTTGTTTACACAGATCTAGCGCTAACTCGCCTCTAGCAAGTAGATCCACTAGATTGTCTGCATCTGCCGGAAATAGTACCACCCCCATAATCGCTTCCATGTGAAAGTGATGACCGTTAATAACGGTTTTTTCTGCTAGAGCTTGACGAAAGCGTGACATTTGCGCCCGTACTTCTGCTAGCTCAACCACTCCCTTCGATAAGATCACCACGCCGTTTTGACTGGGCTGAGCGATAAACTCATTAGCTTGTAAAATCTGCTGCAGTCGCTGGCAGCACTCTTGCAATAGCCTATCGGCCACCTTAAAGCCAAAGCGGTGATGGTGCTCAGTAAAGTCCTTTAGCTCTAATACCATCACACTAAAAGGATCTTTTTGCTCAATCATCGGAATCATATATCGCTGCAAGGCAAAACGGTTAGGCAGACCCGTTAACGGATCTTGTAACTGTAACAGCCAGTAACGACGCAACTCACGGAATAACAGCAATAATAAAATGCTAAGCACAAAAAACAGCATGATTATCTGCCAATAAAGCTCCGCGCCTAGCTTGCGATAAGTCTGGTCATATTCAGCATAAAATCGTACGTTATCGTGCATGGTAGCGGTTACGGTACGAGACAAGGGCTCGAGATAAGGGCTGAGTTCGGTAAGAATAAACAGATAATCGGCGTTACCTGGCTGTAATGTTTGCACGTGCGGCTCTAAGGCGCGCACTCGGGTATGAATTTGGCGGATCAGTAGCCACAAATCCGGCTTGTCGCTCAAAGTTCGTTTAAATTTATCACTCAGCAGTATCGGTGTACGGCTCCATAAAATATCGTAACGCAGCATAAAGTCTTCTTGGCTAACGGCGTCTGAATGGCGTAAACGTACCGCATCTAAAAAGCGCCCTACCTCTAGCTGCAGCTGCATTAGTGACCAAGGGACCTCATAAGTACGATGTTCTAGCAAGCTGTTGTGCTGGCGAATGTTCATTAGAGTATGAGTGGCACTGCTACTTAGCCAAACGATGGTGGCGAGCAACAGACCCCCAATCAAAAACTTGAATGGGTGCATGCGGCCATATTGGCCACCTATGCGGGGATAGGAGGAAAATATACGTTTCATTCAGGCTCCGAATACACGTGAATTCCCCTCAATTGCCAGATCATAAAGTGTAAAAAGTCAGCCTGTTGCACCTTAGAAACCTGATCAAACGGCAGCATTAGCCATAAAGGACCTTTATTACGACGACTCATTATTCGTTTATTTTCTTGCCAGGCCAGAATGGGAGTGTATGAGGAAATTTGATCCCAGTTAACCGCAATGCTGAAATCGTTTAGTGCTTCTAACTGCAAGCTAAGTACCTTTTGCTCGCTAAACAAGGAATCAAATAAGGTATTCATGTCTACGCCACGATAGCGACGTCGTTCTGCAGACCAAGGGTGGGCGGTGGTAATGTCGGTCTGAGTGAGCGCCTGTAACTCGCTTAAAGTGAAGTCTAATTGGTTGTAGCTATGCCCATTAATCTTAATATCACCATACACGGTTAGCACTACCGACTCTTTGACTGCCAACACGTGCCACGATAGCAATGTCATGAGTATTCCACCTATCAGCTTCATAGTTAACTCCCTAAAACCGACAGACAATGGCTTTTATCTTGTTAATACAAGATAGCATCTTGACTAAACAATATAGCATTTAAGTCATTGACCTAACAAAAAAAACCGAGCCACTAGGGCTCGGTTTTTTGTGTGCTACTGCGGGTCTTAAACCCAGCAGAATGACGTAATCTAAATTACATCATGCCGCCCATTCCACCCATACCGCCCATATCAGGCATACTTGGGGCATCTTTCTGAGACTTATCAGTTACCATGGCTTCGGTAGTGATCATAAGACCCGCTACCGACGCTGCAAACTGCAGTGCAGAACGAGTTACCTTAGTTGGATCCAAGATACCCATTTCTAACATGTCACCGTAAGTGTCGTTGCCAGCATTGTAACCGTAGTTACCTTCGCCCGCTTTTACGTTTGATACCACAACCGAGGCTTCTTCACCGGCGTTGGTAACAATTTGGCGCAATGGCGACTCCATTGCACGCAGCGCAACTTTAATGCCCACGTTTTGGTCTTCGTTATCGCCAATAAGACCCGTCAGTTTGCTGGCAGCACGTACTAGAGCAACACCACCACCCGGTACCACGCCTTCTTCTACTGCGGCACGAGTAGCATGTAGCGCATCGTCTACGCGGGTTTTCTTTTCTTTCATTTCCATTTCGGTAGCAGCACCGACTTTGATTACTGCAACGCCGCCCGCCAATTTGGCTACGCGCTCTTGCAGTTTCTCTTTGTCGTAATCTGAAGATGAGTCTTCAATTTGCTGACGAATTTGTGCAACTCGCGCTTCAATGGCAAGTTCTTCACCCGCACCGTCGATGATGGTGGTGTTGTCTTTGCTGATGACCACACGCTTAGCACGACCCAAATCTTCCAAAGTGGCTTTTTCTAGATCAAGACCCACTTCTTCGGAAATAACAGTACCGCCAGTCAAGATAGCAATGTCTTGCAACATGGCTTTACGACGGTCACCAAAACCTGGTGCTTTAACGCCCGCAACTTTAACGATGCCGCGCATGTTATTCACAACCAAGGTAGCCAACGCTTCGCCTTCAATATCTTCGGCAACCAGCAGCAATGGCTTAGATTGCTTGGCCACGCCTTCTAATACTGGCAGTAGCTCACGAATATTAGAGACTTTTTTGTCAACCAGCAAAATGAAGGGGTCGTCTAACTCAACGGTGCCCGTTTCTTGCTTGTTGATGAAATAAGGAGATAAATAACCGCGGTCAAACTGCATGCCTTCTACAACATCCAGTTCGTCTTGTAGGCCTTGGCCTTCTTCTACGGTAATAACACCGTCAGTGCCTACTTTATCCATGGCTTCTGCAATCAGTGCACCAACGGTTTCATCGGCGTTTGCAGAAATAGTACCTACCTGAGCAATCGCTCTAGTGTCTTTACACGGTACAGATAAGGCTTCTAGCTCTTTAACGGCGTGGATCACGGCTTTATCGATACCGCGCTTTAGATCCATGGGGTTCATGCCAGCGGCAACGGCTTTTAGGCCTTCGTTAACAATCGACTGCGCTAATACGGTTGCAGTAGTGGTGCCGTCACCAGCTTCGTCGTTCGCCTTAGACGCCACTTCTTTAACCATTTGCGCGCCCATGTTCTCGAACTTATCTTCTAGCTCGATTTCTTTGGCCACAGATACACCATCTTTGGTGATCACGGGCGCACCAAATGACTTATCAAGTACCACGTTACGACCTTTAGGCCCCAGTGTTACTTTAACGGCGTCTGCCAGAATGTTTACGCCAGCCAGCATTTTTACGCGGGCGTCATTACCAAATTTTACGTCTTTAGCTGCCATTATTCATAGTTCCTTGCTAATAAATAAAGTGGATAAACAGATGATTATTCAACGATTGCCAGAATGTCATTTTCAGATAGGATCAGCACTTCTTGGCCGTCCAGTTTTTCGGTTTTTACGCCGTAGCCTTCATTGAAAATAACATTATCACCCACTTTTACAGACATGGCTTTTACTTCACCGCTATCTAGTACGCGGCCATTACCCACTGCCAGCACTTCACCACGGGTGGATTTTTCGGCAGCAGATCCGGTCAATACTATGCCTCCGGCAGATTTTGACTCGGCTTCAGTACGCTTGACAATAACGCGATCATGTAATGGACGTATTTTCATCGATAACTCTCCTGGTGAGTGTTGCTACCTAAGGGTATAAACGGCCGGTGGCCGCAAAATGTGTTCCTGCTACCTATATGGGAGCAGATTTTCCTGCTTCAAGTGGTTAGGCTGAAATTTTTTACTCAGCCCCCGTCCTTTTCCTCGGTATTTTGCCGCATAATGGCGCCGCGACTCACTGCTCGAGATCATTTTTGGTATCACAGAATTTACTGCTCACCGCCCCAATTGGCCGCCAACTGACTAAAATGGCCGGCCCTATGGCGCTGGGTATTCTCGCCATTCAAGCCTTTAATTTAGTGGATATATTCTTTATTGGCCTGCTGGGCACCGATGCGCTGGCCGCTATTAGCTTTACCTTCCCTGTAACCTTTGTGGTGATCTCGTTGGCCATGGGTCTGGGTGCTGGCTTGTCCGCATGCATGGGGCAAGCTCTGGGGGCTGGCAGTCAGCAGCGGGCAGCCTTGTTTACCAGCCACAGCCTACTGCTGGCTTTATTACTGGTTTGCCTGCTATCAGTGCTAGGAGTGCTGACCATCGCTCCCCTGTTTCGATTACTGGGGGCAACTGATGCGCTATTGGTGCTGCTGCACGACTATATGTTGATTTGGTATTTAACGGTGCCGTTATTAGTTCTCCCCATGGTGGGCAACTCTGCTATTCGAGCCACCGGCGACACCCGCACCCCCAGCATCGTGATGATGGTAGCCGGCTTGGTTAATGGCCTACTCGATCCCTTATTGATTTTTGGTCTTGGCCCTTTTCCAGAGCTCGGCATAAAGGGCGCAGCCATTGCCTCGGCATGCTCTTGGCTAATGGCGACCTGCGTTAGCATTGGGTTGCTGTGGCGCAGAGAAAAACTGTTACGCTGGCCTTTAATCCAGCTGGACTTATTATTCACTCATTGGCGCCAGCTACTACATGTGGCCATTCCTGCGGCATTTACCAATCTGCTTAACCCGTTAAGCACGGCGGTGTTAATGATGATTTTGGCGGGGCTGGGCACCGAGGTAGTAGCAGCCTATGGTGCAGCTTCGCGCATAGAGGCCTTAATGCTAATCGCCATGATGGCACTTAGTTCGGTACTGGCACCGTTCATTTCACAAAACACCGGTGCCGGTCTGCATCTGCGCAGCAGGCAGGCGCTATTACTGTCGATGCGGTTTGCCATTGGCTTTCAGTTGCTGATTTTTGCGCTATTGTGGCTAATCGCACCTTGGCTGGCTGATCGGTTTACCGATAACCCAGAGGTTAGCCAACATTTAACCTTTTACCTGCGGTTGCTGCCGTTAGGTTATGGGCTGCAAGGCTGCTTTATGTTGCTAGCGTCGGCATTAAATGGTCTGCGAGTATCTAGCATCTCTTTGATGTTAAATAGCATCCGTCTGTTTGGCTTACTGTTGCCTTTGGCGTGGCTGGGGAATTATTGGTACGGCGAAACTGGCGTATTCACCGGTCTTTTACTGGCCAACATTTTGGCCGGCATTATCGCTGCCACCTTCGCTTGGTGGCGCTTCCCTTGGAAGATTAAACAACCGACAAACTAACGCTGTAAGCCATAAACTTTCAGCTATCAGAAAGAGACCAACCCACAAGATACTGAAAAACATTCAGCAAGACGGAAAATGTCAGAAACTTGAGGTTAGGTCTTATCATTTAGCTGATCGCTTCCCGCTGGTGGCTTACTGCTGTTACTTGTCGTCTTTGCGCTCAAAGTCACCTTCAAAAGTAGTACCTTCTTCGTCACGTGATTTTCTTAAGTATTGCTCTAGGCGCTCTTGCTGCTCACGGCCATCGGTGCTGTGGTAGTCCGCATCAAAAGTATGCCCTCGATGAGCTTGTTGGCCTGTTTGAATATTTACTCGGCTAATAAAGTAGTCTACTAAAGCGCTACGCACTGGCGGTAACAGCAATAACACGCCGCCAATATCAGACACAAAGCCCGGTAGTACCAGCAATACGCCGCTAAGTGCTAGCATCATACCAGCCAGCATTTCACGCGCCGGCGGCTCGCCGATGTTGATTTTACGCTGAGCTTCCATCAACGTCTGAAAACCTTGAATGCGCACTAGGCTTAAGCCAACCACCGCCGTTAATATAATCAGCGCTATGGTGCTCCAGGCACCAATCGCCGAACCGACCTCGATAAAAACAAAAATTTCCATCAAGCTCGCTGCAATAAATAGTAAAAAAATCTTACCCACTAAAACCTCGTCTCGCGCCAATTAAGCACTTATTTTGGGTGGAATCATTAACATGGGGGCAAAGGCCGTATTTTTCAAATCTGCCTTAACGATGATTTTACCCCGCACCGGCGCTATAGTAGCAAACGTTTTGACGACTGATAGGTGATTTATGCGGCGCATCTCGACATTGATAACGGTTACGTTTTTATTAACACCCCTGCTTTTGGCAACCTCCTTGGTCACCCAGCCGGCTCAGGCTGGGATATTCGATTGGCTAGGAATAGGCGCGTCAGAAGAGCCGCAAGCCAACACTAACTTTTTGCCAGTAGAGCAGGCTTTTGTACTGACCAGCCGTCAAACGACTAACCAGCTACAGCTGCGCTTTGCCATTGAACCAGACTACTATTTATATCGGCACACTCTGGCAGTGTCCGCAAAAAATGCCCAACTTGGTGACTGGGTTTTGCCAGACGGCAGCCCCCATGAAGATGAATACTTTGGCAAGAGCCAAGTCTATTACCAGCCATTGATCCTGAATATTCCGCTAAAAGAAGTAGCGTCAGACGGCTCGGTTGAAATTCGCTACCAAGGCTGCACCACCGGCCTGTGTTACCCGCCCCAAACTATTAAAATACCGTTAAAGCGTGAAGGGTGAAAAAACATAGCGCCCGGCATATTGCACGAATGTAGTCGCGCACTTTAGCCGCGAAAACCTGCGTAGCTGGTTCTGATGCCCGAGTTTATCTCCGAGCCACGGTTTTTGTGCGAATAAATTCGCCCCTACACAAAACAAGTCCGGCGGCGCGCCAAACACACAGCACCAATATAGAGACCCTTGTTTTAAGTAAAAAGTAACTGGCCGGTTTTGTGCAACAAAACTAGCAACCTTAGTCCAGTAAGTACTCAACGCTGGTAACCACTCTTACCTTTTTGATTTCTGGGGTGTAAGTATCCAAGTCGGAGACCGAAAAATAGCCCTGCTGAGCCGAACGAATGCTCCCTACTTCGGCGTCGGCATCTTCGGCAAACTGAGCAGCAGCTTGGCGTGCATTAGCGGTGGCATCGGCAATCATCTGTGGCTTAATGTCATTAAGCTGAGTAAAAATATACTGTATTTTGTGCTCATAATTTTGCGTTAACAGTATGCCTTGGCTAACTAACTGTACCGATTCTGGCTGCGTTTTTTTAACCCGCACTACCTGCTGAGATCGCACCAACAACACCGCATCCGCCTTATAACGCAACGGCGGACGCTGCTCACCATATTGGTTCGCCCACAAGTCCTGCTCCACCGGGGCGGCAAAGCTTAGCTCTTGCGCTTTAAAACCAGCCTGCGTTAAAAAAGCACTGATCTTGTTTTTATCGGCATCTATTGCCTGATATAAATCGGCCAAACTGTCGGCAGAAACTGAAAAACTCACCGGCCATAACACCAAATCTGCATCCACTTCCCGCTCGGCCAGCCCTTTTACTGAAACGACCCTATCGGCCTGTTTCCAAAGCTGCACCGCATCTTTTAAATAACTACCACTCCAGATAAGACCTATTGCCAGAGTGACACCCAACACGAATGCGGGACCAAGATAATTTTTATTCATCCTTGTACCTCGTTATGATTGCCGACTAATTAAAACCGTTAACTCATAAGTCGCTTATGCCTGATATTAACCCCGAATGCACGCCACAGCCTATATCTCAGCTCATATCTCAACATCCGCCCCAAGCCATATCTAAAGAGTGGCATGTTTATTTATTGCGTTGCAATGATGGCAGCCTGTATACCGGTATTAGCGTAGATCCAGAGCGCCGCTGCATAGAGCATAATCAGCAAGCTTCTCGCGCCTCTCGTTATGTGTGGGCACGCCGGCCAGCACAATTAGTATGGCAACGAACGGTGGCGAATCAATCGTTAGCACTACAACTTGAATATCGCCTTAAACGCCTCACCAAAGCCCGCAAAGAACGGTTATTGCAAGAAGACAGCATCTGGCAAGCACTGCAAGCCGAAATAAAAACGGCGCCTTTAAGGCGCCGTAAATAGCTAAACTAAACTGTGATTATTCAGCGTTTGGCTTATCTTCTGCTGCGTTATCGTCGTCATTTTTAGCAGGTTCAGCCTTAGGCTCGTCTGCAGACTTAATCTCTAGCAGCTCAACTTCAAAGGTCAGTACCGCGTTGCCCGGAATAGTCCCGGCACCGGCTTCGCCGTAGCCAAGCTCTGAGGGGATCACAAACTTATATTTAGCGCCCACCGACATTAACTGTACGCCTTCGGTCCAACCAGGAATCACCTGATTCAGCGGGAAGCTAGCGGGCTCGCCGCGCTCAACCGAACTATCGAAGGTAGTGCCATCCACTAAAGTTCCGGTGTAATGTACGGTCACTACGTCTTCAGCATTTGGCTTGGCGCCTTCACCTTCGGTAAGAACTTCATACTGCAGGCCTGAGTCAGTAACGGTAACGCCATCGCGCTTAGCGTTCTCTTTCAGAAACTTATTGCTTTCTTCCAGGGTAGCTGCAGCTTGTTCTTTGGCTTGTGCTTCAATGAGTTCGTTGATGTGCTCATCGTACGCGGTGAGTGCCGTCTGAATTTCTTCATCACTCATTTGGCCTTTATCAGTAAAGCCATCTTGCACACCGCTCAGAATAATGTCGTTATTCAGATCGACACCCAGCTCTTGCTGCTTTTCAAGCGTAGAGCCAATGTAGCGCCCCATAGACAGACCAATTGCGTATGCAGACTTGTATTCAAAGCTCGCCAACTCAGGAGCGGCTTTCTCTGTTGCGGCGGCAGGCGTCGTCGCCTTGTCATCATTACAACCACTCAGACCCACTAGTACCGCAGAGGCCAGTAAACTGACTTGTAACAGTTTTTTCATTATTTGCTCCAGAACAGGGGAAAATTCCCATGGAAAATGAGATGCTTATAAATCCGGACCTATACTACCGTCTCAGGTTAGTGATGCGAAAGCCCAAACCAATAAAAATGCCAATCCATGCCTTAACAATGATGCTGTGCGTCACTTTTTTACTGATCTCGGGCTGCGATGGCGGTGATAAGCCAATAGACCAAAGCCGTTATGCCAAAGGTTCGGTGCTGGCGGCAAACACCAGTATTAACGGCCAATTCACCTTAGTAGCTACTGGGTCAAATTTGGTACAAGTGTGGCAAAAAGGCGTAGCCGAACCCATTTATCACTGGCGCCAAGGCGAGCCGAGCGACAGCATCTTGCTGCAGGCAATATCACCAGACAGCGATAATGCAGCGACCGCCACTGAAACAACCGTGGCAGTATGGTCTTTGCTCAACGGTAAGAATCAGGGCTTTTACCAACTCAAGCTGCCAGTGCGAGCGCTAGCATTAGCCGATAATGGCAGTCTGCTGCTCGGCTATCAGGATGGCAGCGTGGAGTTTGTCGACTTCGCTAGCGGGCGGCGGCTGATCTTTATGGGCCATCAACAAACGACCAACAATAATCGCATTAACTCCGTTGATTTGTCTGCCAACGGTCGTTATGCCCTAACCGCCAGCCAAGATGGCCATGTATTATTGTGGCAAACCACAGATGCCGCCATTGTTAGCCAATGGCGGCATGAAAATAGCATTACACTGGTGCGCTTGGGCCCAGAGGGAAAGTTGGCCTTTAGTGCTGACGCCCAAGGGCAAGGCGAACTACATCAGTTGCCGTCAGGCGAGTTGAGGTCTCGTTTGCAAGTGCCTTATCGCGGCCAAACTTTTGTAAGCGCTCGGCTCAACCCCGCTGATAATCAGCTACTTACGGGGAGCACCGCCCGCCGCTTAGAATTATGGCAATTAGACAATGGCCAACAGCTACAACACTGGCAAGTCGGCACTCACACCAAGCTGCGCCCCGCCAGTGCCATGGTATTCGACGTGGCCTTCATTAACCCACTGCACGTGTATAGCGTAAGCTCCTCCGGCCTAGGTGAAACCTGGAAATTAGACTCAAGAGAATCACATTAATGAATAACGATATCCTCGACCGACTGGAGCAGCTAGAAACTCGGTTGGTATTTCAAGACGACACCATAGAGCAGCTGAATCAAGAAATTACCACTCAAGGTAGTGAAATAGCCCGGCTAAAAGAGAAATTAACCGTCATGGTGAACAAACTAAAAGACATGCAACCCAGCGATATTGTCAGCCAAGCTGACGAACCCCCGCCGCCACATTATTGATGCGAAGAGCAGCGCCGAGCGCCCAGCAACGGATAAACATGCGCCCTGCAGCCCAAAAACGGGCAATAAAAAAGGCGCCGAGGCGCCTTTTTTAATTCACAGAGTTAGAGTTAAACTCAGTGCTGGTGTCCGCAGCAGCCGCCTTCATGGTCATGATCGTGCTCTTCGTCATGATCATGAGCGCCATGCACATGGCCGTGCGTAATCTCTTCTTCTGTCGCTTCACGCATCGCACGTACTACGCCTTTAAACGTCAGCGTCATGCCAGCTAACGGATGGTTGCCGTCAACTTTAACGAACTCTTCAGATACTTCAACGATAGTCACCGGGCGATGGCCGTCATCAGTTTCGGCTACAAAAGTGTCACCTTCAGAGACTTCCATGCCGTCGAACAGCTCGCCTGGCACCGACTGAACTAAGCTATCATCGCGCTCGCCGTAGGCCTGTTCAGGGCTAAGGGTCACATCGAAGTCTTCACCTACCACCTTGCCATCAAGCACAGCTTCTAAGCCGGAAACCAGATAACCGGTGCCGTGCAAGTACTCAAGCGGCTGCTTGTCTTCGGTGGTATCAAGAATGTCACCGTTAATGTTAGTAACAGTAAAATCTAGCGTTACAACGCTGTTTTCAGAAATGCTCATCGAATTAACCTATTCATGAATTTTGCGGGTTAGCATACAGGATGCCAAAGCGGGTTTAAATACGCCACTGCGAGGTGAAGAGTGAACAGGACGATATAAGCTAAACGCTCAAACCTACGGCCAGAGCTATTTTTGCCACGGAAGAACACGGAACGCACGGAAGTCGTTCACGTGCGACAAGTGATAAGTGATAAGTGATAAGTGATAAGTGATAAGTGATAAGTGATAAGTGATAAGTGATAAGTGATAAGAGTTTATTATGGAATGGCCCGACTAAAGTAGACACCAGTTTAAGCAGCATTAAGTTGCTGTGCATATGCGTTGGG
>NZ_JBHTJS010000045.1:0-23142 GCF_042676125.1 Oceanisphaera ostreae
TTTGGTTCGGTATTGCATACACTTCCTCACTCTGAAGAAGTGTCTACTTATTCGGGGCCATTCCAACCAAGCTTAAATATAGGCACGGTCTTGTTTATGTCGTCTTACCGGTACCGGGTCGTGGCCCGGCATGACGGCCCCAGTATCTCGTCGAGGGCGAAACTGTTTAAATATCACATCAAACCCTATTTTTGCCACGGAAGAACACGGAAGCCACGGAAAAATAGTGATCAGATCTGAAAAGGATCTTGATGGTTAGAGCTGAGAACGAGACTAGACCCAAGCAAAAGTGATAGGCGAAACAGAGGCTGAATAAGCAGGTAAGTCTGGTATTCAGTTTTTTACTTACAGCGTAAAGCTTATGGCTTAAAGCTGCCCGTAGGGCCTTTACTCTCGCAACAAACTCCCCACTTGCAACAGCGGCGCTACGTCGAGATCGTTGGCGTTCATCATCGATGAAACGCGTTGTACCGACGATAGCAGCAGATTTTGCTCCCAATCTTCTAGCGCTTGAAAACGCTGAATAAAGCTTTCTTGCAGAGGCCTTGGGGCTGATTTTAGCTTGGTAATACCGTCTTCGGTTAGTACCGCATATACCTTGCGTTTATCTGTTTGGCTACGTTCGCGGCGCACCAGAAGCTTTTGTTCTAGCCGGTCGATAATCGTAGTCGCCGTAGCCTGACTCATATGGGTTGCTTGAGCCAACTTGCGCATGGTGATGTCGCCATGCTCGCGAATCGTTTGCAGTAGCAGTAACTGCGGACCTGTAAGGCCAGAGGCTTTGCTGAGTTGGCGGGAGTGCAAGTCAATTGCGCGTATAATCTGGCGCAGAGCCACCAGCACGTCTTCATGTTTTTCCAAGGCCTTTCTACCGATGGCTGACTGAATTTGCGCGGACAATAGCGCAAATTCACCATTGTTTAAAGTCCTTGTGGGATCAGGCTCATAGTTTAACCGGGGCTGTATGTGACAGACAGGCAATTGTCTGTACAATTACAATTGTTACCGGAGGCCACGTGACCCAATCTATTCCCCTTTATCAGCAGATCAAACAGCATATCCTGATTCGAATCGAGTCTGGGGAGTATCCGTTGCATCATCAGATACCGCCGGAGCAGGAGCTCGCTGGGCAATTCAAGGTCAGCCGAATGACAGCCCACAAGGCAATTCGGGATTTGGTGCAGGAAGGTTATCTGATGCGTCGTGCAGGTCTGGGCACCTTTGTCACCGAGCCCAAGGCGGAGTCACCGCTGGCGGATATCAATAATATTGCCGACGAAGTACGGCTGCGTGGCCACGAGTACAGTAACAGTGTCTTGGTACTGGAAGCCATTCGAGCCAACGAGGAGGTCGCCCTGCACATGGGCATGCGGCTTAATGCTCGGGTATTTCATTCGGTGATAGTGCACTTGGAAAACAAGTTACCGATACAAGTGGAAGAGCGTTTCGTACATCCGGCGCTGGTGCCCGGCTATTTGCAGTGTGATTTCGGCCAACAGACCCCAAACGCTTACCTAGTAGAGCATTGTCCGCTGTCGGATCTGGAGCATGTTGTTGAGGCTCGAATGGCGCCGGTCAACATTGGCGATTGGTTGCAGCTATCGCCAGAAACCCCCTGCCTGCTAGTGACTCGGCGCACCTGGTCGCTGCATCAGTTGGTCAGCTTTGCCCGGCTTTGGCATCCGGGCGACAAATACAAGCTGCGCTCCACCCTCAAGCTGGGCTAAGCAGGCCGGCATGCACGCCGGCCATTGCCAAGACAAAGCGAAGCTGCAATATTTGCATGCTTCATGCTTCATGCTTCATGCTTCACGCTTCAGCGCCACTGGCTAAGCTTTAAGTCTATGCTGTGTTCACCATCGGTAACCTGTACGTCACTTTCCTGCAGAGTGGCAAACAGGTCGATGCTGCGAGCACAAAGCTCGGCCAGTTGTGCCGGTTGCGGGTCGTCCAGATGATAAATTTGCAATCGCGGCAACCGGCCGAGTTCGCTCTGGTGTTTGTTCCACCATTCCTGGGCACTACGGCCACCATAACTGTAAATCACCACCTGCTCGGCTCGAGACAGCGCCTGTTTGATGCGCTTGACGCTGGGCTCGCCCAACTCCACCCACAATAGAATGCGGCCATCCGCCGACTTTAGCCACAACTCCGGCTCGTCGTCGGTGCTTAGGCCCTTGGTAAAGCTTAAGTCATCATCGGCATGGCGCATAAAGGCCAGCAGGCGCACCATCAGCCGGGTGTTGGTCTCTGAAGGATGCTGGGCTACGGTCATATTATGTTCTTGATAGTAGTGTCGGTGCAAGTCGCTGATATTCATACGAACTTTATGTAGGGTGGCAGTCAGGGCCATGAGGTTGTCTCGTGTAAAAGGCGACATCTTAACGGTAAGCTGCAGCGGGAGCCAGCCCGGCGCGCAGCTGCGGCCGGGCTAAGAGGATAGTAAGGACTTAAGGGGCTATCATCATGGCCACGGGAATGGCCAGCAACAGGCTTAAAAAGGCGCGGATAAACCACACCAGCACCAGGGTGCCCACTTTCAGCGGAAGTCGGGTTGCCAAAATGCAGGGAATGGACGCCGAGAAGCACAGTATCGACGATACGCACACCACGCCAGCAGCGAAGCGAGCGACAAAGTCGGCTTCGGCCATCAGCAACGCCGGCAGAAACATTTCCGCCAGTCCCGAGGCGGTCGCCTTAGACAACAACATGCCGTCTTCGATTCCCCACAGCCAAGTCACCGGGTAAAACAGATAACCCAGCCAGTCGAATATCGGCGTGTACTTGGCCACCAGCAGGCCAATCAGTCCCACCGACATGATGGACGGCAATATACTGATGGTCATCACCAGGCCGTCCTTGAAGTTGTCGATCACGTTGCGCCCGAGAGATGGCGCCTGCTCGGCAATCTGTACACCATTCTGCCAGGCAACGCCCAAGCGGTTCCCATTTTCGCAGGCTGGCTCTCGGTGCTCGGCTTGGTTATCCAGCCGCGACAGTGGAGGCAGTCGCACCGTGATGGCGGTGACTACGAAGGTAATCAGCAGAGTCAGCCAAAAGTACTGATTCCAGATAGCCATCAAGTCCAGGGTTTTGACCACGATAATCATGAAGGTGGCGGACACGGTAGAAAATCCGGTGGCGATAATGGCCGCTTCTCGGGCCGAGTAATGGCCGGAGACATAGACCCGATTGGTGATCAGCAAGCCGATGGAGTAGCTGCCGACGAAAGAGGCGACCGCATCAATGGCGGAACGGCCCGGCGTGCGCCAGATAGGCTGCATCAGCTTTTGAACCAGAATACCGATGGCTTCCAGCAGGCCATATTCCACCAGAAAAGCCAGAAATACCGAGCCGATGGGTACGATCAGCCCCACCGAAATCACCAACTTGTTGAACAGGAACGGCAGCATGTCCGGCGTTTGCAGGGCGGCGGGCCCAGCCCCCGTAAGCGCCAGCACGCCGGCGATGACGCCCAGCCATTTCAGCAGCAGAAAAATGCGATCGGTCAGGCTATGCTTTCAGCGGCCGGTAACCAGCGGATAAATTGCCCCCGCCACTATCATTACCATGGCATACCAGCCGGCGCCGTTTTCACCCAAGGCGGCGCGCAGCCAGCCGACCATATGATCCAGCGGAATACTGGTCTTGCCCTGCAGGCTGATGGGAATAAAGAAGATAAAGATGCCGACGGCACTTAATCCGAGCAGCCGGCCGATGGCCTTGCCGGGAGTATGGGGTTGCTCCGAGACCTGATGCATCAGGAGGATCCTTGTAAGTCATGATTGATAGGCGGTGCTAAATGTATATACATGAAAGGTAGGTAGGTTAATGAGGTGTGCAATTAATGTGATCAATGTCAGTTATTTTAGTGTTTTTAGTTAATAATGGTTGCTAGAAAAAAGTAATAGGTTTAAATGTATATACAAATATCGTTTTGAGGACCTTTTCATGCATCAGTCATCACTACAGCTCTGGATCAACGTGTCTTTGTTTGATGGTCTCGAGAGTGCCACCGAGCCGATGGCAATCGCGGTGAAAGAAGGGCGTATTGCCTGGCTTAAGCCGGTGAGTGAACTAAGCGTCGACGACAAATCCGGTTTTGAGTGCATTGATGTAAAGGGTGCGCTGATGACCCCCGGATTGATTGACTGCCATACCCATCTGGTATTCGGCGGTAACCGCGCTGGCGAGTTTGAAGCCCGATTGGAAGGTGCGAGCTATGAAGAAATCGCTCGAGCCGGCGGCGGCATCATTAGCACGGTACGTGCTACCCGCGCCGCTTCTGAAGATGAGCTTTTCGAGAGCGCCAAACCTCGTTTACAGGCCTTGATAGCTGATGGCGTGACCACAGTTGAAATCAAGTCCGGTTATGGTCTGGATGTGGAAAACGAATTGAAGATGCTGCGAGTGGCACGTCGTCTTGGCCGCGAACTGCCGGTGCGGGTGGTAACAACCCTGCTCGGTGCTCATGCTTTACCGCCGGAGTATAAAGACGACGCCGACGGCTACATTAGCCTGGTGTGCAGCCAGATGATCCCGGCTGCGGTCGCCGAAAGGCTGGCCGATGCGGTGGATGTATTCTGCGAAAATATTGCTTTCTCGGTCGAACAGTGCGAGCGGGTTTATGCCGCCGCCAAGGCTCACGGTCTGGCCATCAAAGGTCATACCGAGCAGTTATCTAACCTGGGGGGCAGCGCCGCCGCTGCTCGGGCCGGCGCGCTGTCAGTCGATCATATCGAATATCTGGACGAAGACGGAGTTAAGGCCCTAGCAGAGGCTGACACCGTGGCCACCTTGTTACCCGGCGCTTTTTTCATATTACGCGAAACTAAGATGCCGCCCATCGAGCTGCTGCGCCGCTACCAAGTACCGATGGCGCTAGCAACCGATGCCAACCCGGGCACCTCACCCATCTTCAGCCTGAAACTGATGTTGAATATGGCTTGCACGCTATTCCGCTTGACCCCCATCGAGGCTCTGCGCGGCGTGACCGCCCATGGTGCTCAGGCACTGGGATTACAGACCGAGGTGGGTCGCATCGCCCCCGGGTTACAGGCGGACTTCTGCTTGTGGGATACCACTAACCCGGCAGAACTGGCCTACAGCGTGGGTCTGCCTCGGCTAACGCACCGTGTCGTGGCTGGAAAAATGTCAGGAGGTGCAGCATGAAGCCGGACATGAATCTTTGGAGTGGACGGGTCGATCCCGAGGCGAATACCGCCCGCTGGCACCAGCAGGTGCGGCCGTTCAGCACCGCGGCCGAGCCGGGCACGACCCTGATTGGTTTTTGCAGCGACGAAGGCGTACGCCGCAACAAGGGGCGTGTGGGTGCCGCCAAGGGACCGGCCGCCATGCGCAAGACGCTGGCGAGCCTGGCCTGGCACCAGTCGGGCCCGGTTTATGACGCCGGCGATGTGGTCTGTGCAGGCGAAGATCTGGAAGCGGCGCACAGCGCCCTGGCCGAGCGGGTCGCCGAGTGTCTGGCACACCGCCAGCTGCCCATTGTCATGGGCGGTGGCCACGAGGTGGCCTTCGGCTCCTGGAGCGGTCTGGCGCAACATTTTATGACACAAGAGGCTACGCAAGCACAGCCCCCGCGTATTGGCATTATCAATTTTGATGCCCATTTCGATCTGCGCGATCCAGGTCTGGTGGTGTCTTCTGGCACTCCCTTCGCCCAGATAGCTCAGGTTTGCGAGCAACGGGGCTGGCCTTTTCAGTACGCCTGTCTGGGCGTAAGTCGGGCTTCCAATACCCAGGCATTATTCGATAAAGCCGAACAGTTGCAAACACTGGTATGGGAAGATCGGGCCATGACTCAAGGTCGGCTGGCCGAGATGAAGAGCGATCTCAACGCTTTTATCGGTCGCTGCGACCACCTATACCTGACCATAGATATCGATGTGTTTCCCGCAGCCCAGGCACCCGGTGTAAGCGCACCGGCCGCCCGGGGGGTAGCACTGGATGTGATTGAACCATTGATTGAACAGATTACCGCCAGTGGCAAGTTACGACTTGCAGATTTGGCAGAGCTTAACCCCGAGTATGACGTTGATGGCCATACGGCACGACTGGCGGCTCGGTTAATTCATACTTTGACACTGTAGAGGGACACACCATGTCACAACAAGATATGTCACAGCAAGACAAGCGTCACGCGCCAGGCCGTGTGACCAAATCACCGACCGGCGTGAACAAAATTTGCAAGAGCTGGTTGACCGAAGCCGCCTACCGCATGCTGCACAACAACCTGCACCCAGACGTGGCCGAGCGTCCCGAAGATCTGGTGGTGTACGGTGGTATTGGCCGCGCGGCTCGAGACTGGGATTGTTTCGACCGCATCGCAGAAGTACTGACTCGCCTAGAAGACGATGAGACCCTGCTGATACAATCCGGCAAGCCGGTTGGTGTGTTCAAGACCCACGCCGACGCCCCGCGAGTGCTGCTTGCCAACTCCAATCTGGTGCCTCATTGGGCCAACTGGGAACACTTTAACGAGCTAGATAAGAAAGGCCTGATGATGTATGGCCAGATGACCGCCGGCTCTTGGATCTACATCGGCTCTCAGGGCATAGTGCAGGGCACCTACGAAACTTTCGTCGCCGTGGCCAAACAACATTTCAACGGTGAAGCCAAAGGTCGCTGGGTACTGACCGGTGGTCTGGGTGGCATGGGGGGCGCTCAGCCGCTGGCCGCCACCATGGCCGGTTTCAACTGTATTACCGTTGAATGTGACGAAACCCGTATCGACTTCCGTATGCGCACTCGTTACGTCGACAAGAAGGCCTACAGCCTAGACGAAGCGTTGGGTATGCTCGATGAAGCGAAAGCCAAGGGCGAGGTGATTTCCGTCGGCCTGCTGGGTAACGCCGCCGACGTATTCAAGGAGCTGGTCGCGCGAAACATCACGCCAGACGTGGTTACCGACCAAACTTCTGCCCACGATCCGCTGAATGGCTACCTGCCTCAAGGCTGGACCATGGAGCACGCCGCCGACATGCGTAAGCAGGACGAGGCCGCCGTGGTTAAGGCCGCCAAGCAGTCGATGGCGGTACAGGTACAGGCAATGCTGGATCTGCAAGATCGCGGCGCCGCGACCCTAGATTACGGTAACAACATCCGTCAAATGGCGCTGGAAGAAGGCGTGAAGAATGCCTTTGATTTCCCCGGCTTCGTACCCGCCTATGTGCGCCCGTTGTTCTGTGAAGGCATAGGTCCTTTCCGCTGGGTGGCACTGAGTGGCGATCCGGAAGATATCTACAAGACCGACGCCAAGGTGAAAGAACTGATCCCGGACAACCCGCACTTGCACAACTGGCTGGACATGGCGCGTGAGCGCATCGCCTTCCAAGGTCTACCTGCCCGTATCTGCTGGGTTGGCCTGAAAGACCGCGCTCGTCTGGCGCTGGCTTTCAACGAAATGGTTAAGAGCGGCGAGCTGAAAGCGCCCATCGTGATCGGTCGAGACCACCTGGATTCTGGCTCCGTCGCCAGCCCCAACCGCGAAACCGAAGCCATGCTCGATGGCTCCGATGCGGTCTCTGACTGGCCGTTGCTGAATGCCTTGCTGAACACCGCAGGCGGCGCGACCTGGGTTTCTCTGCATCACGGTGGTGGTGTGGGCATGGGCTTCAGCCAGCACTCGGGTGTGGTAATAGTCGCCGACGGAACCGATGCTGCCGCCGCCCGCCTGGGCCGAGTACTGCGTAACGACCCGGGTACCGGGGTGATGCGTCACGCCGATGCCGGTTATGATATTGCTATCGGTTGTGCCCGTGAACAGGGGCTGGATCTGCCAATGGTTAATAAGGATTAATGGGATGACGACTCTGACAATCAACCCCGGAAAAATGACACTGGCCGAGATGCGCAAGGTGTATGAGCAGCCGGTCCAGATCAAGCTGGCCCCCAGTTGCCACGACGCCATTCAGGCCTCTGTTGACTGCGTTAACCGCATGGTCGCCGAAGATCGCACCGTGTACGGCATCAACACCGGTTTTGGTCTGCTGGCCAGCACGCGTATCAAGCCGGAAGATCTGGAAACACTGCAGCGCTCTTTGGTGTTGTCTCATGCCACCGGAATGGGCGAATTGATCAGCGACGAGCTGGTACGCCTTATCATAATACTGAAGGTTAATGGGCTGGCCCGTGGCTTCTCGGGCATCCGTCTGCAGGTGCTGGAAGCGCTGATGGCCCTAGTCAATCACGAAGTTTATCCCTGTATCCCGGGCAAGGGTTCGGTCGGTGCCTCCGGCGACTTGGCGCCGCTAGCGCACATGAGCTGTGTGTTGCTGGGTGAAGGTAGTGCCCGTTATAAAGGCGAAGTGATTAGTGCCGGTCAGGCGCTGGAAATTGCCGGTCTCAAGCCGATGGCACTGGCACCAAAAGAGGGCCTGGCCCTGTTGAATGGTACTCAGGTGTCCACAGCCTTTGCCCTGCGCGGCCTGTTTGAAGCAGAAGACCTGTTCGCCAGCGCCATCGTGATCGGCGGTCTGACTGTAGAGGCCACCCTGAGTTCTCGTCGTCCGTTTGACCCACGCATCCATGAGGTGCGTGGCCAGCAGGGGCAGATCGATGCCGCCGCGGGTTATCGCCACGTGTTGGGTGAGTCCAGCGAAGTCAGCCAATCCCATAACGACTGTTCAAAAGTGCAAGACCCGTACTCTCTGCGCTGTCAGCCCCAGGTAATGGGTGCTTGTCTGACTCAGATGCGTCAGGTTGCCGAAGTGCTGTTGGTAGAAGGCAACGCGGTGTCCGACAACCCGCTGGTATTTGCCGAAGACAACGACGTGATATCCGGCGGTAACTTCCACGCCGAGACGGTTGCCATGGCGGCGGATAACCTGGCGCTGGCGATTGCCGAGATTGGCTCCTTGAGCGAGCGCCGTGTGTCCCTGATGATGGATACCCACATGTCCGGTCTGCCTCCTTTCTTGGTGGAAAATGGCGGCGTCAACTCCGGCTTCATGATAGCTCAGGTAACCGCAGCGGCGCTGGCCTCCGACAACAAGGCGCTGTCGCACCCGCATTCGGTCGACTCGCTGCCGACGTCTGCCAACCAGGAAGACCATGTGTCTATGGCGCCTAATGGTGGTCGTCGTCTGTGGCCGATGGCGGAAAATAGCCGCGGCGTGCTGGCTATCGAATGGCTGGCTGCCTGTCAGGGCCTAGACTTCCGCGATGGCCTCAAGACCACCGAAACGCTGGAAGTGGCCCGTAAGGCCTTGCGTGAAGTTGTTACTTACTACGATAAAGACCGCTTCTTTGCCCCCGATCTCGAACAGGCCGATGCACTGCTCAAGTCCAAAACCTTGAGTCATCTGGTGCAGCCGGGGTTGCTACCCAGTCGCTAAGCTTGAATGAATAAACAGGAACATTTGAGGGGGCTGCTTTGGCAGCCCCTTTTTTATGGGCGGAATAAAGCTCAGGTCATCTGATTAGCATCTCATGAGGCCTGTTTTTTTATCCAGTACTCCCTGTTACACTCTGCGCCCTTTATTAGCCTGGAACGTGGTCGATGGCAAATTTTAAAACGCATGTGCAAGTGGCGTCTGTGGTGAGCGGCGTGTTGGCGGGAGCTCTGGCCTGGACGCAGTTGGTGAGCCTGCCCGAAGCGGGCCTGTTGTGGTTAACCGGCACGCTGGGCGGGATTATGCCGGATATAGACGCTGATACCTCTCGTTCCATTCAGATTATCTTTCGTTTGTTCGGCATGCTCGGCACCACGCTGACGCTGCTCTATGGTCGCCAGCATTTACCCTTGCTTGATACCCTGCTGCTGGGGGCGGTGGCTTATCTGCTGGTGCGTTATCCTCTGTGCTGGGCATTCGCCCGCCTGACGGTACACAGGGCCAGCCTGCACTCGCTGCTGGCCAACCTGGTGTTCGCCATGGTTACAGTGGTGATTAGCCATCAGCTGTTTAATCTTGGTGCCGAGCTGGCCTGGCTGATGGGCGCATTCATGTTTGCGGGCGCGACCATTCATTTACTGCTGGATGAGCTATACAGCATCGATCTAGAAGGGCGGCGACTAAAGAAGTCGTTTGGCACTGCGTTTAAAGTGATAGCGTGGCCTGCATTGCTGCCCAATATTGCCTTGCTGGCGCTGCTGTTACTCGGCGGGTGGTTAGCTCCGCCGCCGCAGCCGTTACTCGTGGTGTTACGACAACTATTGCCGATTTCTTTCATCTGATAAGATAGTGTCTCTGGCATGGTTTATTACCAGCACACGCTATTATAACGATGATAAAACCGCGTAGTGATGCCAGCGCCGATTAACACTCCACACACAGGACACAGCAGATGAGCCTTGCAGACCAGGTATTGGCCGTAAACAATGACCTTCCTATCCGTACCCAGCAACCTGTACACAGCGGCAAAGTGCGCTCAGTCTATTGGTTAACCGAGGCCGATAGCCGTCGTTTAATTCAAGAGAAAGGCTACCCCGTTGCCGCCGATGCGCCCTTGGCCATTATGGTGATTAGCGACCGTATTTCGGCGTTCGACTGCATTTGGCGGGGCGAAGAGGGTATGCAAGGCGTGCCAGGTAAAGGAGCGGCTCTTAATGCTATTTCTAACCACTGGTTTAAGCTATTTCAAGAACAAGGCCTAGCTGATAGCCATATATTGGACATTCCGCACCCCTTTGTGTGGATCGTGCAAAAAGCGACACCGGTAAAAATAGAAGCTATCTGTCGCCAGTATATTACCGGCTCCATGTGGCGTAGCTACGCCAAAGGCGAGCGGGAATTTTGTGGTATTCGTCTGCCCGACGGTTTGCAAAAAGATCAGAAGTTACCCGAACTGCTGATGACACCTTCGACCAAGGGCATTCTGACCGGTATTCCCGGTGTGCCAGAGGCAGATGACGTTAATATCACGCGAAAAAATATCGAAGACAACTTTGCAGCCTTCAATTTCAAACAAGCTGACGATATTGCCCACTACGAGCGATTATTAACAGAAGGCTTTGAAGTAATAAGCCAAGCGCTGGCTAAACTGGATCAAATTTTTGTTGATACCAAGTTTGAATTTGGCTACGTCACGGATGTTCAGGGCCGTGAAAAAATGATTTATATGGATGAAGTGGGCACGCCAGACTCGTCGCGAATTTGGGATGGCGAGGCTTATGCACAAGGTCGTATCGTAGAAAATTCGAAAGAAGATTTTCGCCAGACTCTATTGAATCATTTTCCTGACCCAGATATTTTATTGAATAAAGAGCGCATGCCCGAGCGAGAAGCGCTAGCGCGCGATAACGCCTTGCCGGTTGAGGTGTTAATGAACATCTCTCGTACCTATGTCGGCATAGCAGAAAAGGTAACTGGTCAAAAATTAGTGTTATCGGATAATCCCAAGGCAGATATTATTAAGATATTACGAGAGCAATACGACTTGATTGATTAACCCCGTTTCTTGATTATAAAAAACCCGAGGCTTGCCTCGGGCTTTTTTATGGTTGTTGCTATCGCTATTAACGAGTGCCGAATACTACTATGGTTTTACCATGGGCGGAGATCAGCTCTTGCTCTTCTAACATTTTTAAAATGCGGCCCACGGTTTCGCGAGAACAACCGACAATTTGGCCAATTTCCTGACGAGTAATTTTAATTTGCATGCCGTCGGGGTGTGTCATGGCATCGGGCTGGCGTGCCAGGCTGAGCAAGGTTTCGGCAATGCGTCCGGTCACATCCAAAAACGCCAAGTCACCTACTTTTTGGCTGGTAGTTTGTAAACGCTCGGCCATTTGTGCCGACAGTCGCATTAAAATTTCTGGATTCACCTGAATTAACTGACGAAACTTCTTATAAGAAATTTCGGCTACTTCACAAGGCGATTTAGCCCGAACCCAAGCGGTACGCAGTGGATTATCTGTTTCTTCAAACAGCCCTAACTCACCGATAAAGTCACCTTTATTAAGATAAGACAGGATCATTTCTTTACCGTCTTCATCTTTGATAAGTACGGAAACTGATCCTTTAACGATGTAATACAAGGTTTCTGCTTTTTCGCCCGCATGGATTAAAGAGCTTTTTGCCGGATACTTATGAATATGGCAATGCGACAAAAACCATTCTAGGGTGGGATCACTTTGGGGCTTGCCAATAATCATGATACATCCTCTTAATTATTTTAATTAGCTCTGGCTTAGGCCTAGCAAGCAGGCTGCCTTGCACGTATATAGTCCGATAGCATAAAAGGCTTATGCCTCGCCATCAAGTGGCTTGGCCTTTTATCCTGCTCGTCGGGCTGCATTCAATGGGGTAATATGGTGCTTTTAATGAGGAGCAGTTATGAAAGCCAAGGTGAGTTGGTTAGAAGGCATGTGTTTTGAAGGACACTCTGAGTCTGGCCATAAACTGATACTGGACGGCACAAACCCAGGCAAAGGCCCTAGTCCCATGGAAGCGGTGCTACTAGGTGCGGGCGGCTGCAGTGCCATTGATGTGGTGTCAATTTTAGAAAAAAGCCGCCAGAAAATTACCGGCTGCGAAGTGGAACTTGATGCTGAACGGGCCGAGGAACCACCTCGGGTATTTACCGCGATCAATCTGCACTTTGTGGTAACAGGCCAGGACTTATCGGAAAAACATGTTGCTCGAGCGGTCAAGTTATCGATGGAGAAATACTGTTCGGTAATGAAAATGCTCGATAAGGCCCTAGCAGCGTCTTCATCTTATGAGATCCGCGAAGCTTAAAGATTTTCCCGTCTTGCTGACGCAGCTCAGAGCAACAGCCGTACGCCATACGCTGTCAGTGAAGTGCCGGTCGCGGTGTTTATTTTTAACTTACGGCTTGCGGCGTCAGGCGTATCGCGATGCCTTAAGCTGTCTCTTAACGAATTTTTCCGGTTTCCAGCAAGCGCTCCAGCATGGGGCGCAGTATAAGCTCCATCACGAAGCCGACTTTGCCGCCGGGCACCACTATGGTGTTACGACGTGACATAAAAGAGCCGTCGATCATGGCTAATAGGTAAGGAAAATCGACGTTTTTAATACCACGAAAACGGATCACCATCATACTTTCGTCGGCGCTGGGAATCACCTTGGCACTAAACGGGTTAGAGGTGTCTACGGTGGGAATACGCTGAAAATTAATATGAGTGCGAGAAAATTGCGGCGTAATAAAATTAATGTAATCTTCCATCGAACGCACGATAGAGTCGGTGACCGCTTCCCGTGAGTGGCCGCGCTCTGCAGTATCGCGGATCAACTTCTGGATCCACTCCAAGTTGACGATCGGCACCATGCCGATCAACAGATCCACATGCTGTGCCACATTATGATCATCTGTTACTACACCGCCGTGCAGCCCCTCATAAAACAACAAGTTAGTGTCGTCAGGTAACTTTTGGCTAGGTGTAAACGTGCCTGGCATTTGATTAAAAGGTACGGCTTCGTCAAAGGTGTGTAAATAGCGACGAAATTGTCCGGTACCCGTGTTGCCATATTCCTTAAAAAAGTGCTCTAACAACTCAAAATCGTTGGCTTCTGGGCCAAAATAGCTGATATGTCTACCTTGCTCCCGGGCACGGCGAATAGCCACGTCCATCTCTGGCCGAGTGTAACGGTGAAAACTATCGCCTTCGAGCATAGCGGCCTTAACCCCCAGCTGGGCAAACATAGATTTAAACACCTCGGTAGAGGTTGAAGTGCCGGCACCCGAGGAGCCGGTCACCGCAATAATGGGGTGCTTGGCAGACATAAAAAACCCTAAAAATGATAGAACTGTGAATGTTTATACGCAGTGCGCTGGGGCTAGGTCAAGACTTGTTTCGAAACTGTGCCGCCGGCAGTATGTTCACGCTCTCATGCAGTTCGCTGTACACTATGACCGCATCTCCACTCTTAAGTTGCTGTTTTACCTCAATAACTTTTTCTGCTAATGAAACATCTTGAGCACCGTACTCGGTGCCTTCTTGCAACACAAATTGCTCTATTACATTGTTAAGGGTGTCTTCACTGAGGTCGGTAAAAGGAATAATCATTCGTTTTTGTCCTTCAAATAAGGTGGCCATTGTTGAGCAAGCCATTGGGGCACCCGAGATTCTAACCAGTAATTAGGCCGCCAGGGTAAACCGTGTATAAAGCCCACATGGCCGCCGCTGCGACTCAGTTCATAAGTAATGGCCGGTGGTAAGTCGCTGGCATCGGGGATAACCGCATCGTTCATAAAAGGATCGTCGGCGGCGTGGATCATCAGGGTGGGTGTGCTGATCTGGGCGAGTTTATACAAACCGGAGCAGCGTTCGTAATAATCCTCGGCATCACTAAAGCCATGTACTGGTGCCGTTACTTTATCATCAAACTCGCGCAAGCTCTTAATTCGCGTAAGGTCCCCTTGCCATTGATGTTGAGGATGACGGCGTAATCGTTGTTGCCAGTTAGTGATCATACGGCTGAGTAAATAGCCCTGATAACAACGAGAAAAACCCGAATTGATACGATCTGCACAGGCTGACAGTTGCAATGGTGCCGACACGACCGCGGTTGCGCATAATGGGTTTCGCGGATATTTGGCCAGATAGTTCACCAGCATATTGCCACCCAGCGAATAACCGATGGCGGCGATGGGGCGTTCTGGATAGCGTTGGCGCAGTAAACCTAAAACATAATGCGGATCTTCAATGGCACCAGAGTGATAAGCCTGCATATAACGGTTGGGCTCGCCGCTACAGCCCCGAAAGTGCATTAATACCGCCTGCCATCCCTGTTGGTGCAGGGCGGCTATCATGCCTTGAATATAGTGCGACTCAATACAGCCCTCTAAGCCATGAAACAACACTACCAGCGGTTTATTATCGCTTTGTTCTGGTAATCCCCAAGCAAGGTCAACAAAGTCGCCATCGGGTAGCTCCAGTCGTTCTCGACGATGTTTGATGCGGTTACGATGCAAATACTTGGCAAGAATAGTCTGCATATGGGAATTGCGGGCCCACCAAGGTGCCTGAAACTGGCTGGGATGTATCATGGCTGTTTGCTACTACACATTAAGGATCGGCCTATATAAGCGGTGGGTTACCACCAAAACGTAATTACACTCAGTTGCTAAAGTACTGGGCAGCGTCAACAAAATCGAGTAAAACAACGTTTTTACCTGACTATTTGCCGAGTACCTCATGGATTTTGCCTTGTTAAGTTCTGCTGCGGGCTTTGCTTTCGCTTCCTGCGGCACGCCTGGCCCCAATAATATGTTGCTAACCAGCAGTGCTACTCGTTTTGGCTATCGTCCCACGCTTAAGCTGTTATTAGGCATTATGTTTGGTTTGCAGCTATTAATGCTGATTAGCGCGCTGGGGCTGGGCCAGCTATTTCTGATGTGGCCTTCTTTACAATGGGGATTAAAAATTTTTGGCAGTGGTTATTTATTGTGGTTAGCATGGCAGATCGGCAGTGCCGACATACAAACGACAGCCGAAACAACAAAAAGCATGTGCTGGTACCAAGGAGCCTTGTTTCAGTTTCTTAACCCTAAAGCGTGGTTGATGGCGGTGTCAGCGATCAGCGGCTTTACTCTCGCAGGCGAACAATATTGGCCCTCGGCATTAGCGGTGTTAGCCATCTTCTTATCGCTTGGGTTAGTCACTGGTCATATTTGGGCTTTTTTTGGTCTTCACTTGCGGCGCTGGTTGCACACGCCGAAGGATTGGCGACGCTTTAATCACTTTATGGCGTTATTAACGGCGGCTAGCGTATTTATGATCTGGCATTAAGCGATTTTATAAGCATTATCGTTACAGTTTGCCGATAAAGCGTGTAAAATCTGGACGTTTTCGCTCCCCTAACCCCTAAGGTTATCATGGTTTCAGACACGGATTTATTTAAGGATATTCGCCCCTATCGGGATGATGAAGTCGCCGGTGCCATTCAGCGCCTGATTCACGACGACGAATTCATTGGTGCCATCGCCAAATACCGTTTTTCTACATTGTTCGGTATGGGTGGCCCCGTTATCAAAGCGCTGATCCGGCTTTATCTAGGCTGGCGCTGGCGCAAGCTGAATAGCGTTCGCCAAATTCAGCTGGAAGTGGCCAGCTATATGGACAAAATGATCAGCCGTACCACCTCTGGCGTGACGTTTTCTGGGCTGGAACAAATAGATCCTACTAAAGGCTATTTGTTTATTTCTAACCACCGCGATATTGCGATGGATCCCGCTTTTGTAAACTGGGGTTTGTATAGTAATGGGTTGGATACGGTGCGCATTGCCATCGGCGATAATTTGTTGCGTAAACCCTGTGCCGCCGAGCTGATGAAATTAAACAAAAGCTTTATTGTGAAACGTTCGGTTAAAGGCCCGCGAGAAATGATGAAGGCCTTTAGTGAACTGTCGGCCTATTTACGTCATTCCATTGATGAAAAACAGTCTATTTGGATTGCGCAAAAAGAAGGACGTGCCAAAGACGGCAATGATAAAACCGACCCCGCGATTCTTAAAATGTTTTACATGGAAGGTAAGCGACAAAAAATTCCGTTTACCGATTATATTAAAACCCTGAACTTGGTGCCGGTCTCTATTTCTTATGAATATGATCCTGGCGATCAGGCCAAGGCGCGCGAGCTACATTCAAAAGCGTCGCAGGGGGCCTATGAAAAGCGAGAGTTTGAAGACGTAGAAAGTATAGTGCAGGGTATTGTTGGCCAAAAAGGACGAGTGCACGTGGCTTTTGGCGAACCATTGCAAGGGGAGTTTGAAAGCGCCGATCAATTAGCTGAGGCTATTGATCAGCAAATTTACGCCAACTACCATTTATTTCCCAGCAACTTACTTGCTGCAGGCCAAGCTGTAGCAGGCCATCAAGACGAAGTGAAAGTCTTTGAGCAACACATCGCGCAAATACCTACTGAGCTAAAAGAAATGGTGCTGTCAATGTACGCACGGCCGGTAGAGAATAAAGCGAAGGTGTCGAATTAAATCAGTGCTAAGACCGAGTCCAGCCCTGCATAACGGGGCCGCCCCAGCACCTAGTTCAAAAAATAATACCTCAAGCCGCGGATTTCGCGGCTTTTTTACGTCTTTCTGCCAACCTTCTAATAATACCAATCGCACTAAACAAATGGTCTGATTTTATTTCCTATAAAGGTCGGATAAACGGCCTACTCCATCGACACGCTGCAAGCACCTCCTTGTGGCGCTCAAACACATAACATCCCTGTTATGTGATGGTCGGTGGAGCAGTGCCCTTCATCCTCTCCTATATTTCGCAGGTGGCTGTGTTGCCTCTAACACTCCAAGCTTTAAAATAGATCAGATATTTAGTGAGATTGGTATCACTATTCGGCTCGCACTTTACTTTTAACTTATCGCATCTAGCTTATTTTCACCGCGGGTGTCGCTTGTAAGTCTCCCTCAGCGGCCACCAATTGCTTTGCCTGGCAGCGCATCAAAAAACGAATCGGGCGACTGTTGTCAGCCTGCACCGTCAATTCAAGTAAGTCACCACGCAATAACGCATTTTTCAATGATGCCGCTTGGCCGTTAATCCACGCAGTGCCCGTCACGTATTGATATTTTTGCTGAAGACTCACACGATAGGTGTCACCGTTTGTTGCCTGCCACTCCCAGATACCGGTCACTTTGGCGGGGATTATCCACTTATAGAGATTGATACTGCCACATCGTTGCTGCTGATCTGGCTTCCAGTCCCCCATATTAAAGGCATGGGAAACAATACGGGTGCCGGGGAGCAATTCATCAAGCAGTCGCGGACGCAGCTTAATATTAATGATATCAAGCAGGTAAAGCGTGACTACGGTAGCCGCACTAATATCCACTTCCATTAAGTCAGCTTCAGCGAAGTGCACTAAATGCTCAACGCCGGTATGTCCTGCGTATTCAATGGCCTCATTGATGCGCATCGGGTCTATATCAATACCCACACCGTGAGCATTGCGCTCTAACGCCGCGGCTACCAAGATGCGGCCATCGCCACAGCCCAGATCGTACAAGGTGTCTTCGCTGGTGACTTCGGCTAAATTGAGCAGGCTATGTACTATTTTTTCATCGGAGGGCACATAAGGCACATCGAGGATCATGCCGGAGTCTTCTGTAGAGTAACCATCAAAATCGAGATCTCTAAAGTCTGAGTCTGACAGGGAATAATCATTAAGTTCATAGCCTAAGTCTCTAAGCTCATCGATCATCTCATCATCAATATTAAAGTCTGATTGGTTATACAAGATAGGTACCTAAGGTTATAAATTAATATTATACAAATAGACATTGTTGCTGTGTTTTGCATCCGTGCGGAGCATGGATGTACTGGCAGCGTGTCGGAGTAGATTACCCAGATGCCTCTGGGTTTTGAGCTTACTTGTGGCTAAAAGACAGGTTAGACGCTTGGCGCTGATTTCAGCCACTCCAGACTCCAGCCGGCTGCTTTGTCTTGCGCTAGTGCGTCGGCGAGACGTGGCAGTAGCTCGTTCAGTTGCTCATCTAACTTCCACGGAGGGTTGAGTACTATCATGCCCGAACCGTACATACCAAAGTCTTCAGCTTGTTCACTGACGCTAAGTTCGGCACACAGAATGTCCTTAAAGCCACTGTTTGCTAATGCGGTTTTGAGTGCGCCACTGCGGTCGACGTTTCTGGCAAGCAATGGGTACCAGATGGCGTAGATGCCAATAGGCCAACGCTTATACGCTTTAGCGAGGGTGCTGGCCACGGTGTGATAATCTTCTTTTAGCTCATAAGGTGGGTCGATCAGCACTAGCCCGCGCTTGAGTGTGGGTGGCAGTAGGGCAATCAGCCCTTCAAAGCCATCACGATGGTGAATGGTGGGGCTTTGGCTTCTACTCGAGCGTCTACCCGGTACCATCATATTCTCGCGTAAGAGTTCTACCTCGTTATTGTGTAGTTCCATTAGCGTTAAATTGTCTTGTGGACGCTTAAAGTATTCAGCCACCTTGGGGGATCCGGGATAAAAATCGAGTTGTTGATCGCTATTCATGGCGTCGTTCATGGCATCGATAGCGGCAAAATAGCCCGCCAGCTGCGGCCATTTTTCGCGCTGCTGCCACAGAGGGGCTATGCCACCTAAATACTCTGCCTTCTTTTGCGTCCACTCATGATCCAGCGCGTAGCCACCGGCCCCTGCGTGAGTGTCTATGTAGCAAAACCCTTTATCTTTAATACTCAGCGCTTCTAATATTAGCGACTGTACCGCGTGTTTAAGTACATCGGCATGATTGCCTGCGTGAAAAGCATGGCGATAACTCAGCATGAAATAGTCCGTATGAAAAAAGCCGTATTAACCGGCGAGTTTAAGCTGCCACAAGGGCGCGTCAGCCACCTGCAGCAGGGTAAGGTAATTAAGCAAACATCCGTGACCCAGTATAGGCGGAGTGTGCGCTAGCTGTTGCAGTAGTTCTTGTTGTTGCCAGCGTTCTAGCTCCAGTTCATGCTGCAGCAGCTGTAGATAATCGTCGTTATTGAGTTTGGCTTTAAGCTGGCGCCGCAACCGACGCCACTGGTTAAACATCCCTTGGCGCGTGGCGAGCAGTGGCATAAAGTGCGCAGCATTGGCACTAAAACCGCGCTCTTCCAGCATCAACAGCAGCAGCAGTAAGTTCACGTTAGCACCATGCTCATCCTGCAAATGCAAGCAGGCTTGCGCCACCCCCGGCCGAGTGTAGTGCTGAGCACTAAACTGCCAAAATTGCTCTGTACTTGGCATGCTCATTTAATGTCACCCCACATATCAAAACTGAAAAGCGAAATAATATTTTTGCCACGGAATACACGGACGTAGATCCAGTTAAAAGGCGACAAGTAGACAGAGCTTTTGATGGCTAATGTCTTATCCCCTCAAAAAAGGTACTTTCGCTCTTATCTGTATTTTCCGTGCATTCCGTGTTCTTCCGTTGCGAAGAAATTTTTTGTGTTTTAAGCCATCTTCCGGATTAACACCAGGATCGCATTTTTGCTTTTAATACTCAGCTCGAGATACCGGAACAAGTCCGGTAAGACGGCAAAAGGCGATGTTTGTCTTTAGCTTAAAGATTATGGCTGCTCTTCTAGGGATTCTAGCTGTTCTTGCAATTCTAGCCACTGCGATTCAGCTTCGGCTAACTGTTGCTGCAGCGGAATTTGTGCCTTTAATAACTGCTGCAAGGTGGCTTTTTGTTCGGCGGTGTAAATATCGGGGTCCGCCAGATTTTGCTCAATATCGGTTAATTGCTGCTGGCAGAGCTCCATTTGTTGCTCAAGCTTAGTAATGGCTTTGCGCAATGGCTGGGTTTGTTGGCGCAATTCGGCTTGGCGGCGCTTTTCCGCTTTGCGATTTTGTGCCGAATGGTCACCGGTGGTGGGGCTGCTTTCAGGTTGACTTGCTTTGTCTTGTGCCACTAACCACTGGTGGTAATCTTCAATATCACCATCAAAAGGCTGCACTTTGCCATTATCTACTAAATAGAACTCATCGGTGGTCGCACGCAGCAGATGTCTGTCGTGAGACACGATAACCATGGCACCTTCAAAGTACTGCAATGCCATGGTGAGAGCTTCGCGCATATCGAGGTCGAGGTGGTTAGTAGGCTCATCAAGCAATAATAAATTAGGCTTTTGATAAACGATGAGCGCCAGCACTAAACGGGCTTTTTCACCGCCCGAAAAGGGCCCGACTGGATCTTTTACTTTGTCGCCTCTAAAGTCGAAGCCCCCTAAATAATCCCGCAGGCTTTGCTCGGATGCTTTAGGGTCGATGCGCGATAAATGCATCAAGGGTGAAGAATCTAGGTGCAAACTTTCTAGCTGATGTTGAGCAAAGTAGCCTAAAGAAATGCCATTGTTGGCAATAAGCTTACCCGAAAGAGCCTTTAGCTCCCCAGATAGCAGCTTAATAAAGGTCGACTTACCCGCGCCGTTTCGGCCCAGCAAACCAATGCGCGAGCCAGGAACAAGATTCAGCTTGATGTCCGACAAAATCACATTGTCGCCATAGCCGGCAGACAGCTTTTCCATGGTGATCAGCGGAATCGGCAGGCTGCTGGGGGCCAAAAATTTAAAGCTGAAGGGCGAGTCGGCATGAGCCGGCAAGATGCGCTCCATGCGCTCCATTGCCTTTAATCGGCTTTGTGCTTGTTTGGCTTTGCTGGCCTTATAACGAAAGCGATCCACATACTCTTGCATGTGGGTGAGTTCGCGTTGCTGCTTTTCAAACATCGACTGCTGAAGTGCCAACTGTTCACCGCGCAACCGCTCAAAGTCTGAGTAGTTGCCGGTATATTCGTTAAGCTGGGTATTTTCGATATGAATAATGCGATTGGCTACCGCATCCAAAAAATCCCTATCGTGAGAAATTAGAATCAAAGTACCGGGATAACTCTTTAACCAACGCTCTAACCAAATGACTGCATCTAAGTCGAGGTGGTTGGTGGGCTCATCTAGTAATAATAAGTCGGAGCGACAAATAAGTGCCTGTGCCAGGTTAAGGCGCATGCGCCAACCACCGGAAAAGGCACTTACTGGGCGACTTTGGGTATCGTTGACAAAGCCTAAGCCGTGCAGCAACTCGGCGGCGCGAGCATGAATATGGTAGCCACCGTGAATGTCTAATTTGCCGTGCAGTTCGGCAATGGCAATACCGTCGTGTTGTTGCTCTGCCTGCTCTAGCTTGCGACACAGACGGCGGTATTCTTTATCGCCATCAATCACATAATCCAGCGCAGAGCATTCTAGCGCCGGTGTTTCTTGCGCCACACTGGACAACTGCCAGTCTGCTGGTAAATAAAATTGGCCGCCATCTAAGCTAAGTTCGCCTTTAAATAAGGCGAACAGCGTTGATTTACCACAGCCATTTTTACCGACTAAACCGACTTTGTGGCCGCCATGAATGGTAGCGCTGGTGTCTTTTAACAGCGGGCGGCCGCCCCTGAGGAGTTCAATTTGGCTGAGGGTAATCATAAGGCCCTAAATTAGGTTTGTGGTAAAACACCATTTTACTTGTTTTTAGCGTCAGTATCATCGCCAGTTCCTAACCAATGGCTACACGCTTGCTCAAATTGTGCCACCGAGGCAAAACCATGGCGTTGCACCAGTTGTTCAAGCTGTGGGCTTTTGGCTAGGTCGCGCAATACAAGCAATAAGGCACATTGTTGTTTAATGGTATGACTGTCGGCACTAAACGACCGCTTAAATTCGGTTTCTTGCGCCGATGTTAGGCTAAAGTCGGCAATGTTGTCGCTAATTGTCTTTAATAATGGCGTGGAATTAGTCATGTGGCGTGGCTGACTGCACTGTAATTCATCATGCACGACACGGCATAAACGGCCATAAGCGCCTTGCCAGTCTTGCGAGCCTTGCCAGTCGGCAAGTCGTGCCGCACCGGCTAGTAATAATGGCGCCGAGGTAATGCGCCCAGCTTGAGTGGGCAGGGCCAAACGTGGCGAAAAAGTCAGTTGGCTGACACGGCTATGGGCAAAACGATGCCAAGCAAATAGCGTATCCGCCGGTAAAAAGACGATATCGTTACCGGCGAGGGGGTAATAATGTCGGCCAAGCTGCAAGAGTCCGCCACCCTGATGCACAATAAGCAACAGGGCTTTGAATTGGCGCTGGCGTTTTCCTTGGCTTAAGTGAGGTAGCTCAAGAAGCTGATGATCAATACTGTATTGGGCGCTTGTGGTCATTGTGGTTAGTTCATTTTTGGCGGAGAATTCAAGATAAGGTTTGTTGTTCAGGATATAAAACCATGGAAACCCGTCGTAAAAAACGCTTTATTGCCGGAGCAGTCTGCCCCAACTGTAGCGAGAGTGACACCATGATGCTGTATCTGGAGCACGGTGTCGAGAAAGTAGAATGCGTAAGCTGTGGCCATACGCAAAGCCAAACGAATGATCAGGTAGCCAAGGCCAGTCACGGCGATGTCATCGGTATTTTCAAGCCAGAGTAATGACTGGCGTGAAGAGTGATGGGTAAAGAGTCAGGGAAGAAGCCGATCCCACTTCTTAAAGACATGTCTGCAACGGAATCCACAGAACCCACGGAAAAATAGTGATCAGATTTGAAAAATACTTTAATGGTAAGTACCAACACACTATTCATCAGCGAGTAGGGGCCGTCTCTTACCAATACTGGAATGGCCCCGAATAAGTAGACACTTCTTCAGAGTGAGGAAGTGTATGCAATACCGAACCAAAC
>NZ_JBHTJS010000046.1:0-45216 GCF_042676125.1 Oceanisphaera ostreae
AAACGAGTCTGAACGATTGTTTTGGAAAAACTCTAAAACCGTGGCCACTTTTACTTGACCACTACACAGGGATGCGCTTTAGCGTGTCAGAGAAGGGTTCCCAGTCGCCTCTGGGCATTAATTTCCTGGCTAGCAACTTGTGACTAAGAGGCTGGCGATCAGCTAAAGATAGACACCTTCTTTGGCGTGGCTCTGTGTTTGTCTGACCGCTTATCGCTGACTGCTATTTTCTTAACCTCGTTTAGGTATTAATTGCGATAGCAGGAAGAAGGCAGCCGCCACCACCACTACCGAAGGTCCGGCTGGGGTGTCGTGGCTTACCGATAACTGCAAGCCGCCAACCACGGCGGCCATGCCCAAACCGCTCGCATACAAAGCCATTTGCTCAGGTGTCCGGCTAAAACGCCGAGCGGTCGCGGCTGGAATAATCAACAGCGAGGTAATAATCAAGGCGCCAACAAACTTCATGGCCACCGCAATCAACACACTGATCATCATCAGCAGTAACAACTTGAGCGCCTCGACCCGAATTCCCTCTACGCGCGCCAACTCTTCGCTGACTGTAATCGACAACAACTGGCTCCAGTAATGGCGTAATATCAGCAATAGCACAAGACCGCCGCCGTAAATCCAGTACAAATCGACCAACTGGATTGCCAATAAGTCACCGAATAGATACGCCATTAAATCCACGCGTACATTATCCATAAAGGCCAATGCGACTAACCCTAACGACAGCGAGGTATGCGCCAAAATTCCCAGCAAGGTATCGGTAGCCAGCCAACTAGAGCGCTGCAAAGCCGCCAATAAAATGCCCAAGCACAAACAGGCCACCAATACCGCCAACGTTAAATCAATTTGTAGCAGCAAGCCAAAAGCCACACCCAGTAAGGATGAGTGTGCCAGAGTATCGCCAAAATAGGCCATGCGTCGCCACACCACAAAGCTGCCCAGCGGTCCCGCCAAAATGGCAATGCCAAGGCCGGCCAATAGCGCATACAATAAAAAACTATCCCACATGACGTACGTCTCCGTGATGCTCATCGTCACAGTCATGATGATGGGTATATACCGCCAGCTGCGCCAACTCGGGCCGACCAAACAACCGGGCAAACTCAGGATGGCGCGCCACAGTTTCAGGCTCGCCGTGACAACAGATATGCTTGTTTAAACAAATCACCCTGTGGGTGCTTGCCATTACAAGATGCAAGTCGTGGGAGACCATTAACACCCCGCACTGCAGTTCGTCACTTAGCTGTTTAATTAAGGCATATAACTCGGTTTGTCCGTGTACGTCCACCCCTTGAGCGGGCTCGTCGAGGATCAGCAATTCAGGGCTCATCATTAAGGCTCGAGCGAGTAAGATGCGCTGCATTTCACCACCGGATAACGCCTGCATAGCGCGATCAGCTAAGCGCTCGGCGCCTACTTTGGCCAAGGCGTGTGCGACCGTAACTCGGCGACCATGAGACAAGCTCATAAAACGCGCCACGGTTAAGGGCAGCACCGAGTCTAAATGCAATTTCTGTGGTACATAACCAATGCGCAAACCGGGCTTAAGCCATAGCTTTCCCGTATGCCCTTCATTAAGGCGTAACACTAATTTTATTAATGAACTTTTACCGGCTCCGTTTGGACCAACAATGGTGAGGATTTCCCCTCGATGTAGAGTCAGTGAAATGCGCTCAAGAATGACATTATTCTCAATACTCAGCCCCACATCGGTCAATTCAACCAGTTTAGTCATTCAATTTACGCCTTTACATTTCAATTTGTAATATTATAACATCACTTATCAACTAAACTCTATTGCCCATCAGGATCTAGTGCCTAATGAAAGCTCTATTATTACTACTCGTCCCTTTGCTGCTCAGCAGCCAAGCTCGCGCCATAGAGGTATTAACCTCGGTCAAACCTTTGCAGCTGATTGCCAGTGCGATTACCGAGGGCGGACCGGCTCCTAAACTACTGCTGTCACCGGGCAGCTCGCCTCATGATTATGCTTTGCGTCCATCCGATGTACGTCGCGTTAACAATGCCGATTTGGTGCTGTGGGTTGGCCCAGAGCTGGAAGTATTTTTAGCCTCCTTGCTCGAGCAGCATCCCAACAGCCTGGCATTGATGACGCAAATCGACACAGACGGTCATCACCCGCAGTCAGGCCACGAGCAGCATTCTGACCATTCTAACTATGCAGACCATACAGACCATGCAGACCATGCAGACCATGCAGACCATGCAGACCATGCAGACCATGCAGACCATGCAGACCATGCAGACCATGCAGACCATGCAGACCATGCAGACCATGCAGACCATGATGATCATTCACATAGCAGTCATGACAAGCATGATACCGATAATATATCGCTCGAAAGCGACGATGATGGTCACGGTCACCATCACGGAGAACAGGATACTCATATCTGGCTGGATCCCCACCATGCCGAAACCATTGCCCGTCTGCTGGCCGAGCGCCTGATTCAACTAGACCCTGACAATGCTGACCGATATCAGCACAATCTTACCGCCTTTCAAGCAGGCTTGGCCCAGGCTGATCAGCAAGTCGCCGCCAAGCTGGCTCCTGCCGCCGGCATCGGATATTTCGTATTTCACGATGCTTATGGGTACTGGGAGCGCCATTATCAGCTACCTTCGCTTGGCCATTTTACCGTGAATCCTGCCCGGGCTCCTGGAGCCAAAACCGTGGCACACATCCATCAGGCACTGCGCCAGTCTCAAGCCGAGTGTGTGTTTGCCGAGCCGCAGTTTAAGCCGGCCGTGGTGGAGGCCGTGATGCGTAATACTCAAGCTCGCATTGGCATATTGGATCCATTAGCCGCCGATATTGAACCCGGTCCGCTCAGCTATTTTGCTTTTATGCATCAATTGGCAGACGCCATGACCACTTGCTTACTCAATGAACACTAAAGCTTTATAATTAAATCCGATATAATAGTGAACTTTGTTGCTCTAAATTGTTCAAACAAGCTTAATACTAAGCGTGGCCATGCTCAAGGCGTGCTGTTTGGTAATAAATATTAACCGCTTTATTACCTTTGGGTCTATGCCTTGGTAAATAAAGCGGTTTTTGCATTCATAATTTTAGTCTCCGACAGCCATAGGTAACCCGGATGAATCTTCTCCGCCCTGTACAATCTAAATTACATAATTTACCCGCTCAATTACCCAAGCGGCATCTATACGGGATGGTGTTGCTCAGCACGCTGACGCTAACTGTCACTATTATGTTGCCCTCAACCAAGAATTTGTTGGAACAGCCGGCTAGTATTAGCATTCCAAACAGTCTGAACTTGCCGCAAAATCATGCAAAGACTAAGGTTAATAATACTGAGTTTTATAGTTTGCCCAACGACGACTTAGGCCCAGTTGAGTCGGCAGATGCATTAGATGATATTGCCGCTAGCGAACCTGAGTGGCAGCAATACAATGTTCAAAATGGCGACACCTTAAGCACCATTTTTAATGGTCTTGGGCTGCCGCTAGCGACCATGTATAAATTATTGGATGCGGATAAAGAGAAAATACTCGACGGGCTCAAACCAGGCCAAGTTTTATCCCTACTGATCGATCCCGACAATCTGTTGCTAGAATTCAAGATCAAACAAGACTTACTACACACGCGCATTTTTACCCGCAGCGGTAACAGCTACGACAGTCAAATTAAGACCGAGACCAGTAATTGGGAAAACCGTGCTCTAAGCGGTGTGATTAAGGGCAGTTTTTATCTTAGCGCCCGTGATGCAGGCTTATCAGCTAACCAAATTCAACGTATCGCTAATCTTTTTCAATGGCGGCTCAACTTTGCCCGCGATTTGCGTCAAGGCGACAGCTTTAAGGTGTTGGTACAGCGTGAATTCGTTAAGGGAAAAAGCACCGGCAAGTCTGAACTCCAAGCCGTGGAGCTGACCAATAAAGGTCACACCTTTTACGCCTTTCGCCATGAAGACGGCAAGTTTTATGACAATAAAGGCCAGAGTTTAGAGCGGGGCTTTATGCGTATTCCACTAGAGCGTTCATCGCGTATTAGCTCGACGTATAACTTAAACCGTAAACACCCCATTACCGGTCGCGTTCGCCCGCACAAGGGCACCGATTTTGCGGTTCCTACTGGCACCGCTGTGCTCGCCCCCAGTGACGGAGTAGTCGTTAAGTCGGTTTATCACGCGCTGGCAGGTAACTATTTAGTGATCCGCCATGGTCGCCAGTACACCACTCGTTTTCTACATTTAAGTAAGTTTTTAGTAAAAGAAGGTGACACGGTACGCCGTGGGCAACGTATTGCGTTATCAGGTAATACCGGCCGCTCTACTGGGCCGCATTTGCATTACGAATTTCATGTGAACAACAGAGCCGTAGATGCCATGCAGGTTAAGTTACCGATGGCAGAAGGATTAGGCGGTGAAGAAAAGCGTTCTTTCTTGGCCACTATCGCCAAATATCAGCAAGAATTAGCGGGTTGAAACATGAATGTGAAGGGTGAAGGGAGAAGAATAACCCCGAGTCTGAAGGTGCAGAGTTTTACTCCTCAAACCTCACCACTGACTCCTCACATGATTCAATAAAAAAAGCGCCTCTCGGCGCTTTTTTTATGCATGACTCTTATATATCACCGATATCACTTAGCGTGATATGGACGAGATAAGCGGTGCACCGACTCAATAAAGGCGCCCGCATGCTCAGGATCCACATCTAAGTGAATACCATGGCCTAAGTTAAAGACATGACCGGGACCTTCGCCAAAGCTTTCTAAAATGGTCGCTACTTCCTGCTCGATGCGAGGAATAGGTGCATACAACATAGAAGGGTCCATGTTGCCTTGCAGAGCCACTTTATCGCCTACGCGACGTTTAGCATCGGCCATATCGATGGTCCAGTCCAGCCCAATACCATCACAACCGGTGGCGGCTATTGATTCTAACCACTGACCACCATTTTTGGTGAACAAGGTCACTGGCACATGGCGGCCATCGTTTTCACGGGTCAGACCATCGACAATTTTCGCCATATACTGTAGTGAAAACTCATTGTAATCACGGGTACTTAAGATGCCGCCCCAAGTATCGAAGATCATCAACGACTGGGCACCGGCCGCAATTTGCGCGTTCAAATAACTGGTCACGCTGTCCGCCAGCTTATCCAACAGCAAGTGCATCGCTTTAGGATCGGCAAACATCATGCCCTTAGTTTTCATAAACGTCTTAGAACCACTGCCTTCCACCATATAAGTGGCCAGCGTCCAAGGGCTACCAGAAAAACCAATCAACGGTACTTCGCCTTTTAGCTCGCGACGAATGGTGCGTACCGCATTCATTACGTACTGCAGTTCGCCTTCTGGGTCGGGAATTCCCAGCTTTTGCACATCGGCCATGCAAGTAATGGGACGCTTAAACTTAGGGCCTTCACCAGTTTCAAAGTACAGACCTAATCCCATGGCATCAGGAATAGTCAGAATATCAGAAAATAGAATGGCGGCATCTAACGGAAAACGACGCAACGGCTGCAGCGTTACCTCACAGGCCAACTCAGCGTTTTTGCACAGTGACATAAAATCACCCGCTTCGGCACGCGTCGCTTTATATTCAGGTAAATAACGGCCTGCTTGGCGCATCATCCATACAGGGGTGTAATCTACTGGCTGGCGAGCAAGCGCACGTAAGTAACGATCATTCTTGAGTGTATTCATCAACCTCGATTCCAAAACAGGTGGCAAATTGGTGACATTATAACATCAGATGTCGTAAAGCCCCAATCTGCCATAAACAACAATTTTAATAGCTTAGAAAAAAGGCAATATACTTGCATGTATCTAAAGTTACAGACTTTTTTAATGCTGACAGCTATGCTTAATAGCGAGCCAACGCTCAAGTTATGCGCAACGCTATTGACCAGAGCAATGATTTTCCTTAATGATGGTAGTCACTACCTGCTCAGGTCATCCCAAGGAGGGAATCATGCTTAGGAAAATGGAACAAACCAAAGCTCAGTTGGCCGGAAAACACCAAGCACTAGATACATTTATCGATGCTCGCCAAAATTTGCTGGTGGAATATATTCGTTTGTCGACCAACGCAAAAACACTGCCCACGCCCAAAGAACTGTCCGACTTTTGCTCTCAGTTGGTCGACTATGTTAGTGCGGCACACTTTGAAATATACGATTATGTAATGGCGGCCTATGAAGCAGCACGCGGCAACGGCCGCACCTTGGCCGAGCGTATTTACCCACGCCTTAAGAAAGGTACGGTACAAGCGCTGGATTTTCATGACAAATACGCCCAAGCAGATGAAGATGCGCTGCTAGAGCTGGATCGCGATTTAAGCCAGCTCGGTGAGATGTTAGAAGAACGATTTAACCTTGAAGACCGGTTGGTTTTTGCCGTATCACTGCTAAACCACCTGAATACCAGTGAACCGGCCTAATTAAGGAGTGCTGACATGGCTGAACGCAGAGTATTTACCCGCATTGGTTTTAGCTCTCCAGCTTGGCTTGTGGGGGCTGACGGCCATCAATATCACACCGAGGTACAAGATATTTCATTGCATGGGGTTCTGGTGTCCGTCACCGAGCCTTGGTCTGCACAAAACGGCGACATCATTGAACTGCGGCTATCGTTAGATGGGCACGATCAAAATATTATGATGCGCACGCAACAACGTTATCACCAGCCAGGTTTTATTGGCCTGGAATGCCAGCAGTTAGACATTAACAGCGCCAGCCACTTACGCCGATTGGTGGAGCTTAATCTTGGGGACGAAACCTTACTGCAGCGCCAATTTGAAGAGCTAATAGGTGACTGAGAAAGCGTAAGGAGTTTCGTTGGGGCGACTTGTTTTGGGTAAGAGCGGTAACCCAAAACTGTGATTCGGCCGAAAAGAGGTAGAATGAATTCGATCTACCATTGGTTATATCTCAAATTTATCGCTCTTTCTTTTAAAGCGCTCAGCACTGACTTTTCTTTAACTGACAGCTTATAGCTGACGGCTTCTTTATAATGCTTCTAGTGCCTCTTCTAGTTTTTTAACGGCGATCACTTCCATGCCCGGCGGTGCCTGCTTGGGTCGATTAGCCCAAGGTATAATGGCTCGAGTAAAGCCATGTTTGGCGGCTTCCATTAAGCGTTCCTGCCCAGAGGGTACTGGCCGAATTTCTCCCGACAAGCCAACCTCACCAAATACCACCAACTCTTGGGGCAAGGGCTTATCACGAAAGCTTGATACTAACGCCAATAGCAACGCTAAGTCGGCACTGGTGTCCTCCACTCGTACCCCGCCGACCACGTTCACAAACACATCCTGGTCTGCCATTTGCAAACCACCGTGGCGATGCAAAACCGCTAATAACATGGATAAGCGATTTTGCTCCAGCCCCACCGTCACTCGCCGCGGGTTACCCAATTGGGAGTAATCCACCAACGCCTGCAATTCAACTAATAACGGTCGGGTGCCTTCCCAAATAACCATGACTACCGAGCCAGTCGTTTGCTCCTCGCCTCGGCTCAAGAAAATAGCCGATGGATTGCTCACTTCTTTAAGGCCAGTTTCAGTCATAGCAAATACGCCGAGCTCGTTAACGGCGCCAAAGCGGTTTTTATGACTGCGTAGCATACGAAAACGGCTGTCATTAGCGCCATCAAGCATAATAGAACAGTCAATGCAGTGCTCTAATACCTTGGGTCCGGCCAGCGCACCGTCTTTGGTCACATGCCCAACCATTAGCATGACCACCCCTTGCTGCTTAGCAAAACGCGTCAACTGTGCCGCGGCTTCTCGCACCTGACTGACCGTACCTGGGGATGATTGTATTTCAGCAACGTGCATCACTTGAATAGAGTCAATGACCACAACTGCAGGCTTTTCTTCTCGTGCTATATGACAAATTTGCTCAACGCTGGTTTCAGACAGCATGCGCAGCTGATTTCTTGGCAACCCGAGTCGCTGAGCACGCATCGCCACCTGTTGTAGTGACTCTTCGCCTGTCACATAAAGCGTTTTCATACGACTGGCCAGTCCACACATCACCTGTAATAACAGCGTACTCTTGCCCGCGCCTGGGCTGCCGCCAATTAAAATGGCCGATCCTGTCACCATGCCGCCGCCTAATACGCGATCCAACTCAGTAAATCCGCTGTTAATGCGCGGCAGCTCCGTTAACGCGACGTCATCGAGTGTTTGCACCTTATTGTCTTGAGTGCCCGCATAGCCTACAAAGCGGCTATTACGACTAGAGGCGGAGGCTGTGGCCGGTGCCAATCGAATTTCGGTGACGGTATTCCACTCTTTACATTCCGAACACTGCCCCTGCCAGCGGGGAAACTCGGCACCGCATTCTCCACAAACAAATGCCGTTTTAGACTTGGCCATGCATATTCACTCATTTAATAACGAGCTGCTATACTGGACCAAGTTTTTCACCCACTCAACCCCAAGCTAGGCCAAGATGGATCTCAGCCCATATAAGACGTTACTCAATAAGTTAGTACCGCTTAGTTACCATAATGACATTGACAGTTTGCTAGATAGCCTACTGCCCGAAGCAGACAAAGATACTCGTTATCGATTGCAGGCTGAGCTGAGTCGTCTAACCAGCCCGTGCCTGCGCGTGCTCGATTTACGCAGCCTGTTCCCTGACAAATGCCAGTTAGTACGCCATCAGGGATTAGATCACATGATGCCCGAGCCACTAGCGCGACGCTTTCACACCCTGCTCAAAGATTTTAATGGCGAATATTCTCGCGGCTTATACGAAGTGCTGCTGGCCGAACTTGCCGCTCTGCGAAAGTTGCCAGCTCAGTTTAACAACACTTCTTGGCATCTACCTGCGCTGGGCTTGCAGCGTAAAGAAAGCCGATTGCGCTTCGTGACACCAGTTGTGCTTCATCTTGATAATGGCAAATCATTACAGGGGAACAGTCTGGATATCTCTCCAGCAGGCTTGTTAGTACAACTGGCCGATGCCGTTCGTCTACCTGAGCAGATAGCTATATCGTTTCCGGAGCTGGCCAAACAACCCAACATGGTCAGCTTGGCCTCGCCACGACGCTATAGTCTCAAGCAAGACTCTGATGATTTAAGCCGCTTGAAGATGCAGCGTCTAGAAGACGCACCGGACTGGCAACAGGCGTTGAGTGAATTTATCGAACAAAACCGCCCTCGCTACGGTCTGGATGCAGAAGATTTATACACAACGGTCAAAACTCAGTGCTGGGGACAAGTTCTTTTGGAGACAAGCCTTAGCCTGTCGTTGTTTTTTGATGAGCAGGGCGAGCTACAACATATACTAACTAACCGTTACAGTAGTAAAACTCTGGCTCCCTGGCAACAAAAGCAGCCTGGCGACCTGCTAACCACATTATTATCGCCCGAACGCATTCTGCAGATGAGCCAGCAACCATTATCGACTACGCTGCTATATAGCTTTCGTCGGCAGGGTAAGCATCTGCCTTATTACTTTGTAGCCAGCCAGCACGAACTAGCGCAGCAGAAAGCCTTTGCTGTCTTTATCAATGAAGGATTAAAGGCTGGTACCCTGCTGTGTTATTACGTCAGTATTCGTCCACTGCATTATGCAGACCAAGCCGTAAATGCGTTAGATCTGCAAGGCATACGTCAGTTAAATCAGCTGAAATGGCAGCTCTGGCTAACGCCACTTTCGATCCCCATTGCGCCGATTGCTGCCGAGCTAAATATTCAGCAACTCGAGCCCTTTATTCGGCCACTGCGCCAGCAAACTCCCACCATCACCCCCTTAGGAAAACAGGCATCCAAACGCCAAGAAACCCGTTTTAAGCTACAGAGTGCGTTAGAATTAACCGTCGCAGGCAAAACTATTAGCGGCCATAGCGAAGACTTGTCGAGCAGGGGTATCAAGGTGTTGCTGACGGAATCGCTTCGTCTTGAAGTTCCTTGCCTAATCTCCGTGCACTTGACCGAACTCAATAAGCGCAGTCCGCGCTCGCGACTAAAAAATCTTCCTTATCGAGTGGTTAATATCAGTGGGGACGGAAAAATATTGCACTTGCGCATTGAAGGGGCAGAAGAAACTCATGCGGCTTATCTGTTTTTGACCGCACTGTTCGAGCAGAATCAGAGTAAGCTTCGCGCTAGACACGAGGCCCATCATACGCCGGCATGGTTAACTTGGCTGAGTCGCCAGACATTACAACAACCATCCTCGCCCACGTTTTTATTGGCCCGTAACGAATCTGGTTTCTACCTGCAAGGCGCCATTTCCTGCCCTGCTCAACAATCATTAATGTCGTTTTTATCTAATGAACACCAGCAGGCTCATTTAAGCCGTTTGGTGTCCCGCCAGCTCTTACAGTCAACGTTTACTCAGCTGCTGCGCCCCGACGGCCGAGATCATCATTATCTTGAGATATGGACGGCGAGTGCGGCAGGTAACAGCGGCCAAAGCTGGTTATTAGTGGATCCCGATGCTAATCGCCGTGCCTTTTTACAAGACTCTCGCCACAGCAAGGACTTACGAGTTAGCTTAGTAATTATCAACCGCTTACAACTGCGCCAACTCGATTATATGGTGCCAGAGTGGGAAAAACTGACTCAAACTTCGCTTTATAAAGCTCAGCAGCTAGAGCAACAGATTGCCGAGCTTTCTGTGTTGAGTCAGGTATTTGATATTACAGAGATGGTACTGTGCCAGCTGCCGGTTAAGGAGCCTGCAACAAACCAAGTACCCCTTCCAAGCTCAGCTGATTAAAGCATACTGGAGCTTGCTCTTGTACTAAGGGCTTGGCATGCAATGCGATGCCTAACCCTGCTTGGGCAAGCATCAGTAAATCGTTGGCACCATCACCAATGGCCACTGTTTGGCTTGGCTCAATATTAAAGTGCTCGGCCAGCTCGAGTAAGATGCGCGCTTTTGCTTCTGCATCTACAATATTGCCTAGAACTTCACCGCTAAAGCGGCCATCTTTAATTTCTAGCGTATTAGCAAAATCCGCATCTAGCGCAAGAATATGTCGCAAGTGGCCGGTAAACGGTGTAAATCCGCCGGACGCCAGCGCAACTTTCCAGCCCATGGCTTTTAAGCCTTCGACTAAGGTAATTAATCCTGGCATCAGTGGCATGTTGGCAATCACTTGATCAATAATCGCGGCATCGGCTCCAGCTAATGCCTTGACTCGACGGCGCAAGCTTTCAGAAAAGGGCAAGGCACCTTCCATCGCGGCACGGGTAACGGCCGCAACCTCTTCGCCCACACCGGCCAAACGCGCAATTTCATCGATGCACTCTATTTGAATAGCAGTCGAGTCCATATCCATCAGCACCAAACCCGGTTTGTTAGCATCAGGCAAAGCAGGTACACACGCGAAATCCCAGCCGTTGGCAACCTGTTGTAACTGTTGTTTAAGTTCTAATGACCAGTCTGACAAACGTAAACTCAATACATCACGATCGGCGACTCGCTTCACGCCTGCGACTTCGACTGCGATGCCAGCAGCGTCCAATACCTGCAAACTTTGTTGTACTGCAGATTTATTTAAATGCTCGGCTAGCAGCACTAAATGCCCTTTAATCGCACTTAAATGCCCACAACTCAGTTGCCCTGACTGCCAAAGGCAAGATTTTCCAGACAATATATCCGCCCAATCAGCTACCTGCTCGGGTAAATCATTCATTAACAGTGTCACTTGCTCTTCCTATGGTCACAAAAGCCAATGCTCAGGGTAGCGTATTGCTTTTTAATCAGGCAAGAGACAATATTAGCCACTATGTGGAAAAAACACTTTACTCGACCTCGGCTCCTACTGTGGCTCGCCTTGTTACTGCTGGTATTACTCACCGGCTGGCAATGGTTGCAAGTCACGCAACTGGGCCATCACTGGCGGCAGTTTCCTCAACGCACGCTAGCCACCCCCTTAGCAGATTATGCCGAGCAACAAGCGGTGCGCGCCTTGCTGACAGAAGATGAAGCACTAGGCTATTTGCTCGTCACTGAGCTTGCCAACGCCCGCCTTATCAGCTCAGCCCAGCTGTATGAAGATAGCGGCCACTTATTAGCCGAGTCGGCTGCGCTAACAGACGAAGGCCGCATCGAGCCAACATTGCCCTATGTTCGCCCGTTATATCAAGAGGGTGAGCCTATCGGGTTTTTACGCCTGCAGCTGGCCAATAACCCCATTGCTGTTGCACAGCGTAATATCTGGCAGCAGCTGGAATACTATTTAGGTTGGTTACTTCCTTTGTGCCTACTGCTAGGTCTGTTGCTGGGATTAGGTTTACAGCACTGGCGACAGCACCGACAAAAAACGATAAAGAGTGAATAGTGATGCGTCAAATACCGAATGTCTGGGTACGATGCCCCTCACTCTTTACACTGCTCTTCGCACAATAAATTTCAGTCTTCCAGCAATACCGATTCCAGAGCTACTTCTATCATGTCGTTGAAGGTGTTTTGCCGCTCATCTGCCGTGAGTGCCTCTTTACGCAGAATATGATCCGACACTGTACAAATAGTCAGCGCCCGTGCGCCGTACTCAGCTGCCACGCCATATAAACCAGCCGCTTCCATCTCTACGCCCAGAATGCCGTATTGCTTCATTAACTCGAATAATTCCGGCTGCGGCGAATAAAATAAATCAGCTGAAAATAGATTACCTACTTTAACTGCCACCTTGCAGGCTTTGGCTGCTGCTACCGCATTACTTACCAGCTCAAAGTCGGCCAGTGCCGCCAGGTCATGGTCCTTAAAGCGCATGCGGTTTACTTTAGAATCGGTACTGGCACCAAGGCCTACCACCAGATCACGAAGCTGAACATCGTCGCGTACCGCGCCGCAGGATCCCACGCGGATCAATGTCTGCACACCAAACTCGGTGATTAATTCTTTGGCATAGATCGACACCGACGGAATGCCCATACCATGGCCCATGACCGACACCGCGCGCCCCTTATAAGTGCCAGTAAAGCCCAGCATATTGCGTACCTGATTAACCTGTTTAACGTTCGATAAAAAGGTATCGGCAATAAATTTCGCCCGCAAAGGATCGCCCGGCATCAGTATGGTATCGGCAAAATCACCGCGCTCGGCATTAATATGAGGAGTCGCCATCATTTTTTCCTGTATAGGATTTAAAAATAAATTCTTTCGCCACCGAATACACGGAACCCACAGAAAAAATTAAGCTGAGATAAGGTCGACAAAAAAACTTTTGCTTTTTAAGAACTAGCCTTGTAGCCAGCGATTACTTTCTTAAACGAAGATCTTCGCCAATTCTGCGAAGCTGGATGGTTTTAAGCTACTGCTTGCAGCTTTTTTCTAGCTCTTACCAATTAAATGTTTTTCAAATCTGCTCTCTCTTTCCGTGTTCTTCAGTGTATTCCGTGACAAAAAAAGCGCTTAATTTTAGTGCTATATCGTTCTCTTCACTCTTTACCCATTACCTTTTACTCGCTTAAAAACGAAGTGCCGTAATCCATGGGGCTGGTGCCAAAGTACTGAGCTAGGCTTTGGCCGATATCGGCGAAGGTATCGCGCTGACCTAAAGATCCGGCCGTTAAACCTGCACCGATGCACAATACCGGTACTTGTTCGCGGGTGTGCTCGGTACCGGGCCAGCTAGGATCGCAGCCGTGATCGGCGGTGAGGATCAGCAGATCGCTCGGTGCCAACTGAGCTAATAATTCAGGTAATCGTCGATCAAAGGCCTCTAACTCAGCTGCATAACCGGTAATATCGCGCCTATGGCCGAAACTGGAGTCGAAATCGACGAAGTTGGTCATGATCAGGGTGCTATCACCCGCGCGGGCGAGCTCAGCCAACGAAGCGTTAAACAAAGCATCCATACCGGTGGCTTTTACATTTTTTGTAATACCCGAGTGGGCATAAATATCGGCAATTTTACCAACCGACACTACTTGGCCTTGGCGCTCGGTCACTAATTTATCGAGCACGGTTGGTGCCGGTGGCTTAATGCTGTAGTCACGACGATTGCCGGTGCGGGTAAAGTCCGCTGGTGTTTCACCAACAAAGGGCCTCGCTATCACGCGCGCTATGTTGTACGGCATCAGTAATTCGCGAGCGACTTCACACACTTCATATAAGCGCTCTAGGCCAAAGTGCTGTTCATGGGCCGCAATCTGAAATACAGAGTCGGCGGAGGTATAGCAAATCGGCTGATTGGAACGCACATGCTCTTCGCCTAATTGCTCCAAGATAGTGGTGCCTGAGGCATGGCAGTTGCCTAAAATGCCCGATAATTTGGCTTGAGCAATGAGATCCGCCACTAAAGAAGCCGGAAAGCTATGTTCAGTGTCTAAAAAATAACCCCAATCGAACAATACCGGCACACCTGCCAGCTCCCAGTGGCCAGAAGGCGTGTCTTTGCCAGACGAAATTTCCTGCGCATGGCCATAACTACCAATAACGGTATCGGGCAAGCTCACGCCTGCGGCTAATTGCCCAGTGCTAGCAAGGTGTGCATGAAACAAGCCTAATTTGGCTAAATTAGGTAATAGCAAAGGGCCGGTTCTGCTCATAGGAAAACGTTTGTTGCTAGTACTACTCACGTCTCCATTAATAAGGTCCGCTCGGCCTTCGGCACAAGCCAAGGCAATGCTGCCGAGAGTATCGGCACCTTGATCGCCAAATTCGGCCGCATCCAGTGCACCGCCAATACCAAAAGAGTCGAGTACTAATACCACTGCACGTTTCATAAGCTTTCCTTGTGCGAGTTATGCGCTAGCTCAGTAGTAAGTCAATATTAAATGAACGGTGTTCCATCGCCCTTAGCTTAATAGTCTGTCGCCAATGGCACAGTGGGCTGTTCATCCAATGTATTTAACAGCTGAGCTAACAAACCAGAGGCGCCAAATCTCATATGGGCCGGCGTTAGCCAGTCTTTTCCCATAATACGCGCAGCCAATTGTAAATACTGCTGGGCATCTTGAGTGGTACGCACGCCACCAGCGGCTTTAAAGCCGACGTTTTTCCCGCTATCTCGAATGGCGATAAGCATCAGCTCGGCTGTATCTAAAGTGGCATTCACCGCTACTTTGCCGGTGGAGGTTTTAATAAAATCCGCGCCGCCTTTTATGGCGAGTTCACAGGCTTGAGTGATCAGCGCCGCCGTGGCCAGCTCGCCACTTTCGATAATGACTTTGAATAAGGTTGGCTTAGCTATGCGCGGTTCAACGCACACCGCTTTTACCGCCTGCACCATGGCTAGCCCGAAGTCGCTATCGCCTGCCATGAGTTGCCGATAAGGCAGTACCAAGTCTATCTCTTGGGCACCGGCGGTAATAGCGGCACGAATATCTTGCTCAACGTGTGTGATGCTGTCTAAGCCATGCGGAAAATTAACGACAGTAGCTATGGCCACTTGCTCGCTAAGCCCTAAGGCATGTAAGGCGGAGTGTACTGTATTGATAAACCGCGGATAGACGCAGATGGCGGCTACGCAACCAAAGGGCGTTGCCGCCTGCTGGCAGAGCGCCTGAATGCTGAGCTCGGTGTCATCATCATTAAGGCTGGTTAAGTCCATCATGCTCAGCGCTTGCTTTGCTGCTACCAAGGATAAATTAGGTTTGCTCATGTTCTTCTCCCGCTATTTCTATCAGCATATCAGAATGACCAAAAAGAAAGAGCCGCAAACCCATCGCTACCAGCCAAACAGGCGCTCTATGTTACGATCTAGCTGTATGGCCAAGCTTGTTTCATCTACCTGGCGCAGTCCGGCTAAGGCGGTCAGTACTAGTGGTAGCTGTGCGGGATGATTAGGCTGGCCTTGAAAGCCACATAACGGCATATCAGGAGAGTCGGTTTCTAGCACTAGCGCCTCTACTGGCAAGGCAGCTATGGCTTGGCGGGTTTTATTGGCTCGGGGATAAGTAATGGTCCCCCCAACACCAATATGAATGCCTAACGCCCAAAAGGCCTCAGCCTGTTGCAGAGATCCTGAGAAACCATGTAGCACGCCGCCGACAACGGCATAGCGACGTAGCCACTTTAGAATTCGGTCGTGAGTGCCATGACTGTGCAGGATCACCGGTAGCTGATACTCAATAGCCAACTTAAGTTGCACGATGAAGGCCGCTTCTTGCTGATCTAGCGCCAATGATAAATTCTTATCTAGGCCGATTTCTCCTACCGCTACGCAGCGTTTATCAGCGTTGGCCAACACTAGTGCGGCAGCTAATTGGCTCGGCCAATCCGCCGCCGCCTTAGCCAGCCACCAAGGGTGCAGTCCTAAGCCATAATAAAGCCCAGTATGCGCCTCACACAGGCTGGGCAGAGTCGGCCATTGTGCAGCTTCAATACCAGGGATAACCAACCGATGCACACCCACTGCCTGCGCACGCTGCCAATGCTGCGCTCGGTCTGCCTCGAAGGCTGAAAAGTCAAAATGGCAATGACTGTCGGTAATCCTCATGCAACCTCCTTACACTCACCCGCATCTAAAAAGTATAGAGCTTAAAGATTAAAGACTTTTTCGCCACGGAATACACGGAAGAACACAGAAAAATTAAGCTAAGATAAGCGCGAAAAGGATCTTATTAGTAATACCAATTAAATCACTTTCAGATCTGATCTCTATTTTTCCGTGTATGCCGTGGCAAAAATGTTCTAGGGTTTTAGGCCTTTAGGCCTTTAGGCCTTTAGTTTAGTGTTACGGGTTAGTTAGTCTTCTTTACTCTTCACATAACTACCATAAACACAAACGCCGGCTGCAGCCGGCGTTTTCATGTTCAATCACTAAAGCGCTAAACTTAGTGTTCGCGGGTTTTGCTGAACTCAATATCAGGGTAACGCTCTTGTGTTAAGTTCAGGTTAACCATGGTGGGAGCAATGTAGGTCAGGTTATCGCCGCCGTCCAATGCCAAGTTTTGTGACACTTTACGTTCAAACTCATCTAACTTCTTCGCATTATCACAATAGACCCAACGCGCAGTAGACACGTTAATCGACTCATAAATAGCGTCTACGTTATATTCAGATTTCAAACGAGCCACCACGACATCAAACTGCAATACCCCAACCGCACCCACGATAAGGTCGTTGTTATCCAGCGGGCGGAATAACTGCACCGCGCCCTCTTCCGATAACTGCACTAGGCCTTTCAACAGCTGTTTTTGCTTTAGCGGGTCGCGCAGGCGAATGCGACGGAACAATTCTGGCGCAAAATTAGGAATGCCTGAAAACTTCAAGTCTTCGCCTTGAGTAAAGGTATCGCCAATTTGAATGGTGCCGTGGTTATGCAAACCAATAATATCGCCAGCAAAGGCTTCTTCTGCTCGTTCTCTATCGCCCGCCATAAAGGTGACCGCATCGGAAATATTGATGGTTTTACCAATGCGCACATGCTTCATCTTCATACCTTGATTATAGGTACCCGATACGATGCGCATAAAGGCGATACGGTCACGGTGACGCGGATCCATGTTGGCCTGTATTTTAAACACAAAACCAGTGAATTTTTCTTCGCTGGCCTCAATGTCACGCGCTTCAGTTGCGCGTGGCATCGGCTCCGGTGCCCACTTGCTAAAGCCATCCAACACATGGTCTACACCAAAGTTACCGAGCGCAGTACCAAAATAGACAGGCGTTAGCTCACCGGCTAAAAATAGCGCGTGATCAAACTCGGTAGCAGCACCCACCACCAGCTCAAGTTCTTCACGCAAATCGGCCAACTCTTTGGCATCTAAAATGCTCTCCAGCTCCGGGTTATCCAAGCCTTTGATGATTCTAATGTCTTGAATCGCATGGCCCATGCCGGGCTGATAGAGGGTAATTTCATCATTTTCTAGGTGATAAACACCTTTAAACCACTTACCACTGCCGATGGGCCACGTGATAGGTGCACACATAATCTTAAGTTCGTTCTCTACCTCATCAAGCAGCTCCATGGGGTCGCGAATATCGCGGTCCAGCTTATTGATAAAGGTAACAATGGGCGTGGTACGCAAGCGCGTCACTTCCATTAATTTGCGTGTTCTGTCCTCTACCCCTTTACCGCCATCAATCACCATCAGGCAGGAGTCGACTGCCGTTAACGTACGATAAGTATCTTCCGAGAAATCTTCGTGCCCAGGGGTATCAAGCAGGTTGATCAGACAGTCGTTATAGGGAAACTGCATCACAGAGGTGGTCACCGAAATACCTCGCTCTTTTTCCATCTCCATCCAATCGGACTTGGCGTGTTGGTTAGAGCCACGGCCTTTTACGGTACCAGCACTTTGAATGGCATGGCCGTGCAGTAGTACTTTTTCGGTGATAGTGGTTTTACCCGCATCCGGGTGCGAAATAATGGCGAAAGTACGGCGCTTGGCGACTTCCTGTAGAAACTGCGATGATGACATAGTCGGATTTCTTCTACTTTGATGAAGGAGCGAAGGGCCAACAAACTAAGCCTCACTCGGGGAGTAACAGATAAAACGGCGGCTATTGTCGCTGATCTGCGGCCGATCCTCAATCAACAGTTAAATTTGCATGCTGAAAAATCAATTATGGGTAAGTGCTTCACCACTAGTGTGCTTATAGCTATGATGCGCGCTTTTCAGATTACTCACTATTTTTCATAATTAGATATTAGATGGGGTATTGATGTCGCGCGCTTACTGTTCATGTTGTCAGCTACCACAAAGTGTCTGTTTGTGCGGACACGTAGTCACGCAGGCTTGTCCTCTGCCGGTGATTATTTTACAGCACCCTTTAGAAGCGAAGCACGCAAAAAGCACGGTACCCCTGTTGCGTTTAGCCTTGCCCGATATACAAGTCGAAATCACTGAGCAACTGGCACCTCCGCCGCTTCCACCTGAAGGAGGTTGGTGGCTGCTGTATCCGGGGCCACAGGCGCTTGATCTGGATAGCGAGCAAGGTAAGCAAACCTGTCATCGCATTGGCGGTCTTATCGTACTAGATGGTACCTGGCGTAAAACTCGGCGCTTACTGCACCTTAATCCGTGGTTACGACAATTACCCAGCCTAAGTTTTAGTCAAGCGCCTAACAGTGCCTATGACATTCGCAAGGGTCCAGGTGGGCAAGCGCTGTCAACGCTCGAAAGCGTTAGTCATGTGTTGCATCGTTTGCAACCCAACTTTGCCACCGCGCCTTTACAGGCGTTGCTATTAGCTCGAGTGAGACAATTTGAAACACACATTGCACACACTGCACGAAACAATCAAAAAAATTAAGGCCCGAGCTTTGCGCTAAACTACCGACGATGCTGGCGGAGGTGAGCATAATATATGCAAATATTTAGCACTTTCGATACATTTAAAAAATTACTGCTCACTTGTTCACAAAACCCGCTACAATTACGCTATCTGGCACTAGATGAATGTTTTTTAATCAGTATTGCGTAAATAAAAAGGTCCTCCACCTATAAAAATATAAGCAACTGATAAATAACAATTTAAAGCATGGCCAAATCAAAAAGTAAAATTTTTTTGCAGCTTAAAAACTATTTAACTGTTAAATTCATTGACATTCATCACGAAATTGAAAAAAATCCACACACAAATTGTCAACATTCTGAATTTAAAATAGTATACAATTTGAACGCAAGAAGGCAGCGCATGTGGTCTCAGCCCCCAGCTCATAGCAAGCTGGGCACCTGTTTCGATGCGCTAGGGTCCCAACTAATAAATATGAAACAGAGAAGGTAAGACCATGGAAGCGTATCTGCTGGATTTTGGTAACTTGTTAATAAGATGGCTACACGTCATCGCGGCCATCGCATGGCTAGGTGAGTCTATTTATTTCGTTATGCTAGATAACGGCCTTAAGCCGCCTAAAGGCGAAGCTTGCAAGAAAAAAGGCGTGTTTGGTGAAATGTGGGCGGTGCACGGTGGTGGTTTCTACCACAACCAAAAATATGCAAGCAGCCCAGAAGATCTGCCAGACGATCTGCATTGGTCATTCTGGAAGGCCTACACTACCTGGTTATCAGGTTTTGGTCTGTTCACCCTGTTATACCTGACCAAGCCTAGCTTTTACTTGGTCAACCGTAACAGCCCGTGGGAATGGGCTGCCAATATGACGGGTACGCAAGCCAACATTGCTGCTTTGGCCTTTCTGCTGTTAGGTTGGGTTATCTATAACGAGCTGTGTAAGCGTATCAGCCCCAACATGACCCGCGATGGAATCTTGAGTGTTGCCGTTGCCGTGATGATGGTTGTAGTTGCTTACTTAAGCACGCACATCTTCTCTGGCCGTGCCGCCTTCTTGCTGACCGGTGCAGTGATGGCTACCGCCATGTCTGCCAACGTGTTCTTCTGGATCATCCCAGGCCAGCGTCGCATGGTTAATGCCATGAAGGCCGGTAACAAACCAAACCCAATTGATGGTTTGCGTGGTAAGCAACGCTCAGTACACAACACCTACTTCACTCTGCCAGTGGTGTTGTTGATGCTGAGTAACCACTACGCCTTCACCTTCACTCACTCGCTGTCTTGGGTGATCATGGTGTTGTTCATCTTTGCCGGTGCTCTGATCCGTCAATACTTTGTATTGATGCATGGCGGCAAAATTCGCCCAGGCTACCCAATTGCGGGCGTGGCACTGATTCTGGTTGCTGTGTGGATTGGCGCGCCGACGGCCAAGAAAGCCGTACAGGCACCTGCTCCAGCTCAAACTCAAAGCAGTGTGGTTGCGACCGACGGCACCGTCGTGGAAGCAACAGGCACCGTTGTCGCTGACGCTGCTGGTGACGTGACGCTGGCGCAAGTAGAAACTGTTATGAATAACCGCTGTGTAGAGTGTCATGCAGCCGCCCCAACCAGTGCCATGTTTGCTGCGGCGCCGTTGGGCATAGTGCTGGACTCCCAACAGGAAATCTTGCTGCAAGCTGCTCATATCAAGCAAGTGGTTGCCAACAAGTATATGCCTTTGGGTAACCTGACTCAGATGACTGATGAAGAGCGCGAACTGATTGCTGCCTGGAATGGCCAGTAAGTTAATCGACTCTTATTAAAAAAGGCCCGCCCCGTGCGGGCCTTTTTGTTTATCCCCCCTAAAAAGCTCCAATTTTACTGCTATCTATCCTTTTTCCGCCTAACACCCGCCAATAATGCATAGCAAAAAATTACATTTAAAATCAAACTACAAAATTAATATATCCAAGTTAATATTAAGAATATTTAAGAATACTGAAGATCAACATAACAATGCAGCGCAAAATTTAAGCTACAATCGAAGCCTCGGTTCCACCTGTTGGTTATCCGAGTTATTTTATTCACTCGAGGACTTTGCTGATGAATACATCTCATCTGGATATGTACGAAAAAATCTGCGTTGTTACCGGAGCCGCCAGAGGGTTAGGCCGCACTATCAGTGAGACTCTCGCCAAGGCAGGCGCAAAGCGCGTTTATGCCTGCGATATCAATATGGCACCGGCGGAAAGCTGGATTGGTGATTACCCCAACATCACCGCCATTACTCTGGATGTCTGTAACGCCTCTGCCCTTGCCATTTTGAGCCAACGCATCCTCGATGAACAAGGCCGTGTCGATGTGCTGGTGAATAACGCCGGCATCACCCGTGATGCGCTGCTCGGCAAGATGAGTGAGACCGAGTGGGATCAGGTGCTGGACGTAAACCTGAAAGGCGTCTTCTTGATGACTCAAGCCATGTTGCCGCTGATTAAAGTACACGGCAAAGGCAGCATAGTGAGCATTTCTTCTGTCGTCGGTACTGATGGTAACATTGGCCAAACCAATTATGCGGCCAGCAAGGGCGGCATCATTGCCATGACCAAAGGCTGGGCTAAAGAATTAGTACATGGCGGCGCGCAAATTCGCGCCAACTGTATTGCCCCCGGTTTTATTAATACCGAAATGACTCAGGCCGTACCCGAAAAAGTACTGGAAAAAATGGCGGCTCGTATTCCATTAGGAGCCTTGGGTGAGCCACAAGATATTGCCGAAGGGGTATTGTTTTTAGCCAGTGACCGCGCGCGCTATATCACCGGCCAAGTACTAAAAATAGACGGCGGCTTAGTGCTATAACGGCACTTTTCTCGCTAAACAAAAAAAGCGCAGTAGTCAAAGGCTACCGCGCTTTCTTTAATTTAGCATCGGCAAGAAACTAGTCTGTTATAAAGACTCGCCAGGGAAATGCTCGCTAATACAGCAACATACACAGTTCCATCAATAGCGTGTATTGCCCTAACTTCGTGCTAGCCGCGTGGCGCTGCCGTTAAGTGCAAATTCCGCCGCAGGCGCCGCGCCAGCGCATCAATGGCAATATTTAACGCCGCACACACCAACAGCAGTACCATGGCCCTGTCTAGGCGAAACTCACTAAACGCAGAATCAATAAAGAAGCCCAGCGTAGGAATACCCAACATGCCGAGGATGGCCGTTTCTCGTACTACGTTTTCAAAACGATATAAGCTGTAGGCCATAAAGGGACGATACAGTCGCGGCAATACCTCAAATAGATAGAGATTAACTCCTTTTGGCGCATCCTCTCGCAGCGTTAAGGTATTGAGGTGGTGACCAAGCAGGTGGGCAATAATGGCGCCATTGTGCAAGCCCAGTGCCGCTATGGCCGGCAACATACTCGGCCCCAGCAACAGGGTACCAATAAAGGCCAGTAGGTATTCTGGTAAGGCGCGCATCAGCACTAATCCAAAATGGCTGCTCAACCGCGTAGCGCGGTTACCAAAACGCTGGGAAATAGCCGGAAACCACACTAGCGCCAGCACCGCCATTACCACCAAGGCCAATAACGCCAACACTAACGTATTCAATAAGCCGGGGGCAATTTGCTGGCTCCATAAGTCGTGTAACCAAGGTAACAACTCATTCCACTCTCCCTGGTGCAGCGGGGCGGGTATGATATCTTGGGTAAAAAAGCGCACAATTAACGACCAGTTAAACACCGCCTGTGGTGGCAGCCACCATAATGCAGCACTCAAATACACCGGCAACAATTTCGGTCGCAGCCACCACTTTAGAGTGGCTATCAGTAATACCAGCGCATAAAAGAAACTAGCGGCCTCGGCGTAGTAACCTTGGCGTAGCAAAGACTCTAGGTGATAACCCAAGGTAGGCAGGCCAATAAAACCGAGCACTGCTGAGCTGCGAATTCCGCACTCTAAGCGATAGCCGATGTAGCTGACCATTTGTCGCCAGCACAGCGGCAACTGCACATAACAGAGCCGCGAACACCAGCCGAGCTCTTCTCCTAAATCGACACCCAGCGCCTGCTCAGGGGCGGGGTCAGCCTCTTCAAACAGCTCGCCAAACACCTTGGCAAAGGTGCCCGCATACGGCAAGGCAATGGCTAACACGCCCGTCAGCGGAGAGATGCCTAATAACTGAATAAACAACAGCGCCCAAAATAGCTCGTGCACCGCACGCAAGCCCGCTGCCAAACGGCGCACACTACCACGTCGATAACCAGCGGCCAGCAGCAGCCCTAATACCACACCCAGCGCCACGCCCTGCAAGGCAAACGCCAAGGTATTGGCCAGCGCCGACAACAAGGTGCCAAATGCAGGCCAAGTGGGCTGCAATAACCCTGCCCCCAATCGCGTTAGTTCAAACCAAGGGTCGAAAGTACTAATGGACAAGTCCGCCCACGGCAGACACAGCACTGCCAGCAGCACAAACAACAGACTGCTGTGCAACATGGCACGATTAGGGCGAACAACAGGCATTAGGCGACTTGATATAAGCCGCTGAGATCAGCGGCATTTAGGGTATGCGTTGGCGCATCCAGCACCACTCGCCCCGCCCGCAAACCAATAATTCGCGTGCAGTGCGTAAGTGCTTGCTCAATATTATGCAGTGCTAGCACCACCGTTTTGTGTCGCACGCACAACAGCTGCAGTAGTGCATCGGCTTGGCGCTCATCCAATGCCGATACCGGCTCATCTCCCATAAAAATAGGTCTGTTCTGATACAGGGCACGGCCTAAGTTAACCCGACTTTGCTGGCCGCCAGATAACCGCTCTGCCGACTGCCACAACTGAGATCCGAGCCCAAGGTTATCGGCTAGTTCACCAATTTCAGCCTTGGGCTTCGCCTGCGGCCGCACCAGGTTGGCCAGATTATACCAAACCGAATAGTGCGCTAGCCGGCCCATATAAATGTTATGAAACGTCGATAATACCGGTACTAAACTCGGATTTTGCGGGCACCAAGCCACCTCTTTGGGACGTAATTCGCGCAAGTGACGCAACAAGGTACTCTTGCCAGTGCCTGACTCACCGAGCAGTGCCACTCGCTCACCCTGGTATATTTTTAAGGTAAGATCAGGCAGCACCGGGCTAGCACCATAGCCTAGGTTTTGTCGGTGAAACTGAAACAGGCAGCTGTCGGCGTTCATTCGCACTTGGCATCCATAATTAAATAACAACCATCAATTATTGGGCGTCCACTATTTATCATCCATTATGCCAATGGACACCGCAGTGTCGCGGATCGGGGTATAATCTTGGTTAGTGGCTTTTACGAACCCTGAACGCGGAAACGCCGCCAGCAGCTCAGGATCTGTCATGTCTAATAAGGCTTGCTGCACCTTATCTTTAAAGCCAGCGCCAAAACGTGCATCCACGTCGCCACGAATGGTCCACTGATAATCAGGGTAACTCGGTGAGGCCCAAATCACTTTTACCTTACTGGTATCTATGTTGCCCTTAGCAAGCTCTGCATCCCATACCGCGTAGTTAAGCGCGCCCACTTCAAACGCACCGGACTGCACTAGGCTAATAGTGCGGTTATGATCACCCGAAAAGCCGACCCGCGAAAATAGCTCAGTGGGGGCTTTGTCATAATGCTCGCGCAAGAAGAATTCTGGCATCAGGCGGCCAGAGGTCGAGCCCTTGTCACCAAAGGTAAAGCGCTTGCCGGCTAGCTCTGCAGGTAACTGCTCACTTCTCTCCAACCCCGTGCTGGTGTTGGCAATGATGTAACTCACAAACTCGGTATCTTCTGTGCCCTGCGCGATGGCCTCACTATTGGGGACTAATTCACGCGCCTGCACTCCAGTTAGCCCGCCAAACCAAGCCAGCTGCACCTGATCATTACGAAACGCACTCACTGCGGCTGGGTAGCTTTTTACTGGTATATATTTAACGTCTACCTCAAGCCGCTCACTCAGGTAGTCGGCTATTTTACCGAAGCGCTCAGTAAGGTGGCGCTCATCTTGATCTGGAATAGCAGTAAACACAAACGCCTCTGCTTGTGCAGGCAGCGCTGCGGCTCCCGCCAAACACAACACACTCACACAAGCAGTACGCAGCCGTGACCACGCAGTAGAAGCTAAACAGTCCATGATAATAATCATCCAAAATTAACGGGAGGCAATTATATCCTATATGGACAGCAAGCTGACAGTGGTACGCTTTAAGCCGTCAGAAAAAACCAAATTATAAAACGATTTTTGCTACGCAACAGACAGAGAAAGACAAAAAATAAAGTTTATAACTTATAAAACATAATTGAAATAATCACTTAGATACAAAGAACTAAGAGCACACCGAGCAAGTCGGCACACAACAAGCAGGTTTACACCTAACGTTTCACTCCTTACGGCTTACGGCGCTTAAAACAACCAGCCATTCATCAGAGCCATATAAACGAGGGTGCCGGTTAGAATACTGAGTAAGGCTTGCCGGCGCCATAACTGTAATATTGCCACTATGGCTACCGCGAGAGTTTGCGCATAACCATCGGCTGGTTGGCTCCAATTATGTACATTCATAGCGTACAAGGTTAACAGTACCATCATGGCTACCGGTAAACGGTGACCCAGCATCTGGATGCGCTTGTGGTGAGCAATAAAGCCCCGTGCCATAAAAGGAAAGGCCCGTAAACCAAAAGTGACTGCAGCCATGATCAGGGCACTGATGAGATAATCTAGTTCGCTCATGCTTTCGCCTCCTGTGGCTGTGGCCATGTCAGCAACACCAATACCAGCAGAATAGAGGCAGCCAATAAGAAGTACTCACTTACCCAGATGCCTGCAGCGGCTGCCGCTGCTAGCCCAAGAGCGACGGCTCCCCAGTCTTTTTTAGCGCGTATTTGTTCAACCGCCAACACCGTAAATAAAGCGGTCAGCGCAAAGTCTAATCCTTGCAAGCCCGACGGCAGACCTCGCGCCAGCACCATGCCAATCAGGGTGCCCAACACCCAATAACACTGATTAAATGCAACTATTTTTAACGCCGTCTTACTGTCTTTTACGTGGCCCGAGGCACTTAACAGCGAATAGGTTTCGTCGGTAATGCCGAAGATGAAGTACGGTCGCCCCAACACGCCATTCGGCAGCAGGTGGTACAAGGAAAGGCCATAAAATAAATGCCGAAAGTTCACTAACAGCGAAGCCACCGCCAAATCAATCCAGCCAATGCCCGCCGCCAGCATGCCAACCGCCAGATATTGCAGCGCCCCCGCATACACAATAATGCTCATCAATGGTGCCCAATACCAAGTGAGTTCGGCATCCACCCACAGCACGCCAAATACGGCCCCAAGAGGTAAATAGCCCATCATCACGGGAAAAGTAAGCGATAAGGCGCCCTGCCTGCTGGTCATTTGCTTTCCTTAATAGCGATAAAGTGCTAAAAAATAAGGGATTTACCTGTGTTTGGCAAGGTAATGACCATAGTGATAGCGAGGCCTATCTATTTTATGCTCATTAAGTGGTGGATAGCTGCCACTCAGTTGTCTTAGCATCACTCGCCCCGTAATTTCTTTAGCCTGTTCTCTATAGAAGGATGAGTTGAAAAAATAGAGTCCCCTTTGCTGAATATATACGCTGCGGCTCGATACTTCTCGGTATAAGACTGCTCGTCTTTTTTATAATTTTCATGAACGTCGTAATCACCTGAAATCTTCTGTAATGCAGAGATCATGGCTTGGTTATCACCCGTCAACCTCACTGATGCCGCATCCGCCATATACTCTCGGGTGCGAGAAAGATAAAGGTAGAGTACTTGAGTGACAATCGGCAGTACGAAATTCAGCACCAGCAAAATCATCCTCGCCTTATTCGCACTTTTATTTTGACTACGAGAAAAGAAAAACACTCGAGTAAACACATTAGTAATGGTGAGTATCACATTCGCCAAAATGCCGACATAAAGCGTTAACTTAGAGTCACCATGCAATATGTGCCCCACCTCATGAGCAATAACCGCTTGCACTTCACTACGAGTAAGCTTGCTTAATAGGCCAGAAGTCACCGCAACCAAGGCGTTGTTTTTGCTCCAACCTGCCGCAAAGGCATTCATTTGCTCAGTCTCCATGATGAAGACCTTAGGGGTGTAGCCAAGGTTGGCACTAATCGCCATTTCCTCGACCATATTGACCACTCTTCTATCTTCATAAGACAAGGTACTATCGGGGACTAGCTCTCGATAAGTGGATCCTGACAGCATTAACTTATGCCCAAACTTACTGATAATGAAAATACCGATTAAGGTAAGCGAAAAAATGCCCAGTGTGATGTAGGGAGTTTCAGCAAAGGTAATATACAGCTGCATATCATGAAGCAGCCCCACTTCAGATAAAGGCCGAATAGAAATGTCGGCTAATAGTCCAATTACAATCATGATGACAATGTAGCTACAGACCACCAACTTAGTTTTTCTATTGTTAACAGTAATTGACTCTCTAAAATCCATAGTTTTTTACTTTTTAAGAAAAAATTCAAACAAAAAAGCCCCGCATGGGGCTTGTTATTAAAACTGAACTCTACGCGCTTCTTCGGTCTTTATAGTTTCTTCATCTAAAGACCAATAAATAAAGGTTTTATTTAAACTACTAAATACACTAGGTATAATCAGCCCAGGAAAACTCCCTTTAGCCACATTGTATCGCTCAATAGCATTATTAAAGGCTTTTTTAGCAAAGGTCAGTTTATTTTCGGTGGACACAATCTCTTCTTGCAGCTGCATCATGTTGCGATCGGCTTTCAACTCGGGGTAACTTTCTACTGCGATGTTAAGAGAGCCACTGCTCACGACTTTAGACAACTCATCTTGTGCATTTTTTACTTCTTGTGATGAAACGGTCGGATCCAGTGTTTGCGATCGCAATGCCGTCACCTTGGTAAACACCTCACTTTCATGTTCCATGTAGCGCTTCACTGCAGAGATCAAGCTGTCAAACACCTTGCCCCGCCGATCTAACTGCACTGATATTTCTTTTTCAGAGTTATTCACCGCCTCGATCAATTTAACGAAATTGTTATAAGCGGCTATGCCCCATATAACAATCACAACCAAGACTGCGATTAATATAAATTCCATAAGCCTTTACTCGACTAAAGATAAAGTGAATATTTAGTATACGCACCGCCGTTAAAATAGCCAAACGTAAGCCGCCACTCATTAGCATGTTTAACACTAAGACTTAACTCATGTGATTATAGAGTAAAGCACCATTACGCTAAGTTATCTTTAGAGATGAAAAAGGGAGCCGAAGCTCCCTTTTATATTCTGTTTATTACCGAACCAATTACAGCGCCTTGAGGATGTTATCCACGCTGTCTTTGGCATCGCCAAACAGCATGACGCTGTTATCCTTGAAGAACAGCGGGTTTTGCACCCCGGCATACCCGGTGTTCATCGAGCGTTTGAACACCACTACCTGCTGTGCTTTCCACACTTCCAGTACCGGCATGCCGGCAATAGGGCTGGCTGGATCTTCTGCCGCAGACGGGTTAACGGTGTCGTTCGCGCCGATCACCAACACGGTATCGGTATCGCTGAAATCGTCGTTGATTTCATCCATTTCCAATACGATGTCGTAGGGTACTCGGGCTTCTGCCAACAACACGTTCATGTGCCCAGGCAATCGCCCAGCTACTGGGTGAATACCAAAGCGCACTTTAACGCCCGCCGCTTGTAGCTTAGACACTAACTCAGCCACCGGATATTGAGCCTGAGCCACCGCCATGCCGTAGCCTGGGGTGATAATCACCGATTGTGAGTTTTTCAGTATGTCAGCCACATCTTCGGCGTTCATTTCCGTGTACTCGCCCTCTTCCTCTTCACCACCGCTGCTCACGGCGCCGTCGGAACCAAAGCCACCGGCGATGACCGAAATAAACGAGCGGTTCATTGCTTTACACATGATGTAAGACAGAATGGCACCGCTTGAGCCTACCAAAGCACCGGTGACAATTAGTAAGTCGTTTGACAGCATAAAGCCCGCTGCCGCCGCTGCCCAACCCGAGTAAGAGTTCAGCATCGAGATAACTACCGGCATGTCCGCACCACCGATGCTGGCCACTAAATGCCAACCAAAGGCCAGTGCAATTAGGGTCATCACCAATAACGGGAAGGTGGAGCCTTCTACCTGCACAAACCAAATCAGCAACAGTGCTGATACCACTAGCGCCAGCAAATTCAGCTTATGGCGATGAGGCAGCTGCAACGCCTTGGAGGAGATCAAACCACGCAACTTGCCAAAGGCCACAATGGATCCGGTAAAGGTGACTGCACCAATAAACACACCCAAAAAGACTTCGGTATTGTGAATATTAAGCATGGCACCCAATAATGGCTCATGATCCAGATAGGTGTTAACGCCGACAAACACCGCCGCCAGCCCGACGAAACTGTGCAAGATGGCGATCAGTTCCGGCATCTCGGTCATTTCCACTTTAAGTGCCAAGCGAATACCGATGGCCGCACCAATGGCCATAGCCACTATGATCCAGCCAAGGCCGGTGACCTCGGGGTTGAAAATGGTGGCCAGCAGGGCGATGGTCATGCCCGCAATACCATACCAGTTACCAGCCCTAGCCGATTCTTGCTTGGATAAACCGCCTAGGCTCAAAATAAAGAGCACGGCGGCAATAAGATAAGACGCAGTTACAAGTCCTTGTGACATTTCTATTAGCCCTTCCTAAACATCTTCAGCATACGGTGTGTCACGGTAAAACCGCCAAACACGTTAATTGACGCTATCAGTATTGCCACAAAGGCCAGAAAACTGACAAAGCCACCGCCTCCTACCTGAGACAAAGCACCCACCACGATAATCCCCGAGATGGCGTTGGTCACCGACATCAAAGGCGTATGCAGGGAATGAGAGACGTTCCACACCACGTAATAGCCAACAACACAGGCCAGTACAAATACGGTGAAGTGAGACAGAAACTCCGCCGGTGCCACGGCTGCCAGCCAAGCGAACAGCAAGACGCCAACGCCGCCTAAGTAGTACTTGAGGTTGCTCGGTTGCTTGGCGTGAGGCTCGACCTTAGGCTGTGCCTGAGCGGCCGCCTTGGGTGCGGCAGACACGCTGATGGCCGGCGGCGGGAAGGTCACTTCGCCATCTTTGACCACGGTCATGTTGCGCAGCACTACGTCGTCGAAATCAACGTTAATATTGCCGTCTTTTTCTTTACTCAACAGCTTGGCCAAGTTCACCAAGTTGGTGGCATACAAGGTGGAAGACTGAGTGGGTAAACGGCCATTAAGATCGGTAAACCCAATAATTTTAACGCCATTGTCGGCTACAAACAGCTCTCCGGGCTTGGTTAGCTCACAGTTACCGCCATTTTGTGCTGCTAAATCGACAATCACCGAGCCAGGCTGCATATTGGCCACCATGTCGGCGGTAATCAGCTTAGGTGCCGGTCTGCCAGGAATAAGCGCGGTGGTTATAATGATGTCGACTTCTTTGGCTTGCTGCATAAACAGCGCCATTTCGGCATCAATAAACGCCTGACTCATCTCTTTGGCGTAACCGTCTGTTGAGTCAGAGTCTTCTTCGTAATCCAACTCTAAAAACTCACCGCCCATGGAGTTAATCTGTTCTTTTACCTCGGGCCGAGTATCGAAGGCGCGCACGATAGCACCCAATGACCCTGCGGTGCCAATGGCCGATAAGCCCGCGACACCGGCGCCAATCACCAATACTTTAGCCGGGGGGACCTTGCCTGCAGCGGTGATTTGACCGGTAAAAAAGCGACCAAATTCATGTGCCGCTTCAACCACTGCGCGATAACCGGCAATGTTCGCCATTGAAGACAACGCATCCAGCGACTGTGCACGAGAAATACGTGGCACCATGTCCATGGCCAGTACGGTAACGCCTTTATTTTTTAGTTGCTCGACCAACTCGGGGTTTTGCGCCGGCCAAATAAAGCTCACCAGCGTAGTACCGGCTTGCAGCAGTTCAATTTCATCGCTGCTTGGCGCATTAACCTTATAAATAATAGCGGCTTGCCACACCTCATTGGCATCCACCAAGGTGGCGCCTGCTGCTTGATAAGCGCTATCGTCAAAGCTGGCCAAACTACCTGCACCCTGCTCGATGCACACCTCAAACCCCAGTTTGCGTAGCTGCTCTACCGACTTGGGACTTGCTGCCACCCGAGTCTCGCCGCTAAGCGTTTCCTTTGGAATTGCGATTAACATAATACATCCCTAATTAATGTTGATATAACCACCAAAATTGCTGCTGGTGTGAAGTGAACTATTTATTCACTATCTCGTCACTATGCCAGCAGCCTTTATGTGGGTGTTCTTGGCTAAATACAGTGCTTAATTTAGCTATACTGTACGCTACGTTTATCCACCTTATAGCGACGCGTCGATGTGTTTTAAGCCATCAACAACCTTGGTTGTCTTTAAGCAAAAAAAGCGTAATAAGCTCATAAAGTTGCATAACAATAACGTAACCGCTAAAACACTATACGTTTATCTTCAGTGGAAAATAAAACTCTTTTTACGCCTTACTGCCACTTGCTCTCTTACGTTAACATTGATTGCAGAATAAGATGACAGCGTTTTCGCGCCAGCGATCACAAAAGACAAGGCTGCCCCCCTCTTTGACTGACTAACACTGACCCCATACATTACGGCCAGCTAATTAGCTGGCCGTAATGTAAAAACAAGATGAAACACCGTAACCTTTTAGCTTCAACATCGCATTTACTTATGCTATTTCACCAACAAATACCAATAGGCAAACAGTAGATTAAAGCCGGCAAAAAACAAAATTCCCACCCAGCTTAACGCGACCATGCCGCGTCCCAAACGAAAGCGCTCCGGCACCAAGGGTAACTTCATCAAACGATAGTTTAACCAAGCAAACACTAAAGCACTGATAAAGGCAGAAATCATCGCCAGCTCTAGCATGGCCAGCAGCGCCCCTTTAAAAAACATAATGATGAAGGCACTAATAATGCCCATGGCAATCATCAAGGGATAGGTATAGCGACTGCCGGTGCCAGTAGGGCCACTGCCTTGCGGCTGACCCAACTGCACAAAACATTCGCTTAAAGCTCGGCTGTAGCCGTCTAGTACCGTGACGGTCGTGGAAAACATGCATAAAAACGCAATCAGTGCGATCAGCCAGCGGCTCCATTCGCCTATCACACTGGCATAAACATTCACTAACTGATGGGCAAAGCCAATACCCGAGGTGGCAAGGCTAGTGCCGCTGCCATGTAACACTAAGGCGCCCAATGCCACAAAAGCCAGCGCCAACAAGGTAGAAGTAATGTAGCCGACATTAAAATCGACCAGTGCATCTTTATAATCTAGGCTGCTGTTTAGCTCTTTTTTCTGCCGTAGCCACACACTATTCCAAGTCGAAAGCTCAATGGGGGCCGGCATCCAGCCCATTAGCGCCACAAGAAAACCTACCGAGGCCATATTCCACGGGCTAGGTGATACAAAGTCCGGTGGCGCTACCCCTCCTTTATTTAGTGCGATACAAACCGCGGTTACGGTAGCCACCGCCAAACCAATAATAACCCACTTGGCAACCTTATCGAGTGTCTTGTAATGGCCGGTAATCAAGAACACTAAGGAACCGGCCAGCACGATCATACTCAGCTGAGTCACTGTTAGACTTTCGCCAACAAACAAGCCTAAAATACTGCCACACAACATAGCTACACCAGCAGTACTGATTACCGCAGCCACTAGATTTAGGGCAGTAAACAAATAAAGGTAACCACGGCCGATGCGATCGTAACCTTGTATTAAGGTTTCATCTGCCGCCATGGTGTAGCGAGCGCCAATTTGAAAAAACGGATATTTAAGCAGATTCACCAATAAGATAAGCCCCACCAACTGCCAACCATAAATGGCGCCAGCCTGAGTTGAGGCCACTAAATGCGAACCACCAATGGCAGCGGCAGCCCCCAAAATACCGGGGCCCAATATTTGCATATAGTGACTTATGCTGCGGACATCACTTTTTGCGATATCAATTGACTCTGCCATCTTTATATCCTGCCTATTCACGTTGCTATTTACATAAAAAAAGATGTAAAAGGCCACAAGACAACGGATAAATCAACTGGTTTCGATATTAACCAGAGCCATCATTTAATATAAAAACCTAAAAAAATATTTAATTTAAGGCTTTAAATCCAAACCAAAGGGCGAAGCCAATAACATATCCTAATGTTCAGCCAGATGCCTTATATTGCACGGTATGGTTTATTTAGCATTTTTCACTACTCATCACCCCAAGCCGTGCCTGACAACCACAGTCCGGCTACCGGTTGACTGCCTTGCAAGGTAAAGGGAATAGACTCATTGCGCCCGGATTTAACAATTTGTAACGCCAAGTGCAGATGGGGCCCAGAGCTGTAGCCCGTATTGCCCGATGCTGCAACCCGCTGCCCCACTTTAACTCGGTCCCCTTTGCGCACTCGTAGCGACCCAGTTTGCAGGTGAGCATACAACGTCATACTGCCATCGGCATGGCGCAAACGCAGGTGGTTGGACTTACCGCGGTATTGTGGTGCCAAACCGCCCCCAACATGGCTATCTACCGCTGCCATTACCACTCCATCTCGAGTGGCGTATAACGCTGTACCCACGGGCAAGGCAATATCCAGCGCATAACGGTTGGACAACTTGTTGTGACTAAAGTCGCCATTAAATCCTTGAGCAATACGGTAACGTCCCACTATCGGTGAAGCCAAATCATGGTGGGCAGAAAAATAAGAACCAACTCTTTTATTGTTAGCAAAATCGGCAGGAAGCTTGATCTGTCGGGCGTTAAACTTGCTAGATGTCGCAGCTTGAACTGGTGTACTAGGCTCGCCGCCATAGGAAAAATCATAGTGATAGCGCCAATCGCCACGGCCTTGTGCCGATAGTTTACCAATAAATGACTCTTTCTTGGCCGGCAATGTCAGTATCTGCTGCATTTGCTGAGGAATTACGAGATTGTGCTGCTGAGAAAAGCGAAAGGTAAGATCTACGGCACTTAGAAGCCGATTTAAGGCAAAAAAGTAATGGCCGTCAGGCTTCTCGACGACCCGTACGAGTACACCGTCACGATTAAAGCTGTGCTCTTTACCGTTGGTAGGCAACGTTTTTACGGCATAATTTTGATTATCAGTATAGTGCACCATGCCATTGGCATCTAGATAACGGTATACGTCTGCCTGAGCAGGCAAAGAACACAGTAACAAGCTACCGAGCCCGCCTACACTAAACCAAATGCGCAACGGTGCTATCCATGAACTTTTCATGCTTTCATCCTTGAAAGAGTGTGCCGTTAAGTATAGGAACAACAAGACTATTTTTTAGTTTTAATTCCATGAGCACCGCGTCTTCATCGCCAGCAGCGCTTTGATAATAATGTCGCCTACGCCCATTCTCTTGATAGCCGCTGGCTAAATATAGCGCCTGAGCCGCAGAGTTAGACGCTCTAACTTCAAGCCAACATTGGCTAACAGCAAACTGTTCGCAATGTTGTAAGTAGTAACTCATCAGCAGCCGACCGAACCCTTGCCCCTGTAGCTCGGGTGCAACACAAATATTCATCAGCGTGCTTTCATCAAGAATACGGTCGGCAATAAAATAGCCCAATAACCGTCCCCCCCCCGACACAGACTCCGCTGCTTTCTGTAAGGGCTGCCATAACGAACCTGTAAAATAGCGCTCACCAAAGCTCTCCGCTAGCAGATTGCGGCTCCAAGGATGAGCATGGGCCGCTTGCTCGATCAACTGCATGGTATCTAAATCGTCAGCAGTTAGTGGGCGAAATAAAGGTGACATAAGCAGCTCCACAGTGCTTTTTTTTCCGTTGCAGATAAAGGTAAGCTGGTATGCCAGCTAAAACGTTCGGCACTGCAGGTGAGGTTTAGACCCAACAAGATAGGAGCCGAAGGTTGATCGGCAGCCAACCAAGCGGCCTCATCCATGATCTGCAACTGAGTATCGCTAAGGCCTAAGGACTGCATTAAGTCTCGAGTCATTACTGAAGATAATATTTTGCCTTGGCCAATCACAATAAGTACGTCGGCGCTGGCCACAGAGGGTGCAGGGGCAAAGGGCAATCGCTCGGGGTGAGCACAATGCCAAGCAGGTAATGCCAATAATTGCCAAAGCTGTGCTTGGTTCGGCGTCATTTAGCTACTCCAAAACGCAAAAAGCCAGCTGTTAAGCTGGCTTTTGCAAGAAGTTGGCAGGGGTGGAGGGACTCGAACCCCCAGCCGTCGGTTTTGGAGACCGCCGTTCTACCAATTGGAACTACACCCCTGCAATACGAAGCGAATTATAGAGATACTGGCTTAAAGGTAAAGTGCTATTTGCTATAAACTGGTTTGTTCGCTTATCTTTTCACCATATTCACGCGATATTTTGCTTATGGCACACATTTCTTTATAATCTGCATGATTCGCAAGCGCTTGGAGTGACCAATAAATGCTCATTGTTGTTTCTAAACAATTTGCTCTGTTAAGAGCCACAGATCTTAGTGGCGGTCATGGTGATCGCGTTTGCAATCAATTAGCGCTAATAGCCCCATATTGGGGCTTTTTTGTGGCCCTCTCCCTACACCTGCAAGAGCGTTGCTGATGGCAAATCCACTATATCAAAAGCACATAATCTCTATCACCGATTTCACTCGTTCCGAGTTGGAATTGGTCATAGATACCGCGGTAAAACTTAAATCTCAGCCTCATCCCGAGGTACTACAGCATCAAGTAGTAGCCAGTTGTTTTTTTGAGGCTTCTACCCGCACCCGCTTATCATTTGAAACCGCCATCCAGCGTTTGGGCGGCTCGGTAATCGGTTTTTCTGATAGCACTAGTACTTCGCTGGCCAAAAAAGGGGAGACGCTGGCCGACTCAGTCAAAGTCATCAGCTCATATTGTGATGCCTTTATTATGCGCCACCCTCAAGAAGGTGCTGCCCGCTTAGCGGCCGAGTTTTCTTCTGTGCCGGTGATTAATGCCGGCGATGGTTCAAATCAGCATCCTACGCAAACCCTGTTGGACTTATTCAGTATCTACGAGACGCAAGGCACCTTGCAGGGGCTCACCATTGCCTTTGTCGGTGACCTTAAATATGGCCGCACCGTACACTCTTTAACTCAAGCCTTAAGCTTATTTGGCTGCAAATTTTACTTTATTGCGCCTCAAGCTCTAGCTATGCCAGATTACTTGTGTGATGAGTTAATCGACAAAGGCATCAACTTCGAAATATGCGACAGCATGGAAGAAGTGATGGACGAGCTCGATATTATCTATATGACGCGAGTACAAAAAGAGCGTTTCGACGAGGCAGAGTATGTGCATGTAGCATCAAAATATGTGCTGACACCCGCCGTACTCAACGGCGCGAAAGACAGCCTTAAAGTACTTCACCCGCTACCGCGCATCGATGAAATTGCGGTTGAGGTAGATGACACCCCTTATGCATATTATTTTCAACAAGCAGAAAACGGCGTTTACGCACGCCAAGCTCTGCTTGCGCTGGTGTTAAGCGAGAGTCTGCTATGAAAGACATGATAAATAAAAGCCAACTCCAAGTGGAAGCCATCAATCATGGCACCGTTATTGACCATATTCCGGCCGGCCAAGGCATTAAGATTTTGCAATTGTTTGGCTTGATTAAAAATAAAGAAAGAATCACCGTCGGCCTTAACCTACCGTCGGTCGCGTTGGGCAGCAAAGACATCATTAAAGTAGAAAATACCTGGCTTTCTGCCGAGCAAGCAAACCAACTAGCTCTGTTTGCACCAGACGCCACGGTTAACTTAATTGAAGACTTTGAAGTAGGTGAGAAGCTACAACTGCAATTACCTGAGCAAGTTGAAGGGGTATTCTCGTGCCCTAACTCGAACTGCATTAGCCACAACGAACAAGTGAGCAGTAAGTTCAAGGTGCGCGCAGTTAAAAGACAGGTACGTTTTCGCTGCAACTACTGTGAAAAGTCCTTCCATCAAGACTTTATGACGTTCTAAAAAACAGCTTTAAGCCGTCATCCATAAGCGGTCAACTAAAGAAAATCCAAAGCCAAGATCTGAGTCAAGGTCTTGGCTTTTTTATGCCGGCATGACGCCCCCGGTATTTAAGCCCTTCGGGCAGCTTTAAACCGCAGCTATACGCCGTAAGCAAAGGACAAACACCGCTCTTTGTTGGTTCTTGCCCTATGCCATCTTACTGGGCTCGCCACGGAATCCACAGAACCCACGGAAAAATAGAGATCAGATCTGAAAGGGCCAAAGCTATATAAGGGGTAAGAGCCAAACCACCGACACCATCAGTAAGCAAGGGCTGGCTCTCACCATGAAATATCTGAGTCACTCGTCGATTTTATCCCAGCTTAATTTTTCCGTGCCTTCTGCGTTCTTCCGTTGCAAAAAGGTTTGGTCTGTGACTTTGGCTTGCCTCTTTACTGTTTAGTTTTAATGTTGCCAAAGCCACATCTGCAAGCCAAGCTATAACCATCGCTTTCTCGGGACGAAAATAATGACACTGCTCAACACCTTACAACAACACTTTGGCTTTTCTACCTTGCGCCCTGGACAGCAACAAGTCATTGAAACCATCATGGCAGGTCAGTCGGCTGCGGCCATTTTCCCAACTGGCTCGGGTAAATCGCTGTGCTACCAACTGCCTGCGGTATTACTACCCCATCTCACCTTGGTTATTTCGCCGCTGTTAGCACTCATGCAAGACCAATTGGCTTTTTTACAGCGCATGAATATTCCAGCTGCCAGCATTGATTCCACGCAAAGCTTTGAAGAAAGTCGCAACGTGATGCAAGGCGTGCGTGAAGGTAGGATAAAGGTACTTATGATTTCGGTTGAGCGGCTTAAAAACGAACGGTTTCGCCAGTTTATCAGTCAAGTACCAATATCGTTACTCGTTGTTGATGAAGCCCACTGTATCTCGGAGTGGGGCCACAATTTTCGACCCGATTATTTAAAACTGCCGAGCTATTGCCAGAGCTTGAACATTCCTCAAGTATTGCTGCTGACGGCCACCGCAACACCTAACGTTATTGATGATATGCAGCAAAAATTTTCTTTGCCTGCCGACAACGTCGTGCTAACCGGATTTTACCGCCCCAACCTACACCTGGAAGTATTCCCCGTGGCGGAGTCCGACAAAATCAGCAGCCTGATTACACAACTACGAACAGAGCCCAAAGCACCAACTATTGTCTATGTCACCCTGCAACATACTGCCGAGCACGTAGCGGAGAAAATCATGGCTGCAGACCTTCAGGCAAAAGCTTATCATGCGGGTATGGAGCAAGAGCGTCGCCAACAATTACAACGCGATTTTATGGACGGTCGCGAGCCTTGCATCGTCGCCACCATCGCTTTCGGTATGGGCGTAGATAAATCTGATATTCGCCGCGTAATTCACTTCGACTTACCCAAGTCGATTGAGAACTATAGCCAAGAAATTGGCCGAGCTGGGCGAGACGGCCAGCCATCACACTGTATCTTACTCGGCAATCTAGCGGGCCAGAATGTGCTAGAAAACTTCGTCTATGGCGACACGCCCGAGCCCGAAGCGATTCTGTCCTTATTACAACAACTTCCTAGCAACGGCGAGCAGTGGGAAATTATGCCCATTCGTCTCGCCAACCACTGTAATATCCGCGTGTTACCGCTTAGAACCCTACTGGTGTACCTAGAGCTTAATGGCATCATAGAGCCGCTATACAGCTATTATGCTGACTATCGTTTTAAGTTTAATGCCTCGCCTGATGACATCATCGGCCGCTTCAACCCCGAGCGACAGGCGTTTTTAAGTGCGGTATTTAATGGCTCGCCACTGGCTAAAACTTGGTGCCAAGTCGACTTTGAAGCGATTTGGCAACAGGCGTCAGGTGAGCGTAAACGTGTAATAAGCGCACTAGACTATTTACATCAGCTAGGTTTAATCACCCTAGAAAGCAAGCAGATGATTGAAGTGTATAAAGTACTGCAACCGACTCTGAACTTAACTGAAGAAACAAATCGCCTGCACCACTTGTTTCAACAAAAAGAGCACAGCGAAATTACCCGCCTCAATGAGATGATCCAGTTCTTTGAAAGTGGCAGCTGTTTAAGCCATAACCTTGCTGCCTACTTTGCAGATCATCAAGCACCAGAACGATGCGGCCATTGCTCGGTGTGTACCGGCAAGCCAGCACAACTTCCTACCCCCTCTAAACCGCCCTTGCCTGCAACTAAACAACTGCAGCAGTGGTGCCAAGAGCTGCAAGCACAAAGTGTTCCCCCCCTCAGTTTGCATACCCTCACTTGCTTTTTATGCGGTATTAGCACGCCACTACTTAACCAATTAAAAGCCAAAAAGCTGTCAGGCTTTGCAAGATTAGAACAGCACAGCTTCAACGATATCCGTAACGCGCTGGCTGAAAAAACATAGCGCCCAGTGCTATATTTTCCTTAAACTGACAGCTTACGGCTTAAAGCTTACCGCTGCCCGTAGGGCTTGGCTTTACTATGCTGTCATAAAACTCTATATTCTCATCATCGGTATAACCGATTTCGTTCTCGGGGCGGGGTGCAATTCCCCACCGGCGGTAAACATAAGAGGCCACAACAGGCCAACCATGAAGCCCGCGAGCGCCTTACTGGCTAGATTACTCAGCCGATAAGGGTCTAGCAGATCTGGTGTGATTCCAGAGCCGACGGTGATAGTCCGGATGTGAGAGAGCGTCAGACATGTCCTTTAATACAGTTTTACTGCACCGTTAAGTGTGGTTTGTGCTGACCAAAGACCCACAGCCTTTTGCGAATCTAGTTTCGCCTATGCTGTGCTTGCCTGTACGTTCACCCTGATTCAGTGATTTTTATAATAGGATTTACCCATGGATCAGAGCTTAACGAAAAAAAGCGACTTTAATGTTCGCGACCAACGCATTGCCTTTATTCACGCCTCATGGCACGCCGACATAGTGCTTAACGCACTAGAAGGCTTTCGCAGTCAACTTATCGAGCTGGGATATGATGCCGATAAAGTTGACGTTATTGCCGTTCCAGGGGCTTATGAAATTCCCCTGCAGGCCAAACTGTTGGCCAAAACCGGCCACTATGCTGCCATTGCCTGCAGTGGCCTGGTGGTAGACGGCGGTATTTATCGTCATGACTTTGTGGCACAGACCGTGTGCTCGGGCTTGATGCAAGTGCAGCTAGAAACTGAAATCCCGGTACTTACTGCCATTCTTACTCCTCATCATTTTCATGAGCACGGTGAACACCAGCAATACTTTAGCCGCCACTTTGTACAGAAAGGGCAAGAGCTTGCCCATGCTGCCGATGGTGCCATACGCTTAACTGCCCAAGCTAAAGCCATTAGCTGAGTTTATTCTGCAACCACGATAAAACGGGCCAGGCGCCCGTTTTTTATTCTTTACATAAATAAGAGCCAACACCCCGCTTTATTCGCTTTAACTGCCCCAGTGTCACTACTTTTTAATACATAAACCACACAAAATATAACAACCAAAGTGAGTCAGTCACTCTGCTCCTATGCACTTAATATGCTCGGCAACCAGACTCTGTTAGGCTTTAGGGTCATTATCTGTTACACCTATTACTTACAGGATAAAATCAACAGATAGAATATAAAAAGAGATAATGGCAGGGTACTGCCACGCTATTGATTCAACATTGAAAATGAATAAAGACCTGTTGCTTGAAACTGCCTGATTTTTATTATCGCGCTCACTTTGGCTATTACTGATATCGCCTCTAACATTGAGCTAAGGAAGGCTCATTGATGATTATGATCCAACATTATGCCGCTAAACTGTCCCGACTCGCGTGGTTAATTGCCATTTCAGGCTTGTTGCTGACCATCTTTGCCTCCTTACAAGTCAAGATGCTTAATCAAAGCAATGCCATTAAAAACTTTGCTTTTACTGCCGATCAAATCGCCATTAAAATTGAAGAGCGTTTAGCCGCTTATGCATTGGTACTGCGTGGAGGCGCCGGCCTGTTTGATGCTTCAGGCTCGGTTACTCGCCAAGAATGGACACAGTACGTCAAGAAGCTGCAAGTGTCACAAGCAGTAAGTGGCATATCCGGCATGGGGGTTATTACGCTGATGTCAGCTGAAAACCTTGAAGATCATATTGCCGAGATACGAAGCGAAGGCCTTGCTGACTATCAAGTATGGCCTGCTGGTAATCGTGATCGCTATTCCTCTATTCTTTTTATCAGCCCCGCTACTGGTAACAATTTACGTGTTCTTGGCTACGACATGTTGAGTGAGCCAGTGCGCCGTGCCGCCATGTTAAAAGCAGCAAAGACAGGAAAAGCAACACTGAGTGGCAGAGTTGACCTCAAAATAGCAAACAACAATAACATACAAGCTGGCACCCTAATGTTCGTGCCTCTCTATCAAAAGGGCGCACTCGTAAACACGGTAGAGCAACGTCAACAGGCTCTGATTGGTTGGACATACTGCGCCTACCGCATGGACGATCTCATGCAGGATATACTGGCTGATTGGTCACGCCACCAGGAAGAAGTCATTGAACTGCGTGTATACGATGGCAATAACGATATACAGCAGCTGCTGTATGTAAACCATGAGCGATATAACAATCTTCCTGCCAATACTTTACAACAACAGCGAATAATCAATTTCAATGACCGACAATGGCTGCTGATATTTGATCACTTACAACCTGGCCAGCTGCTTAATAACACCAGCAGCTGGATGACTGCCTTAATCGGCTTCGCATTGACTATTTTGTTATTTTTCCTCTTTCAGTCTATCTCGGGAACCCGTACTCGAGCCTTGGCACTGGCAAAAAAACTAACCAAGAGAATTAATCAGCGCGAACAACAGTTTGAAAAATTACTTAATCGCCTAAGAGCAGTGACCAGCCGCATCCCGGGCATGGTGTATGAATACCGACTTTACCCCGACGGGCGAGCTTGCTTCCCCTATGCCAGTGAGGGTATTCACCAGATCTATCGTGTGAGCCATCAGCAGGTTCAAGAAGACGGTACCTTAGTGCAAGAGCTGATTCACCCAGCTGATCTTGCCGAGGTATTGAGCAGCACACAACACTCGGCAGAAACCCTGGAACCTTGGCGTCACGAGTATCGGGTGATATTTGCAGACGGCACCCAGCGCTGGCTATTTGGTGACTCTCAGCCACACAAAGAAGCGGACGGTTCCATCAGCTGGTACGGCATGATGACCGACATCACAGACCGTAAACAAACCGAATTAGCACTCAAGGCCGCCAACCAGCAGACCCAACGCTTTAAAGAAGCACTCGATCATGTCCCCGCCTGCATATTCATGAAAGATACCCATTCTCGTTATATTTATGCTAACCGTACCACCCTGAAATTGTTCAATTGCACCGCACAAGAATTGCTTGGCCATCAAGGAACCCCGTTCTTTTCTAAAGAAGAGCTGCGGCGTTATCAGCAAGTAGACTCTTATGTATTAAGCGGAGAACAGATACAAAGCGAGTTTGAAGCCAGCCATCAAGACGGTAAAAAAGTGACTTTTTTAGAGGTTAAAACCCCTATTTATGACGGGTCTGAAAGTAAAACAGCCGTCGGCCTGTTGGGCATTGCTACCGACATCACCCAGCTCAAGGCCAATGAGCAAAAACTGGAACGACTGGCTCATTACGATCCGCTCACTCAACTACCTAACCGAGTACTACTGGCCGACCGGCTGCAACAGGCGATGCTGCAAGCTCGGCGTCGGCAACAGTCACTCGCCGTAGTCTATCTGGATCTGGATGGTTTCAAGCAGATCAATGACAGCTACGGGCATACCGCAGGCGATCAACTGTTAATGACGGTGACCGCGCGCATGAAAAACGAAATCAGAGAGGGCGATACATTATCACGACTCGGTGGCGACGAGTTTGTGGCCATTTTACTCGATTTAGCCGACTTGGCAGACAGCGCTCCTTTACTTAATCGGCTACTGCAAGCGGCGTCACGACCGATACAGCTGGGTCGCCACCGATTACAGGTCAGCGCCAGTCTGGGGGTTACTTTTTATCCGCAAGCAGAAGATCTAGAGTCCGAACAACTGATACGCCAGGCCGATCAGGCTATGTATCAAGCCAAACTGGCTGGCAAAAATCGTTACTACTTGTTTGATGCCGAGCAAGACCGCAACATGCGTAGCCACCACGAAAGCCTGGAACATATCAGCGAAGCCCTTAAAGCCGATCAATTCGTGCTCTATTATCAGCCCAAGGTCAATATGCGTACTGGCAAGGTACTGGGCGTAGAAGCACTGATACGCTGGCAACATCCCGAACAGGGATTATTGGCACCTGCACATTTTTTACCTGTTATTGAAGATCACCCTCTTGCGGTGAATGTAGGTAACTGGGTGCTGGATACTGCATTACAACAGATTCGCAACTGGCAACAGCAAGGAGTAAGCCTGCTCGTTAGCGTTAATATCTGTGCTCGCCAGCTGCAACAGCCCGATTTTGTACACTTACTCGAACGTTTGTTACAGAGCTACCCAGATATTAGTGCCGAGCTGTTGGAACTAGAAATTCTGGAAACCAGTACGCTGGGCGATTTGGCGCAAATATCTAACACATTGGAGGCATGCAGAGCCCTGGGGGTCAGCATATCCCTCGATGACTTTGGCACCGGATACTCGTCTCTCACTTACCTAAAGAGATTGCCAACCAATGTCATCAAAATCGACCAAAGCTTTATCCGTGACATACTGCAAGACTCAGAAGATTTGGCCATACTCGACGGCGTGCTCAGCCTAGCAGGTGCCTTTGGCCGCAAGGTCATTGCCGAGGGTGTAGAAACCCTCCAGCATGGTGATACCTTATTACGCATTGGTTGTGACATTGCTCAAGGTTACGGTATTGCCAAGCCCATGCCAGCAGCAAATATTCTTACCTGGGTAGCTACATGGCAACCCGAACCCCACTGGGCTGATTTACGTCGCCTAAGTCGAGAAAAACTCCCCTTGCTCTATGCCAGCATAGAGCACAATACCTGGTTCGAAGACATCGCAAATACACTGCATAATCACAGTAAACACTGGCCACAACTTGATATTGAACAAGGTTACCTAAACCATTGGTTGGCCAGCCAACCAGCTATTTCCCCCGAACGCCTCGCAACTCAGTATCGTCTGCACCATCAAATACGCGACCTTGCACTGGAGCTAAAAGAAGCACACCAGGCAGGGCAAGCCAGCACTGGCTTAGACAAGTTAGACGCCTTATTCGCGCTGCGCGATCAGCTGTTCCATGAACTGGAAGACTGTATGAATGAGTAGTATCAACTTCATAGTACTCTGCTCATATACTTACACCAAACTGAGTAAGTAATACCAATCACACTAAAAAAATGGTCTGATTTTATTTCATGTAAAGGTCGAACAAAGGCTCTACTCCACCGACACGCTGCCAGGGTTAATGACATTCACCATTTTAATTTACTGCGAATATTCACTGGATATTCGGTCAGATTAAAACAGTTCATCTCGGCGGAACACACTCGCCTATGACGCTCAAACACATAACATCCCTGTTATGTGATGGTCGGTGGAGCCGATCTCTTTATCCGTCCCTAGGCTGCGAGGTCGCCTGTCGCTGCGCTTTACAGACAACTCGGTGCTTAAGGAGAGGTAATAGAGATCGGCTCTCACGTCCGTGACAATGCCATGGATGGCATTTCCTGAGCCCCCAGGGGGCAGCGTGCTGCCGTGTATCTTTGTTGGGTAATGGAACGAATTCCCTGTGAATATTCGCAGCCGCTACCCAGTAAAGATGGCTAGCCCAGTGGCGTGTCGTGGGAGTTGACTCTGTTTCCTCTCGTATCCGATTTTAAACTAGATCACATTTTTACTTAGATTGGTATTATACCAATCCTCCCCCAAGCGTAGGGTCGCCTTATTTAGGCAAGGAGTATTCGACCTCTTTAGGCCGTGCTATGGTTTTTGGTCGATTGAAATCGACCCTTGTATGTTTAAGTCAGATGAATTGATAGAGTATTTAACAGTTACTGGGGAAGCCGTTC